>NZ_JAHBDB010000049.1:0-39180 GCF_019956105.1 Pseudomonas sp. BF-RE-25
AGATGTGTATAAGAGCCAGTGACTGGGCTGACGCCTTCGCGGGCAAGCCTCGCTCCTACAGGATCAGGTTTTTCGTTGGGCAAAAAAAAACGGTGCACCGACCAAGCGCACCGTAAAGCCGTAGAACACACAACGAAGTGTTGGGTAAAAGCAGGTCAGTCCAGCAGCGCCAAGGCCTCGGCGGTGCATTCCTGAATGCGGGCCCAGTCGCCGTTCTTGATCCACTCCGGATCAAGCATCCAGCTACCGCCCACGCACATCACGTTTTTCAACGCCATGTAGCTCTTGATATTGGCCGGGCCGACGCCGCCAGTCGGGCAGAATTTCACTTCGCCGAACGGGCCGCCCAAGGCTTTGATTGCCGCAACGCCGCCGCTGACTTCCGCCGGGAACAGCTTGAAGCGGCGATAGCCCAGACCGTAGCCTTCCATGATGCCCGAGGCGTTGCTGATGCCTGGCAGCAGTGGAATCGGGCTGGCGACACTGGCTTCGAGCAGGTCACGGGTGATGCCCGGCGTCACGATGAATTGCGAACCGGCGGCTTCGGCAGCGGCCAGCATCTGGCGATCGAGCACGGTGCCGGCACCGGTCACCAGTTCCGGACGCTGCTCGCGCAGGATCTGGATGGCCTTGAGGCCGAACTGCGAACGCAGGGTCACTTCCAGGGCTGTAAGACCACCGGCGGCCAGGGCGTCGGCCAATGGCAGCACGTCCTGTTCGCGAGCGATGGTGATCACCGGCAGAATCCGCGCCTTGGCGCAGAGGCTGTCGATCAGGGCAACTTTGTCCGCCATGGAAACGGTCGGGGATGGGGTTGTCATAGCGGCTGTTCCTTGGCTCATGGGCACCAGTAAATCTCTAACGTGGGTTGCAGAAACGCGCGGATCGGCATTTCGGCGACATCGTCACCGGCCAGCGCGAAACTCAGGGTGGTCAGCTTGGACTGACCGGAAATCGACAGAATCTTGTGTTTGGCCGAGGCCAGCAGCGCACGACTCATGGTCAGGCGCTGATGCGGCACGGTTGGCGCCAGCATCGGGTAGCAACGACGCTTGCCGTCGGTTTTCAAGGCATCGGCCAGGTTCGGGCTGTTCGGGAACAGCGACGCGGTGTGGCCGTCATCGCCCATGCCCAGCACCAACACGTCAATCGTCGGCAGCTCGGCGAGCAGGCGATCAGCCTGTTCGGCCGCTTGCTCCAGGTTCGCGGTGGCGCTGTACAGGCTCAGGAACTGAGCCTTGGCCGCCGGGCCTTGCAACAGGTAACGCTTGAGCAGACCGGCATTGCTGTCGGCATGTTCAACCGGCACCCAGCGCTCGTCCGCCAGGCTGACCACCACGTTCGACCAGTCCAGCGTCTGCTTGGCCAGGTGCTGGAAAAACGCCACCGGACTGCGCCCGCCGGACACCACCAGCGTGGCCGTGCCTCGAGCATCGATCGCCTCGCTCAGCTGCCTGGCCACTTGCAGTGCCAGGCCTTCGGCCAGCAGCACCGGGCTTTTGAACGCATGGGCGCTGACGCCCTGCGGCAATTGCAAATTAGATATCGCCATACCACGACCTCCCGTCCCGCGTGATCAGAGCAATGGAGCTCATTGGTCCCCAGGACCCGGCCGCGTACGGCTTGGGCGCATCACCGGATTTTTTCCACCCGGCGATCAACTGGTCACACCACTTCCACGCGGCTTCGATTTCATCTTTACGGACAAACAGGTTCTGATTGCCACGCATCACTTCCAGCAACAACCGCTCGTAGGCATCGGGGATCCGTGCGCTGCGCCAGGTGTCGGAAAAATTCAGCTGCAACGGACCGCTGCGCAGCTGCATACCCTTGTCCAGGCCTTGTTCTTTGGTCATCACACGCAAGGAAATGCCTTCGTCCGGTTGCAGGCGGATAATCAGCTTGTTGCTGATCTGCAGGCGCTGCTCCGGGGCGAAGATGTAGTGCGACGGTTCCTTGAAGTGGATGACGATCTGCGACAGCTTTTGCGGCATGCGTTTGCCGGTACGCAGGTAGAACGGCACGCCGGCCCAACGCCAGTTGCGGATGTCGGCACGCAGGGCGACGAAGGTTTCGGTGTCGCTCTGGGTGTTGGAATTCGGTTCTTCCAGGTAGCCGGGAACTGATTTGCCTTCGCTGTAACCGGCGATGTACTGGCCGCGCACCACTTGCGTGGTCAGGCCTTCCGGGCTGATCGGCGCCAGCGCCTTGAGCACTTTGACTTTCTCGTCACGGATGCTGTCGGCGGACAGGTCGGCCGGCGGGTCCATGGCGATCAGGCAGAGCAGCTGCAGCAGGTGATTCTGGATCATGTCCCGCAGCTGACCGGCCTTGTCGAAGTAGCCCCAGCGGCCTTCGATCCCGACCTTCTCGGCCACGGTGATTTCCACGTGGGAAATGTAATTCTGGTTCCACTGGGTTTCGAACAGGCTGTTGGCGAAACGCAGGGCGATGAGGTTTTGAACGGTCTCTTTGCCCAAGTAGTGGTCGATGCGGTAGGTGCGGTTCTCCGGGAAGAACTGCGCCACGGCGTCGTTGACCTTGCGCGAGGATTCGAGGTCCGAACCGATCGGCTTTTCCAGCACTACGCGGGTGTTCTCGGCCAGACCGACCTTCGCCAGGTTCTCGCAGATTGCGCCATAAACGGCGGCCGGCGTGGCGAAATAGGCAATCACCCGCTGGGCGCTGCCGGCCAGTTCGGCCAGGGCGAGGTAATCGTCAGCCTTGAGGAAATCGACGTGCAGGTAGCTCAAACGAGACAGGAAGCGCTCGACCACCGCCTCGTCCAGCTCTTTGGCACCGACGTAGCGGCGCAGCTCGGACGCGATGAACGCCAGATGCTCCTGTTCGCTACCGGGCTCACGGGCCAGCGCGATGATGCGCGTGTCCTCATGCAGCAGGCCTGCGCCATCGAGTTGATAGAGGGCAGGAAACAGCTTGCGCAGGGCCAGATCGCCAAGCGCGCCGAACAAGGCAAAGGTGCACGGTTCAACCGTAATCGAAGGCATGATGTTTGTTCTTTTATCAAGTTAAGCTACAAATACCTTTTTTCAAGGCATCGCTCAAGAGAAAATGTAGTAATAACCACAACATTTTCGCAAAATACAGATTCCGAGTGGTGGTCGGTTGGTGCCATCAGTAGGATAGGCCACCGCTTGGGGCCCTATCAAAGGCCCAATTTGCATAGCAACACCCTTATTTGCATCGCAGTGCACTCTTGTAGGTGCACCAAGGAAATCATATGGACCGCGTGCGAAATTTACTGGAACAGATCCAGAATCGCCTTGAAGACCTGAACAAGGCGGAACGCAAAGTCGCCGAAGTGATCCTGCTCAACCCACAGCAGGCCACCCGGTTCAGCATCGCCGCCCTCGCCCAGGCCTCCAAGGTCAGCGAGCCGACGGTCAACCGTTTCTGCCGCTCGTTCGGCGTCAGCGGCTACCCGGAACTCAAGCTTCAGCTCGCCCAGAGCCTGGCCAGTGGCGCGGCGTATGTCAGCCGCGCGGTCGAGGCCGACGACAATCCGGAAGCCTATACCAAGAAGATTTTCGGCAGCGCCATCGCGTCGCTGGACAGTGCCTTGCAGGCGCTGGACCCGAACCTGATCAGCCGCGCCGTCGACTTGCTGATCCAGGCCCGGCAGATCCACTTCTTCGGCCTCGGCGCCTCAGCCCCGGTGGCGCTGGATGCGCAGCACAAATTCTTCCGCTTCAACCTGGCCGTCACCGCCCATGCGGACGTGCTGATGCAGCGCATGATTGCGTCGGTGGCTCACACCGGCGAGTTGTTTGTGATCATTTCCTACACCGGCCGCACCCGCGAGCTGGTGGAAGTGGCGCGTATCGCCCGGGAAAACGGTGCATCGGTGCTCGGCTTGACCGCTGAAGGTTCGCCGCTGGCCAAGGCCAGTACCTTGAGCCTGAACATTCCGCTGCCGGAAGACACCGACATCTACATGCCGATGACTTCGCGGATCATTCAGCTCACCGTGCTGGACGTGCTGGCGACCGGCATGACGTTGCGCCGTGGCGTGGATTTCCAGCCGCATTTGCGCAAGATCAAAGAGAGTTTGAATGCGAGCCGGTATCCGATTGGGGATGAGTTTAATTAATCGGGTCTGAAATTTTTATTGCCTGATAGGCCGCTTTCGCGAGCAGGCTCGCTCCCACAGGGGAATGCATTCCAACTGTGGGAGCGAGCCTGCTCGCGAAGGGGCCAGTCGCAGCACTACAGATCTTGAGCTAAACCCCCACCCGCGCCTGCAAACTCAAATGCGCTTTCTGTCCCGGCGCCAGACTCAGGCTATCAGTCCCGCCGCTCGCCGCTTCCACACAGACAAACTCGGAAATCTCGTTCCAGCTCACGCCCAATAGCGGACGCGTCCCCGGGTGCCAGACCACCGTGTCCGCATCATCCCCGGTATCGATGCACAATTGCCGCTGCCAGGCGTGGTCCTTGAGCTGCAATTCGCCGTCATGCTGGAACACCCGCTGACAGCCACCTTCTACCCGCAACTCGCCTTCCTGCTGACAAACCTGGCGGTTCAACTGGTCGTAACCTTGCGCCCCGTCGAGCCCAGACAGCGCTATCTCACCGACATCACCAATACGCCAATAGGCGTGCAATGCCTGGCTCAATTGGCACGGCAGGCTGTCCTGATGCTCGGTACTCAGGCGCAGCTCCATGCGTTCGCCAAGGTGCGCATGCAGGTCCACTTGCCAGTCGCACAACTGCAATTGCCAGTGCAGGCGCACGCCGTCATCGTCGTGACTGCTGTCGAGCAGCTTCCAGTCCAGCAAGCGCGCCCAGCCATGGGACGGCCAGGCGTTTTCGCTCGGATGGCGGCCATACCACGGCCAGCACACCGGCACGCCGCCGCGAATCGCACCGACATGCGGCCACTTCGCCGCGCACCAGAGCCAGGGCTTCTGGCCCTTGGGCTGAAAGTGCAGCAACTGCGCGCCCTGACGACTGAACACCGCCTGACACAGCGGGTGATCGATCACCAAAACGTCGCGCATCTGATAGCGCTCCCACGCAAACACCGGACGTTCGCGCAAGGATTTGAAGAAGCGTTGTAGCGGATGCTCATGCATGTGCCACGGTCCTGAAAATCAGCTGTCACCGGGGTGTGCCGCCCCCCAAAAAAAAGCGGACAGCCTGGGCTGTCCGCAAAAATGCGCACATAGAGAGGAGCTTATCGCAACAGCGTTAGAACACCGACTGAATTTTCAGGCCGGCGACCAGCGCGTTATCGACTTCATCCACACCGCCCGGGTGAGTGATGTATTGCAGGTTAGGACGCACGGTCAGCCAGTTGGTAACGTGGAAGCCGTAGTTGATCTCGTAGTTGTACTCGGTGGTACGCAGTGGCGAGAACCGTGGATCGTTGTAGTCCGTGACATTGTTGGCGGCGTTGACCAGCTCGGCGTTTTTCTTCACGTCATCGTTGACATGGATACGCGCGAAACCGATACCGACGTCATCTTTCGGACGAGCATCGAACGGGCCTTTGTACACAAACATCAACGACTGGTAGTTGTCGACGAAGTTGGTGTCCTTGTCGTGGAACGTGGCGTTGGCCGAAACGGTCAGGCCGCGGCTCTTGTCACCGTTGTGGTCGGTCAGCTGTTGCTGCGCCACGAACCAGTAGCCGGACTTGCTGCTGTGGCTGCGGTAAGCGTTGCCGCTGGTGGCTGCATCAGCACCGTTGTCGTCTTCACGAACGTCATCGGCATCGGCCGTGCTTTTGTAGTAACCGACACGGTATTCGCCCGGCAGGTTGTTAGGGTTAGGCAACCAGACCAGCTCCACCGGCAACACGGTGCCCTCTGTACCACTGCCGCTGAGCTTGAAGCCGTTACCGTGCTCCAGTTGAGTCGGGTTCTGGTTGTACGCGCCGATCTGCGCATAGAACTCAGGCGAGATGTTGTACTTCACGCGGATCGCGGCCTGGCTGATCGGCCAGTTGTACCAGATGTTGGTCGCCCAGTTACCCACCTGGGAACCGCAGAACGCCAGGTTCTGGAACTCGCAAGGGAAGGTGTTGAAGTCTTCGCCTTCACCGAAGTAACCGGCCTTGACGTCCAGTTTGCCGTCGAGGAACTGGTGCTTGATCCACAACTGGGTCAGACGGACCATATGGCCGCGACCGTAGACTTCCTGGGAGGAACTCAAGGTGCCGGCACGCGGGTCGCCGACACGGTCATTGGAGATGTTTTCGCCGTTACGGTTGGTCAGCTGGATCTTCGCCTGGGTGTTATCCCAGCCCCACAGTTTTTGCAGGTCCAGTGCCACGCCCAAACCAAACTGGTCGGCATAACGCGCTGTCTTGTCGTCGTTGAAGCCGCCGTGAAGGTTGCTGCCCACTTCACCGACGTAGTCCATCTTGATGTCGATGCCTTGCTCGATCAGCTTGGTCCGCTCACCACCCCAATCACCGGTCATCCATTCTGAATCGGCGCTGAACGCGTCAGCCGCGTGCACACTACCGGCCAGCATCATTGCCGCAATTGCCGACAACTGGCAGATAAGCTGAGCGTTGTTGTTCTTCTTCATCCCTACATCCTCGTTTTATTGTTATTAACTGTTTTTATCTAACGCGGTTACATCGGTTGCGGCGGATGACAGGCCATCCGCCGCATATCCCCCCTGTAGGAGCCAGGCTTGCCGGCGAAGGCGTCACTGAAATCGCTTTCGCCGGCAAGCCTGGCTCCTACAGTTTTTGATCTTCAGCGGTTTTTGAACTGGGTTACGTTGGCGCTGTGAACTTCGGTTTTTGGCAGACCGGCCACCCCCAGGCGCTCCCCGGTCTTGGCATCGAACAGCAGCACTTTCGATGGATCGAATTGCAAGGTCAGGGTCTCGCCCACGGCCGGCGCAACGTCCGGTGCCAGGCGGCAGCAGACTTTGGTGTCGTTGAGATTGACGAACACCAGCGTGTCCGGACCGGTCGGTTCGGTGACCTGCACTTCGGCGCGAATGGTCGGCAAACCATTCGGCTCGCTGCCCGCCAGCACGATCTGCTCAGGGCGCATGCCGAGGATCACTTCGCGATCTTCCAGACCGGCGTCCTGCATGCCCAACGGCAATTCGCAGCGCGCCTGACCGCTGTCGAGCAGCGCCAACAGACGACCGTCCTTGCGTTGCAAACGCAGGGGAATGAAGTTCATCGGCGGCGACCCGATGAAGCTCGCCACGAACAGGTTGGCCGGGTTGTTGTAGATGTCTTTCGGCGTGCCGAACTGCTGAATGATCCCGTCCTTCATCACCGCCACTTTGTCGCCCAGCGTCATCGCTTCGATCTGGTCGTGAGTCACGTAGACCGTGGTGGTTTTCAGGCGCTGGTGCATCAGTTTCATTTCGGTGCGCATCTCGACGCGCAGCTTGGCGTCGAGGTTGGACAACGGTTCGTCGAACAGATAAATCTTCGGCCGCCGCGCCAGAGCACGGCCCATCGCCACACGCTGTTGCTGACCGCCGGAAAGCTGGCCGGGTTTGCGGCTCAGCAGGTGTTCGATCTGCAGCAGCTTGGAGACGCGAGTGACTTCTTCGTCGATTTCGGCGGCGGGCATTTTGCGAATCTTCAGGCCGAAGGCGATGTTGTCGCGCACGCTCATGGTCGGGTACAGCGCGTAGGACTGGAACACCATGGCGATGTCGCGATCCTTGGGGCTCATGCCGCTGATGTCGGCGTCATCCACCAGGATCGCGCCGCCGCTGATGGTTTCCAGGCCGGCGATGCAGTTCATCAGCGTGGATTTACCGCAGCCCGACGGGCCGACCAGGATCAGGAATTCCCCGTCATCGATCTTCAGTTCGATGTTTTTCAGGGTGTCCGGCAAACCGGCGCCGTAGGTCTTGTTGACGTTGCGTAATTCGAGAGTTGCCATGTTTCTACCCCTTGACCGCGCCGGACGTCAGCCCACGCAGGAAATACTTGCCAGCGAATATGTAGACCAGCAGTGTCGGCAGCCCGGCGATCATCGCGGCGGCCATATCAACGTTGTATTCCTTGGCCCCGGTGCTGGTGTTGACCAGGTTGTTCAGGGCCACGGTAATTGGCTGGGCATCGCCACTGGCGAAGACCACGCCGAACAGGAAGTCATTCCAGATCTGGGTGAACTGCCAGATCAGACAGACCATCACGATCGGGATCGACATCGGCAGCAGGATCTTCCAGAAAATCGTGAAGAAGCCTGCGCCGTCCAGGCGTGCAGCCTTGACCAGCGCATCCGGAATGCTCACGTAGTAGTTACGGAAGAACAGCGTGGTGAACGCCAGCCCGTAGACCACGTGCACCAGCACCAGACCGGTGGTGGTGTTGGCCAGGCCGAACTTGCCGAGGGTGAACGACGCCGGCAGCAGCACGGTCTGGAACGGCAGGAAGCAGCCGAACAGCAACAGGCCGAAGAACAACTGCGAGCCACGGAAGCGCCACATCGACAGCACGTAGCCGTTCATGGCACCGATGAAGGTCGAGATAAAAACCGCCGGCACGGTGATTTTCACCGAGTTCCAGAAGTACCCGCCGACCACGTCCCAGGCCTTGATCCAGCCGATGCCGTCAATGACGGTCGGCCAGCTCAGCAGGTTGCCGGTACGGATGTCTTCCGGGGATTTGAAGCTGGTCAGCAGCATAACGATCAGCGGAATCAGGTACACCGCAGCAGCCAGCAGAAGCGTGGCGTAAATCGCGATGCGGCTGAAACTCAGCGTCGGTTTTCCGAGTTGATTAGTCATGGCGTTTGCCTCGCAGCTCGGAGTACAGGTACGGCACGAGGATGGTCAGCACGGCACCGAGCATCAGCATGGCGCTGGCCGAACCGATGCCCATCTGGCCACGGCTGAAGGTGAAGGAATACATGAACATCGCCGGCAGGTCGGACGAGTAGCCAGGGCCGCCCGCCGTCATCGCCGCCACGAGGTCGAAGCTCTTGATCGCGATGTGCGCGAGGATCATGAAGGCGCTGAAAAACACCGGGCGAAGGCTCGGCAGGACGATCTTCAAATAGATGGTCGGCAGGCTCGCACCGTCGACTTGCGCGGCACGGATGATCGACTGATCGACACCGCGCAGACCGGCCAGGAACATCGCCATCACAAACCCGGAGGCTTGCCACACGGCAGCGATCACCAGGCAGTACACCACGCGATCCTGATCCACCAGCCAGTCGAGACGGAAGCCTTCCCAGCCCCAGTCACGCAGCATTTTGTCCAGGCCCAGGCCAGGGTTGAGCAGCCATTTCCAGGCGGTACCGGTGACGATCATCGACAGCGCCATCGGGTACAGGTAAACGGTGCGAATGAAGCCTTCCTTGCGAATGCGCTGGTCCAGCAGCACCGCGAGGAACACGCCCAATACCAGGCTGATGCCGATGAACATGCCGCCGAAGAGCGCGAGGTTCTTGCTCGCGACCCACCAGCGATCGTTGTCCATCAAGCGCATGTATTGCTGCAGGCCGACCCATTTGTAGCTCGGCATGAAGCTGGAATTGGTGAAGGACAGTATGAATGTCCAAATGATGTAACCGTAGAAACCAACCAACACGATGAGCATGCTTGGCGCGAGTACCAACTTGGGTAACCAGCGTTGCAGCGCATCGAACGGTGAGGCTTTGCTGAAAACCGCCACAGAGCTCATCGGGATAATCCATTGGAGAAGTGAATATCTGTAGGAGCGAGGCTTGCCCGCGAAGGCGGCGTAACTGTCGACAACTCTGTTGAATGTCAGACTGCTTTCGCGGGCAAGCCTCGCTCCTACAAGGGGAACGGTCCCAGAAAATTGCCGCAGGCGAGCCTGCGGCCTCAGGGATTACTGGGCGGCTTTGACAGCCGATGCCAGTTGGGCGCTGGCCTTGGCCGGGTCAGCGTCCTTGTCGTTCATGAAGTTGGTGACCACGTCGAAGATCGCGCCTTGCACGGCCAGGGAAGTGGCCATGTTGTGCGCCATGCTTGGTTGCAGGCCGCCGGTCTTCTCGTCCGCCAGGAAGTCCTTGGCGGCGGTTTGAGCGCAGGCGTCGAAACCGAGCTTGTCCATCTCGTTCAGCATGTCGGTACGGACCGGAATCGAACCCTTGTTGATGCTGAAGACTTTCTGGAAATCGGTACCCAGAGCGACCTTGGCCAGGTCTTGCTGGGCGGCGATGTCACCCTTGCGATCAGCTTTCAACTTGAATACAGCCATCGAGTCGATGTTGTAGGTGAAGGCTTTTTCGGTGCCCGGGAACGGCACGCACTGGTAGTCCTTGCCGGCGACTTTCTTCGCCGCCGTCCATTCGCTTTTCGCCCAGTCGCCCATCATCTGCATACCGGCCTTGCCGTTGATGACCTCGGCGGCAGCGATGTTCCAGTCACGACCGGCGCGGTTCGGGTCCATGTAGCCGGTGAGTTTTTTCAGCTCGGTGAACGACTTGGTCATTTCCGGCCCGGACAGGGTTTTCTGATCCAGGTCTACCAACGCTTTCTTGTAACCATCGGCACCCATGACCGAGAGCACCACGTCTTCAAACACGGTGCTGTCCTGCCAAGGCTGACCACCGTGGGCGAGCGCGATGAAGCCGGCGGCTTTGAGCTTGTCGCCGGCGGCGTAGAATTCTTCGAGGGTGGTCGGGGCTTTGTCGATCCCGGCTTTCTTGAACACTTCCGGGTTGATCCACAGCCAGTTCACACGGTGAATGTTCACCGGAACGGCCACGTAATCGCCTTCGTATTTGACGGTGTCGGAAACTTTCTTGATCAGCAGGTTATCCCAGCCTTCGGACTTGGAAACGTCTTTCAGGGTGTCGGTGCTGAGCAGGCCTGTGCTGCCCCACTCCTGGATGTCCGGGCCTTTGATCTGGGCAACGCCCGGCGGGTTACCGGCGACTGCGCGGCTTTTCAGTACGGTCATGGCCGTGGAACCGCCACCACCGGCGACTGCGCCGTCCTTCCAGGTGAAGCCGTCTTTTTCGACTTGAGCCTTGAGGACATCGACCGCTGCTTTTTCACCACCCGACGTCCACCAGTGAACAACTTCCACCGAACCTTTGGAATCGGCGGCAAGGCCACTGAGGGGAAATGCACTGAGCGGAAGCAGCGACGCGAGAGAAATGACAGTAGCGAGGCGAGAAATCGCATTCATCTAGTAGTACCTTTCTTGTTGTTATGCATGCAAGTCTGGTGCTTGCGCTGCATAGGATTTTAAACAGGAGTCATCCCCTCGCAGGTAACGAAGGGACGCGTGAATGTCACCGCATGGTTACATAGAACCGCTCTGGGACAGACTCGCCAAGGCACTGGCCATGCTCGGTGCCAGCGGCAAGCGCGGAATCAACACGGCTTGCCAGGCGTGATAGAGATCGGGTTTGCCGGCCCAGATATCGGCGCTCGGACGGTTCTGCGGATCGAGCTCGTGATACCAACTGCCCTCGCAGCGGTCGATGAAATGACTGTCACAAAATTCCCAGAACAGTCGGTACCAGGTTTCATATCGCTCATCGCCCGTGCGTTTAAGCAGCGCGCTGGCGGCGGCGCTGGCTTCGCAATGGGTCCAGTGCAAGCGATGGCGAACCACCGCGCGGTTATCCCAATCGAGGGTGTAGACAATCCCGGGTAGCCCATCGACATCCCAGCCATGGCGGCAGTTGTGCTCGAAGAGTTTTTGCGCGTCGCTGGCGAGCCAACCGGGCGTCAGCATCCCGGCCTGTACTCGCGCAGCTTCGAGGTGCAGCAACAGCCGGGCCCATTCGAAGCCGTGGCCCGGCGTGGTGCCGTAAGGACGGAAACCGTCGGCCGGGTTGTCGTGGTTGTAGTCGCGCAACGGCTGCCAGTCGCGGTCGAAATGTTCGACCACCAGGTAATCGTTGGCGGCGGCGTGACCATGAATCACGCGCTCGACGATCCGTTGCGCGCGGCACAACCAGCGATTGTCTTGCGTGACATCGGCCAGGGCGAGGAAGGCTTCGGTGGCGTGCATGTTGCTGTTGGCACCGCGATAACTTTCCTCTTCACGCCAGTCGCGATTGAAGGATTCGCGCATTGCGCCCTCCTCCTCGCTCCAGAAATACGTGTCGATGATGTGGATCGCGTCATCGAGCAAGGCCTGTGCGCCGGGACGCCGCGCCACCATGGCGGAACTGGCGGCCAGGGCAACGAAAGCGTGCAGGTAAGCGGCCTTGCCGGTGTTTTCTTCAAGGGGATGCGCGGTGGCGAACCAGCCGCCATGCTCGGCATCACGCAACGGCCCGCGAAGGGCATTGATGCCGTGATCCACCAGCTCGGCGAAACCCGGCAAGCCCTGGATGTGCGCCATGGCGAAGCTGTGGGTCATGCGCGCGGTGTTCATGGTTTCGGCATGGGCGTTGGTCAGGAGACAGCCCTTTTTGTCGAGATTGCCGAAGCCCTCGGGGAGCTTCGACGCCTTGGCGAATGCCAGCAGGCGCAAGCCTTCGGCGGCGAGCCATTGCTGATGGGCCGGTGCGTTCAGCCAACTGCTGAAGGCGGGTTGGAAGGTGTCCATGGGGTGCCTTTTTTGTTGTTATGACTGCGGGCAGTCTAAACAACGGGCGGTGGCGGGCTTGTAACGAAGGGGGCGAGTTATGTCACCAACCAGTGACAATTGCAGGGCGTGGCGCCTATTTGCTTTTGTAGGAGCCGGCTTGCTGGCGATCAACGATAACGCTGCGTGTCAGACACACCGCTATCGCCAGCAAGCCGGCTCCTACAAGGTTGTGTGTCAGTCGATTGATCGAGGCAATTGGAGTGTCACCCTCAACCCGCCTTCACGCAGGTTTTGCAGGCTGACTTCCCCGCCATGGCTATGAGCAATGTTGCGCGCAATGCCCAACCCCAACCCATAACCCTGCTGCTGCCCGGCCAGGCGAAAGTGCGGCTCGAACACCTGCTCCAGCCGCTGCTCCGGCACACCCGGCCCTTCGTCATCGACATGCAGGACAAACGCGTTCTCGTCGTCATCGATGTGCAGGTGCGCGTTCTGCCCGTACTTCAAGGCGTTGTCGATCAGGTTGCCGATGCAGCGCTTGAGCGCCAGCGGTTTGCCCGGATACGCCGCCAGCGCCCGGCCGTGCTGGGTCACGCGACCATTGCCGTTAGGCGCCAGATACGGCTCCACCAGGCAATCGAGCACATGATTGAGGTCCACCTGCTCGATGTTTTCGTGGATGTCGGTGTCTTTCACGCATTGCAGCGCGCCTTTGACCAGCAGCTCCAGCTCATCGAGATCACGACCGAATTTGGCTTGCAGCTTTTCGTCTTCCAGCAATTCGACACGCAGGCGCAAGCGGGTAATCGGCGTGCGCAAATCATGGGAAATCGCGCTGAACAACTGGCTGCGTTCAGTCAGGTAACGGCTGATACGTTCACGCATCGCATTGAAGGCGCGCCCCACTTCGACCACTTCACTGCCGCCGCCTTCAGCCACCGGCTCGACTTCCGCCCCGAGGGACATGTCCCGCGCCGCCCGTGCCAAACGCTTGAGCGGCCGGCTCTGCCAATGCACCAGCAAGCCGATGAACAACAGCAAAAAGCCGCTGGTGAGGACGATGAACCAGACTTGCTGCGCTGGCAGGCCTTGCTCTTCAAGGCTGGTGTAGGGCTCGGGCAACAGCGAGGCGATGTACAGCCACTCGCCCGGTGCCATCTGGATTTGCGTGACCAGCACCGGCGGATTCACCGGCTCCAGGGTCAGTGCGTAATGCGCCCAGGAACGCGGCAGCTCATCCAGTTTCAGGCCACCGTTGAAGATCCGCAGGTCTTCAGGGCTGACAAAGGTCACCGAGATATCGGTGTCCTGGCCGAGCGACTGGCGCAGCACTTCGTCCACGGCTTTGAGCACCGCCTCTTTGCGCGGGGTGATCGGCAGCACTTCCATGCCCAAGGGTTTGTCGTTGAGGGTCACCACGAAACGGGTGCCGCCCATGCTGCGCAACTGGTCGAGCACCAGCGGCCTGAACGCCACCGGCAACGAGCGAAAGTAACTGACACTGGCGGTCATCGAATGGGCAAGGCTGCGGGCGCTGGTGACCAGGCCTTCCAGCTGCGTGGCACGCAATTGCGAGACCCAGATCACGCTCGACAACGTCTGCGCGAACAACACGGCCAGCAATGTCAGCAGCAGCATCCGCCCGAGCAGCGAACGCGGGACCGGAATCTTTGCCGCGAGCTTGCGCAACACCTCAGTGACCATTGCTGGCAACCACATTGGCCGCCAACTGATAACCGCTGCCGCGCACAGTGCGGATCAGTCGCGGCGGTTTTTCGGTATCGCGCAGGCGTTGGCGCAAACGGCTGACGGCCATGTCGACGATCCGGTCCAGCGGCATCAGGTCGCGGCCACGGGTGGCGTTGCCGATGGTGTCGCGGTCGAGGATTTCCTGGGGGTGATCGAGGAACAGTTTCAGCAGGGCGAAATCAGCGCCGGAGAGAATCACTTCTTCACCATCGATGTGGAACAGCCGATGGCTGACCATGTCCAGTCGCCAGTCATCAAAGGCCAGCACTTCACTGCCGGAACGTTCCTGGCCGAATTGCGCACGACGCAACAAGGCCTTGATCCGCGCCTGCAATTCACGAGGGCTGAAGGGTTTGCCAAGGTAGTCGTCGGCACCCAGTTCCAGGCCGATGACGCGGTCGGCTTCGTCGGAGCTGGCGGTGAGCATGATGATCGGCACTTGCGCCTGACGCGGGTGCTGGCGGATCCAGCGGCAGAGGCTGAAACCGTCTTCGTCAGGCAGCATCACGTCGAGGATCACCAGATCGCTCGGCGCATCGTTCAACGCCTGGCGGAAACCGGCGCCGTCGGGCGTGGTACGTACCTGGAAACCCGCGCGGGTCAGGTAGGTGTCCAGCAACTCGCGTATCTCTTGATCGTCATCGACCAACAAAATCGACTTGTTGACTGAGCTCACGGGGCGGCGTCCTTGTTGTTTGAATTGGGCGGATTATGCCTTAAGCACCGAACTTACAAACACCGCAGAAAAACTGTAGGAGCAAGCTTGCTCGCGATGGACGTCAACGATAACGCGCCATTTCTGACACCCCGCGGCGTTCTCAGGTTTTTCGCGAGCAGGCTCGCTCCTACAGATGGTCGCATTTCAAGCCTGGTCGAGCGCCACACCCGCACCCACCAACCCGGAATACGGCGCCGTCACCAGCCACACCGGAATCCCCTTGAAGTAATCGCTCATGCAACCCTTGTCGGCAAAGCACCGCGCAAAACCGCTTTCGAGGAAGAAATCGGCAAACCGTGGGATCACCCCACCGACGATAAACACACCACCGCGCGCCCCCGTGGTGAGCACGTTGTTGCCCGCCACGCGACCGAGCCAGCAACAGAACTGTTCCAGCACTTCCAGCGCAATCGGATCACCCGCCAGGCCGGCGGCGGTGATCGCTTCCGGCGTTTCGAGCACAGGCGTGTGCCCGTCCACCGCGCAAATCGCCCGATAGACGCGCGGCAAGCCGCTGCCACTCAACGCCGTTTCCGCGCTGACATGCCCAATCTCGTTGAAGATGTGCTGCCACAACTGAGTTTCACGCGGACTGCTCAACGGCAAATCGACGTGGCCGCCCTCGCCCGGCAATGCAGCAAAACGCCCTTCGCCGAGATCGAGCAAAGTACCGACGCCCAACCCCGTGCCCGGACCAATCACCACCGCCGGGCGCAACGGTTCCGGCGTGCCTTCGCAAACCACGCGGAATTCGCCCGGCTGCAAACGGGTCATGCCCAGCGCCATCGCCGAGAAGTCGTTGACCAGCAGCAGTTGCTCCACTTGCAGGGTCTGGCAGAACGCCTTGCGGCTGAGGCGCCAGTGATTGTTGGTGAACTTGAATTCATCACCGCTCACCGGGCCGGCCACTGACAGACACACGGAACCAATCGAACCCGGCGCCAGCCCCTGCCCGTTCAGATAGACGCTGATCGCCTCTTCCGGGCTGGGAAAATCTGCCGTTGCCAGCACCTGGACCGATTCCAGTTGCTGGTTTTTCCACAACGCGAAACGTGCGTTGGTCCCACCGATGTCACCGACCAAAGCCAGTTTCAATTAAGCGTCTCCAGGGCAGAAGTAAAGGCGCTGGCGCCCTGCTCTGCGGAGCTGAAGGCCATGCGCATGAAACTAAACAGTTCGCGACCGGTGCCGATGTTGTTGCCCAACAGGCCTTTGGCCGGCGTGCGCGCTGCGAATTCTTCAGCGTCCACCTTAAGCTCCAGGGTGCCTTTGACGCCATCGACGCGGATGATATCGCCCTCTTGGACTCGCGCCAAAGCGCCGCCCACATAAGCTTCGGGGCTGACGTGAATCGCCGCCGGGATTTTCCCCGAGGCGCCGGACATGCGCCCGTCAGTCACCAGCGCGACTTTGAAGCCGCGATCCTGCAGCACGCCAAGGAACGGCGTCATTTTGTGCAGTTCCGGCATGCCGTTGGAGCGCGGGCCCTGGAAGCGCATCACCGCGACAAAGTCCTTTTCCAGCAAACCGGCCTTGAACGCATCGGCCAGATCCTGCTGATCATGGAACACCATCGCCGGTGCTTCGACAATCTGGTTTTCCAAGGCGACCGCCGAGACTTTCATCACGCCACGACCGAGGTTGCCTTCCATCACGCGCAAGCCGCCCTCGGGCGAGAACGCTCGAGCGACTGGGCGCAGGATGGTTTCGTCGAGGCTCTCGGTCACGCCTTCGCGCCAGACCAATTCACCGTTATCGAGGAACGGTTCCTTCGTGTAACGGCTCAGGCCGTGGCCAAGAACCGTGTTGACGTTTTCGTGGAGCAGGCCGGCTTCCAGCAGTTCGCGGATCAGGAACGACATGCCGCCCGCCGCCTGGAAGTGGTTGATGTCGGCTTTGCCGTTCGGGTAGACGTGGCTCAGGGTCGGCACGACTTCGGAGAGGTCTGCCATGTCCTGCCAGGTCAATTGAATGCCCGCGGCCATGGCGATGGCCGGCATGTGCAAGGTGTGGTTGGTCGAACCGCCGGTGGCGTTCAGTGCCACGATGGAGTTGACCAGCGAACGTTCATCGACGATTTCGCCGATCGGCATGAAGTTGCCATTCTGCTTGGTCAGGCGCGTGACCTGATGCGCCGCTTCGCGGGTCAGGGCATCGCGCAACGGCGTGTTCGGGTTGACGAAAGAAGCGCCCGGCAAATGCAGGCCCATGACTTCCATCAGCAACTGGTTGGTGTTGGCGGTGCCGTAGAAGGTGCAGGTGCCGGGGCTGTGGTAGGAGTTCATTTCCGATTCCAGCAGCTCTTCGCGAGAGGCCTTGCCTTCGGCATAGCGCTGACGCACATCGGCTTTCTGCTTGTTGGAAATGCCCGAGACCATCGGCCCGCCCGGCACGAAAATCATCGGCAGATGACCGAAGCGCAACGCGCCCATCATCAGGCCCGGCACGATCTTGTCGCAGATGCCGAGCATCAGCGCGCCATCGAACATGTTGTGGGAAAGGGCAACAGCGGTGGACAGCGCGATCACTTCACGACTTGGCAGGCTCAGTTCCATGCCCGGCTCGCCTTGGGTCACGCCATCGCACATCGCCGGGGTGCCGCCGGCGAACTGGCCGACGGAGCCGATTTCGCGCAGGGCTTTTTTGATCAGTTCAGGAAAGACTTCGTACGGCTGATGCGCCGAGAGCATGTCGTTATATGACGAAACAATCGCGATGTTCGCGGAGTTCATCATTCGCAGGCTGTTCTTGTCTTCGGTGCCGCAACCGGCCACGCCATGGGCGAAGTTGGCGCATTGCAGCTTGCCGCGCATCGGACCGTCGCTGGCCGCACCGCGAATGAGCGCAAGGTAAGCCTCGCGGGTTGCGCGGCTGCGGGCGATAAGCCGTTCGGTGACCTCAAGGACGCGGGGATGCATGTGTAGAACTCCAGGCTAACGGATGTGGCGACCTGATTGTCTATGCTGAACAAGAGCCGTTGTTGATGGGATGACAAACGGCTTTCTTGATCATTCGGACCAGTTGATTCAGGTCACTCGTTGTAGATTGAACAAAATATTGCCACTAAAAAGGCTTGTTTTCTATTTTTATGCGAATAATCTTGTAATTCCAACAACAAAACGACGGCGGCCCTGTTAAATGACTCTTCGAATCGCAATCAATGGTTTTGGCCGTATCGGCCGCAACGTCCTTCGCGCACTGTATACCCAAGGCTACCGTCAGGATTTGCAGATCGTTGCAATCAATGACCTGGGCGACAGCGCGATGAACGCTCATCTGCTCAAGTACGACACTGTTCACGGCACGTTCGACGCCGATGTCCAGCATGATCAGGAAAGCCTGACCGTCAACGGCGACCGGATTTCCGTCAGCGCCATCCGTAACCCGGCCGAGCTGCCCTGGGCCGCAGAAAAGATTGATGTCGTGTTCGAATGCACCGGTTTGTTCACCGACCGGGCCAAAGCCGCCGCGCATATTACGGCCGGCGCGCGCAAAGTGATCATCTCTGCACCGGCCAAAGGCGCCGACGCCACCGTGGTGTATGGGGTGAACCACGACATTCTGCGCCAATCGCACCAGATTATTTCCAACGCGTCGTGCACCACCAACTGCCTGGCCCCGGTCGCCCAGGTGCTGCACCGCGAACTGGGGATCGAAAGTGGTTTGATGACCACGATTCACGCCTACACCAACGATCAGAACCTGACCGACGTCTACCACACCGACCCGTACCGCGCGCGTTCGGCCACCCAGAACATGATCCCGAGCAAGACCGGTGCGGCCGAAGCGGTCGGCCTGGTGCTGCCGGAACTGGCGGGCAAACTGACCGGCATGGCCGTGCGTGTGCCGGTGATCAACGTGTCGCTGGTGGACTTGACCGTGCAACTGAAGCGCGAGGCGTCGGCCGATGAAGTGAATGCGCTGCTGAAGGAAGCCAGCCAGCATTCGAAGATTCTGGGCTACAACACGTTGCCGCTGGTTTCCAGCGACTTCAACCACAACCCGCTGTCGTCGATCTTTGACGCCAACCACACCAAGTCCAGCGGCAAGCTGCTGAAGGTGCTGGCCTGGTACGACAACGAGTGGGGCTTCTCCAACCGCATGCTCGATAACTGCCTGGCACTGTGCAACGCCGAGTAAGTTGGCGTTCGTGACACCGCTATCGCCGGCAAGCCGGCTCCTACAAGGTTGCGGCGCACCCAATCCCTGTAGGAGCTGGCTTGCCAGCGATGGCGGCCTCCAAATCGCCTTCGCCGGCAAGCCTGGCTCCTACAAGGTTGCGGCGCACCCGATCCCTGTAGGAGCTGGCTTGCTGGCGATGGCGGCCTCATGAACACCATCGTCGGTAACCTTCCTACGGAACATCCCATGATCGGTATCAGCTTCACGCAAAAAACCGTCGCCGCGCGCAAACGCATCGCCCTGGTCGCCCACGACCACTGCAAGGTGTTCCTGCTGGACTGGGCCGAGCGGCACAAAGACAAGCTCGCGCAACATGAACTGGTCGCCACCGGCACCACGGGTTTGTTATTGCAACAACGCCTCGACCTGCCCGTGGAAAGCATGATCAGCGGTCCCTTGGGCGGCGACCAACAACTCGGCGCGCAAATCGCCGAGCAGCGGGTCGACATGCTGGTGTTCTTCTGGGACCCGTTCGAACCGCAACCCCACGACCCGGACATCAAGGCGTTGCTGCGAGTCGCGGCAGTCTGGAACATTCCCGTTGCCTGCAATGAATGCAGCGCCGACTACCTGCTCAGCAGCCCGTTGATGGATCAGGCGCATTCACATCGCATCCCCGATTACGCGACCTATTTGCAGGGCCGCGCATAAACCTTCACAAATCAGGACTTGACCACTACGGCGGATGATAAGCATTATCATTTGATCGAAATGGATCAGGTCCTCCCGTGAGTCAATCGCGCTTCAATCACGTCTTCATCGCCCAGCGCGTCTCTCTGCTGCGCACGCTGGAGCGGATGGTCAACAATCACAGCACCGCCGAAGACCTCTTGCAGGAGACCTACCTGCGCGTGACCCGTGCGCTCAGCGAACGGGCCATCGACCACCTTGAACCCTTTGTTTTCCAGACCGCCCGCAACCTGGCGCTGGACCATTTGCGTGCGCGGCGCATTCAGTCCCGGACGATGCTCGACGACGTGCCGATGGACGTGGTGGAAAGCATTGCCGCGCCGGCCAGCAGTGCCGAGGACGCCGCCCATGCCAAACAATTGCTGGAGCGTTTGAACGTGAGCCTCAGTGAACTCAGCGCCCGTCAGCAGCAGATTTTCATTCTCAGCCGCTTGCACGGGCACAGCTATCTGGAGATTTCCGAGACGCTCGGCGTGTCATTGAGCACGGTGCAAAAGGAGTTGAAGCTGATCATGGCTATCTGCATCGGTGTCGCCGAACGGTTAAACGGCGACTGAGCAAGCAAGGCTTTGCTACCCTTGCCCACTTTCAAGCTCCACTAAAAAACAGCCGTGCACAGACACTGCCGAGGAAACACCGTGACGGACACCCACCGCTCCCCTCCGCCCTCACCGGCGCGGGACCCCGCAAGTGCGATGGACCAGGCCCTGGACTGGCTGATCGTGCTGGGCAGTCCGAGCGAAGAACAGTCTCGCCAGTTCCAGGCATGGCTGGACGCCGACCCTTTGCATGCCCAAGCGTTCGCCAAGGCCCAGGCCATCTGGGACGGCCCGCAAGTCGTGCAATGCGCGCAGCACCTGGCCGCGCTGCCACCCAAAGTCACCGTGTTGTCGCGCCTGCGCCCGCACTGGAAACCGTTGGCCACTGCTGCCGTGTTGATCCTCGGCCTGTTCAGTTTCAGCAACCTGCCCCTGCGTCTCCAGGCCGATCACCTGACGGTGGTCGGTGAGCGTCAGCGCCTGCAACTGGAGGACGGCTCGAAAGTCCTGCTCAATACCAACTCGGCGTTTTCCAGCACCATCAACGATCAGCAGCGCGTCGCCCGTCTTTATCAGGGCGAAGCGTTTTTCGAAGTGCCGGCCCATCGCGGCCAGCCGCTGGAAATCGACGCCGGACCGGTGAAGGCCAGCGTGCACGACACCGCGTTTGCGGTGCGCTACCTCGATGGCGTGACGCAGGTTCAAGTGCAGCGTGGCGATGTCGACTTGCGGGCGACCCGCGACGACGCACGGATTCGCCTGTCTGCCGGCGAAAGCATCCGCATCGGCCCCAACGGTTTCGACCGGCCGGCCAGGCTCGACGCCGCGACTGACCTGGCCTGGGTCCAGGGCCGACTGGTGTTTGAAAACTGCCCGATGAGCCAGGTGCTGGCGGAGCTGCGTCGCTACTATCCAGGCTGGATCATCAACAACAACGAGCAATTGGCCGACGTCGCCGTGACCGGCAATTACCGTCTCGACCAGCCGCTGGACGTGGTCCGCTCCCTGGCGCACATCACCTCGGCGCGGCTCCAGGAATATCCGGCGCTGGTGATCCTGAACTAAATGAGAATTATTTTTACTCGATAGCTGAAGCTCGTACGTCTCGTTATAGCCAATGCAATTGATTCGCATCTTCATATGCCAATCAGCACCTATAAAGATTCGTGCGACTCGGAGCGCTATCGATGTCCTCTCGCCTTACCCGCCACTCCTCTTCACCGTCCCGCGTGCTCTCGCTGCTGACCGCCGCCATCCTCATGGCTGGTAGCGCGCCGCTGATGGCCGCCACCGCCGCCGAGCAACCAACGCGCAACATGGGCGATTACGCGTTTGCGATCCCGCAACAGTCGCTGGTCTCGGCACTCAATGCCTTTACCGCGGTGACGGGCTGGCAGGTCGGCTTGCCGGCAGAACTTGGGCAAGGCGTGGCCTCGCCGGGTGTGCGCGGGTCCTTGTCACCGGAGAAAGCCCTGGATCGCCTGTTGGTGGGGACCAACCTGAGCTATCGCAAACTGGGCAACAACAACATCGTCCTGGAAAAGCGCCCGAGCAGCGGCGCCCTCAACCTGCAACAGGTGACCATCAGCGCCACCCGCCAGGAACAAACCGTGGAAAGCGTGCCGGGCACCGTCACCGTTCACACCCGCGAAGAGCTGGACCGCAACAACGTCAACACCATCAAGAACCTGGTGCGTTACGAACCGGGCGTTTCGGTCGGTGGTGCCGGCCAGCGCGGTGGGATCAGCGGCTACAACATCCGCGGCATCGACGGCGACCGGATCCTGACCCAGGTCGACGGCGTCGAAGTGCCCAACGATTTCTTCAACGGCCCCTACGCCAAGACCCAGCGCAACTACGTCGACCCGGAGATCATCAAACGCGTCGAAATCCTCCGCGGGCCGGCCTCGGTGCTGTACGGCAGCAACGCCATCGGCGGCGCGGTCAGTTATTTCACCCTCGACCCCGACGACATCATCAAACCCGGCAAAGACGTCGGTGCCCGCTTGAAAACCGGCTACAGCTCCGCCGACGAGAGCTGGCTGAAGTCCGCGACGGTGGCCGGCCGCGCTGATCAGTTCGATGGCTTGCTGCATTACAGCCAGCGCGACGGTCATGAAACCGAATCCTACGGCAACAACAACGGCACCGGCCTGGCGCGCACTGCGGCCAACCCTGAAGACGTGCGTACCTACAACGTGCTGGCCAAGATCGGCTGGAACTACAACGAAGATTCGCGCCTGGGCCTGACGTATGAAAAGTACAAGGACGACCGCGACACCGATCTGAAAAGCGCCTACGGCGGTCCGTTCGACAAAGGCCAGCCGGCGATTCCGACCAGCATCCTGCCGGGCGGCATGTACCAGTGGCGCACCGGTAACGACACCGTCACCCGCGAGCGTTTCGGCCTGGAACACAGCTTCGCCCTCGACAGTCTGCTGGCAGACAACGTCAAGTGGAGCGTGAACCACCAGGTCGCCAAGACCGACCAGAGCACCGAAGAGTTCTACTACCCGATCTCACGCAAAGTGCTGCGCACCCGCGAAACCCTTTATGAAGAAAAGCAGTGGGTGTTTGACGCGCAACTGGACAAGGCTTTCAGTCTTGCCGACACCGAGCACCTGCTGACCTACGGCACCACGATCAAACAGCAGAAAGTCACCGGTTCGCGCAGCGGCAACGGCACCTGCCTCGCGGTCTTTGGCTCCTGCCGAACCCTCGGCGCCGTCAGCACCGCAGACGTGCTGAAAAAATCCAGCGACTTCCCCGACCCGACCGTCAACACCTACAGCCTGTTCGCCCAGGATCAGATCAGCTGGGACAAATGGACCTTCCTGCCGGGGCTGCGCTACGACTACACCGAGCTCAAGCCGCACATCACCCAGGAGTTCTTGAACACCGTGGCTGCCGATGGCCGCGGCACCGTCAGCAACGACGCCAAAACCTGGCATCGCGTGTCGCCGAAATTCGGCCTGACCTACGCCCTGACTGACCAGTACACCTGGTATGGCCAGTACGCCGAAGGTTTCCGCACACCGACCGCCAAGGCGTTGTACGGGCGCTTCGAGAACACCACCACCGGTTATCGCGTGGAACCCAACCCGAACCTCGACCCGGAAACCAGCAAAGGTTTTGAAACCGGTCTGCGCGGTCAATTCGAATCGGGCTCCTTCGATGTGGCTGTGTTCTACAACAAGTACCGCGACTTCATCGAAGAGGATGCCATCTCCCCCGGTTATAACGAGCTGACCTTCCAGAGCGCCAACATCAAGCGCGCCACGATCAAGGGCGCAGAGGTCAAGGGACGTCTGAACCTCGACGTCTTCGGCGCGCCACAAGGTCTGTACACCCAGGGCTCGGTGGCCTATGCCTACGGTCGCAACAACGACAACGGCGAACCGATCAACAGCGTCAACCCGCTGACCGGTGTGTTCGGCCTCGGTTACGACCAGGACAACTACGGTGGTTTGCTCAGCTGGACGCTGGTGAAAAAGAAGGATCGCGTCGACGACACCAAATTCAAGTCGCCGGACGGCGTCAGCAGCCAGTTCAAATCGCCGGGCTTCGGCGTGCTGGACCTGACCGGTTTCTACAAAGTGACGGACGACGTGACTGTCAGCGCCGGGGTCTACAACCTGACCGACAAAAAGTACTGGCTGTGGGATGACGTGCGCGGTTACGACGGCGTCGGCGAGGCTTCGGTCCTCAGCCCGGCCAACCTTGATCGCCTGACTCAGCCGGGTCGCAACTTCGCGGTCAATCTGGTCTGGGACATCTGATCCTGCACGCTCACTGCGCGGCTTTTTATAGCGCCGCACAGTGAGGTTTTTTTACTGTCAGGCGTCTTCTTGTTCGTCTCGTTACCAAGCGCCTCTTTTCTTCAAGGATTTCTCATGACTAACCAGGACACTGCTCAACGCCCGGCTTTGCGCTCGCAACGCTTGAACCAGATCACCCATGAGCCCCACACCAAACTCGATGCACTGGTCAAAGCCCACGCGCCGTTCGAAACCCAGGCCAATTTCGCCCGTTTCGTGGTGGCGCAATATCTGTTCCAGTCGGAGCTGGTGGCGCTGTACAACGATGCCGAACTGATCGCCATCGTTCCCGATCTGGCGGCGCGCTGCCGTGCCGAGGCGGCCAAGGCTGACCTGGCCGATCTGGACACCGAAGTGCCGGCGCCTGTCGCGGGTGCAGTGAACACCCCGAGCAAAGCCGAAGCGCTGGGTTGGTTGTTTGTGTCCGAAGGCTCGAAGCTCGGTGCAGCGTTCCTGATCAAACGGGCTGTCGGCCTGGGCCTGAGCGAAACCTTCGGCGCCCGTCACCTCGGCGAACCGGCCGGTGGCCGCGCTGAAGGCTGGAAAAGCTTCGCCAAGACGCTGGACGGTCTGGAACTCACCGAGCAGGAAGAAGCCGAGCTGGATAAAGGCGCCATCGCGGCGTTCAACCGCTTCACCGTGTTGCTGGAACACGCCTACACCACCACTCCCGAACTCGCCTGATAACCCCGCCCCTGTAGGAGCGAGGCTTGCCCGCGAAGAACGATAACGCGGTCTATCTGAAAAACCGCGGCGCATTCTTCGCGGGCAAGCCTCGCTCCTACAGGGCAAGCGTCGATCTTATGACTCGCTCCTCCTCAAAACTCGCCCGCATTCTGTTCGGTCTCTTGGCCTACATCAGCCTAGCCATCGGCCTGATCGCCATCGTCGTGCCAGGCCTGCCGACCACCGAGTTCGTCCTGCTCGCCGCCTGGGCCGCGACCAAGAGTTCGCCGCGCCTGAGTGCCTGGCTGGAAAACCATCGGCTGTTCGGTCCGATCCTCTGCAACTGGCGCAACGGTAAAATCGTTGCGCGTCGAGCCAAGGTCAGTGCCACCGTGAGCATGCTGCTGTGCGCCGGGTTGATGCTGGTCATGCTCGATCACGGTTGGCCGGTTTACCTCGCCATTGCCGGCATGAGCCTGGGCAATCTGTGGATCTGGTCACGACCGGAATCACTGCCGCAAACCACCTGACACACTCCGCGATTTATCCCCGTTTTAAAGCGCTTTTCGGCACTTTTTCCCGCGCAAACGTTCAACCATGACCGTTCGTCGGGGTCACCTTCATGCATCCTCGCACCACGCCGATGCGCAGAGATTGGCGCTGAATGGATTTGGCGAACCGGGTCGGCCTCGACTCGCAGCCAACACTTCATCCCTTCGCGAGTTCGTCCTATGTTCGACTCTCTGTCCATCCGCCTGAAAATCGTTCTGCTCTCCGGTCTATGCCTGCTGGGCGTGGTCGTCCTGATCGTCAGCATGAACTTCTACCAGACCAACCAGAACGATGAGCTGGTCAGCGCCTCCAGCAGCAAAATGCTCACCGACAGCGTGCAAGACCTGCTTCAGGCCAAGGCCGCCGAGCAAGCGGTGCGGGTGCAGAAAACCTTTGGCGAAAGCCTGCTGGTGGTGACCGCCCTGGCGGACCAGATCAAGGACATGCGCACCCTGGCCGCCAAACGCTCGCTTGAGGCCGGCGCCCTGCGTGAAGAGTTGAACCAGAGCCTGAAAACCGCCTTCGAGCGCAACAGCAAAGTGTTGGGGATCTGGCTGGCGTTCGAACCCAACGGTCTGGACGGCAAGGACAGCGAGTTCGCCAATGACGCCGCTCGACAGTCCAACGAAGCCGGTCGTTTCGCCAGTTACTGGAGCCGCGCCGGTGGTACCGCGCTCAACACGATCATGGTCGAAGACGACATGACCAAAACCACCTTGAGCCTCAGCGGCACGCCTTACAACAGCTGGTACACCTGCCCTCGCGACAACAAGCGCACCTGCTTGCTGGACCCGTACGCCGACACCGTCGGCGGCAAGGAAATGCTGATGACCACCATTTCCGTACCGCTGCTGGTGGACGGCAAATCCATCGGCGTGGTCGGCGTGGACATCGCCCTCGACGCCTTGCAGGCAGCGGCTGTCGGTTCCCAGCGTGATCTGTTCAACAGCGCCGGGCACATGCTGATTGTCTCTGGCAGCGGCGTGCTTGCCGCTTACAGCGTCGACGCGAGCAAGGTCGGCAAAAGCATCGGTGAGACCCTGGGCGCAGAGGGCAAGGATGTCCTGCAATTGCTCAGCGGCGGCGCACCGAAAATCCTCGAACAAGGCGATTTGATTCGTGCGGTGTACCCGGTCAGCCCGATCAGTGATTCCAAAGCCTGGGGCGTGGTGATCGACCTGCCCAAGCAAGTGCTGCTGGCCGATTCGGTGAAGCTGCAAACGGTGCTCGATGATGCCCAGCAAAGCGGTACGATCAAAGCCGTGCTGGTGGCGGTCGCTGCCGGCCTCGTCGGTCTGCTGCTGATCTGGCTCACCGCGTCGGGCGTGACCCGGCCGATCAACAGCGTCGCCGAAATGCTCAAGGCCATTGCCAGCGGCGACGGCGACCTGACCCAGCGCCTGCATTACAGCAAGCAGGACGAACTGGGCGAACTGGTGAGTTGGTTCAATCGCTTCCTCGACAAGCTGCAACCGACCATCGCGCAGATCAAGCAGAGCATCACCGATGCCCGTGGCACCGCCGACCAGTCTTCAGAAATCGCCCGCCAGACCAGCGAAGGCATGCAGGTGCAGTTCCGCGAAATCGACCAGGTCGCCACCGCGTCCAACGAAATGAGCGCCACGGCCCATGACGTCGCCAACAGTGCGTCGAACGCGGCAAACGCAGCCAAGGGCGCTGACCAGTCGGCTCGCGATGGCATGTCGATCATCGAACGCAGCACCCGCGACATCAATCAACTGGCCGATGAAGTCAGCAAGGCGGTGACCGAAGTCGAAGCGCTGGCGGTCAACAGCGAGCAGATCGGTTCGGTGCTGGAAGTCATCCGCAGCATCGCCGAACAGACCAACCTGCTGGCGCTCAACGCCGCCATCGAAGCCGCCCGTGCCGGCGAGAGCGGTCGCGGCTTTGCGGTGGTGGCCGATGAAGTGCGCAACCTGGCCAAACGCACGCAGGATTCGGTGGAAGAGATTCGCATCGTCATTGAGCGCATCCAGACCGGCACCCGTGGCGTGGTCGCCACCATGCATTCGAGCCAGACCCAGGCGCACAGCAACGCCGGGCAGATTCAACAAGCGGTGCAAGCCTTGAGCAAAATCAGCGACGCGGTCACGGTCATCAGCGACATGAACCTGCAAATCGCCAGCGCCGCCGAACAGCAAAGCGCCGTGGCCGAAGAGGTCAACCGCAACGTCTCGGCGATCCGCACCGTCACCGAAACCCTGACCGGCCAGGCCACCGAATCGGCGCAGATCAGCAGCCAGCTCAACTCCCTGACCACCCACCAGATGAAATTGATGGATCAGTTCCGCGTGTAGCTGCCACGGCCCCTGTAGGAGCGAGGCTTGCCCGCGAATGTGTCGACGCGGTGTGTCAGGCTGACCGCGTTATCGTTCTTCGCGGGCAAGCCTCGCTCCTACAGGGGGGGTATCTAAATGACCGGTGTTTTGTTCTATGCTCTGGCCCTCTTCCGGAGGGCCTTCGATGACTGATTTACTCACGTCCATTCAAGCCGCACTCGGCTTGCCCCACACCCCGATTCCGTTCGCCTCGAAGGGTGCCCTGCCCTCGGCGTTCGCCGTCACTGACCTGGCGAGCGCCAGCATTGCCGCTGCCGGCCAAGCGGTCAGCGAGTTACTGCACCAGCACACCGGTCGTTTGCCCAACCTTGAAGTCGACCGTCGCCTCGCGTCTTTCTGGTTTGCGACGTCGATCCGTCCCGTCGGCTGGAGCGTTCCTCCACTCTGGGACCCGGTGGCCGGAGACTACCCGACCAGCGACGGCTGGATACGCCTGCACACCAACGCGCCTCATCACCGTGCGGCGGCCGAAAAAGTGCTCGGCGCCTGTGCCGACCGCGCCGCCGTGGCGAGCAAGGTTGCGCAATGGGCGAAAACCGATCTGGAACACGCCGTGGTCAAGGCCGGTGGCTGTGCCGCCGAAATGCGCAGTTGGGCGCAATGGCAGGCGCATCCCCAGGGCCAGGCGGTGAATTCTGAACCACTGATTCAGTTCAGCGCCGGCAACCCTGAACCGCCGCGATCGTGGCAAGGATCGGTGGCGCAACCACTGGCCGGGATCAAGGTATTGGATTTGACCCGCGTGCTTGCCGGCCCGGTCGCCAGTCGCTTTCTTGCCGGCCTCGGCGCCGACGTTTTGCGCATCGACCCACCGACCTGGAACGAGCCCGGCGTGGTGCCGGAAGTCACCTTGGGCAAACGCTGCGCACGCCTGGACTTGCATGACAAAGCAGATCGCATCCTGTTCGAAAGCCTGCTCAAGGACGCCGACATTCTGCTCCACGGCTACCGCGCCGATGCCCTGGAACGGCTGGGTTACGGCGTCGCCGAACGGCAGGCACTCGCGCCCGGCCTGATCGACGTCTGCCTGAATGCCTACGGCTGGAGCGGACCATGGCAGAACCGCCGCGGCTTCGACAGCCTGGTGCAGATGAGCAGCGGGATTGCCGAAGCGGGGATGCAATGGAAGAAGGCGGACAAGCCGACGCCGTTGCCCGTGCAGGCGCTGGATCATGCCACCGGGTATTTGATGGCGGCTGCGGCGATCACGTTATTGGGACGGAGTGGGTCAGCACGGTTGTCGCTGGCGCGGACGGCGAAGTTGTTGATTGAACAGGGGGCGGGGACGAGTGAGCTGCTGCGGGCAGAGGATGAAAACGATCAGGACTTGCTGGTTGAACAGACGCCCTGGGGGCCGGCGCATCGGCTTCATGTGCCACTGAAAATCACCGGGACGCCGTTGCAGTGGGCGATACCGGCCTCCGAATTGGGTTCACATCGCGCGCAGTGGTGGTGACTCTCCGGACGCAATCGCGAGCAGGCTCGCTCCCACAGGTTTTGTGATCGACACTGATCCACTGTAGGAGCGAGCCTGCTCGCGATAGCGGTCGAACAGTCACTAAAAATCCCGGATCAGCTCAGTCCGCCCGACTCAGTGATGTCCACAAAAGCTGCGCCGCATACCCTCGACAAGGTCGCCAACCTTCGGCCCGCGCCAACAACTCCCGAGCCGTCACCCGCTCCCCCTCAAGCGCCGATAACGCATTGATCAATCCCACATCCCCACCCGGAAACGCATCCATCTCGCGCAATTGTCGCAAGGCAATGTACTGCGCCGTCCAGTCGCCAATCCCGTGCAACGCCAGCAACCGCGCCACACCACCCTCACGCCCCGGCTCAAACAATAACGGATCATCAAGCAACGCCTGGGCCACGCCCGACAACGTCCGGCCCCGGCTTTTCGGCATGCCCAGCGCCGCCAGATCCGCCTGCGCCAATACATCAGCCGCCGGGAACACCTGCGTGATACCGGGCAAAACCGACGTCAAAGGCGTCCCATATTGCACCACCAGTTTCCCCGCCAACCTGATCGCCGCAACCACGCTGATCTGCTGCCCCAAAACCGCACGAATCGCCAGCTCCAGACCGTCCCACGTCCCCGGAACCCGTAATCCCGGCCGCTCGGCAATCAACCGCGCCATCAACGGGTCAGCCTCCAGCGACCGATGAATCGCGGCTAAATCCGCATCCAGATCAAACATCCGTCGCAACCGCGCAACGATCTCCGGCACCGCCGCCGGGTCAGGAAAATCCAGCGTCACTTCCAGCGCATCGCCCGCCACCGGCCTTATCCAAAACGTGCCGTGATCGCCTTCCAGGCCAATGCTGCGCGAATACACGCCATCCACCACCGTTTCCATTCCCGCCACGGCCCGCGCCGACAAGAACCCCAGCATCGCCGGCCAGTCATAGGGCGGCTGATAGGCCAGCCGCAACCTCACAACGACAGAAATCCGCTGTACAAACCGTACGCCGCCAAACCGGCGCCGCTGATGACCGCGGTAAAAATCCCTTTCTCGATTGCTGTAAACAGCGGTTCACCCTGCTCGCGTTTGGCCTTGGCGAACAGAATCACCCCCGGCGCATACAACAACGCCGACAGCAGCAAATACTTGACCCCACCGGCGTACAACAGCCACACCGCATAACTCAGCGCGATGCCGCCGATCAGCAAGTCCTTGGTGCGTTCCGCCGACGCGTGCTCGTACGTTTCGCCGCGTCCGCTCAACAACACCGCATACGCTGCCGACCACAGATACGGCACCAGAATCATCGACGACGCGAGGTAGATCAGGCTGGTGTAAGTCCCGGCGGAAAACAGCGTGATCAGCAGGAAAAGCTGGATCATCACGTTGGTCAGCCACAGCGCATTGACCGGCACATGGTTGGCGTTTTCCTTTTTCAGGAAGGCCGGCATGGTCTTGTCCTTGGCCGTGGCAAAGAGGATCTCGGCGCAAAGCAGCGCCCAGGACAACAACGCGCCGAGCAACGAAATCGCCAGGCCAATGCTGATCAACAACGCGCCCCAAGGCCCGACGATATGTTCCAGCACCGCCGCCAGTGACGGGTTCTGCAGGTTGGCCAGTTCCGGCTGGCTCATGATCCCCAGCGACAACACGTTCACCAGCACCAACAGCGCCAGCACGCCAATAAAACCGATGACCGTCGCCCGGCCGACATCCGAACGTTTCTCCGCCCGCGCCGAATACACACTGGCGCCCTCGATGCCGATGAACACAAACACGGTGACCAGCATCATGTTGCGCACCTGATCCATCACGCCGCCGAAATTCGGGTTGCTGCGGCCCCAGATGTCACGGGTAAAGATGTCGGCCTTGAACGCCACGGCGGCGATGACGATGAACATGATCAGCGGCACGATCTTGGCCACGGTGGTCAACTGATTGATGAACGTCGCCTCCTTGATCCCGCGCAGCACCAGAAAATGCACGGCCCACAGCAGGACCGAGGCGCAACCGATGGCGATGGGCGTGTTGCCCTGGCCAAACACCGGAAAGAAGTAACCGAGGGTGCTGAACAGCAGAACGAAGTAACCGACGTTGCCCAGCCAGGCGCTGATCCAGTACCCCCACGCGGACGAGAACCCCATGTAGTCACCGAACCCTGCCTTCGCGTAGGCGTACACCCCGGAATCCAGCTCGGGTTTGCGATTAGCCAGCGTCTGAAACACAAAGGCCAGCGTCAGCATTCCGACGGCGGTGATGGCCCAACCGATCAATATCGCGCCGGCATCGGCACGGGCGGCCATGTTCTGCGGCAAGGAAAATATCCCGCCACCAATCATCGATCCAACCACCAGCGCGATCAGTGCGCTCAGGCGAAGTTTTTGCGTCGGTTGCGACATGCCTGCGTCTCCATTTTTCCCGATGCGACCGGGGAATGACCACGGCCGGGAAACCGTCACATGGTTGGTTTTAACTAAATAGGTACAGCGTAATAACGTTTATTAGAAAACGCCAAGTCATGTCCGTTATTTATAGCGGATGATTCTATTAGCGTCTTGGCAAAGAGCGAATTTGTGGGTCAATCTTAATTAATCGATTCCATACCTGAAACCGGCGTCAAAAATTTGCGGAACGCAGAAAACGAACTAGCGTAAAAGTTCCAAGCAATTGGAGTTATTCCTTTTGTATCAGTCGAGGCCTCTGGACCGGGCTTTTCCGGAAATACCGTTATGCCCGGAAAAGGTTCATAAGTCTTTCATTAACAATGGAATGTAGCCATGCACTGATCTAAGTCAGCTGACTGAATTGCTAACAGAACTACTCTGTTGTCTCTCTTCTCCTGCATTGGAGTCATGCAATGTCTGAATCCCCCGGAAAACTGAAACTCGGTGCACTTGTTGCGTTGGTTGTCGGCTCTATGATCGGTGGCGGGATCTTCTCTTTGCCCCAGAACATGGCCGCCAGTGCCGACGTCGGCGCGGTGCTTATCGGTTGGGCCATCACTGCCGTAGGCATGCTGACACTCGCCTTCGTGTTCCAGACACTCGCCAATCGCAAACCTGACTTGGACGGCGGTGTTTACGCCTACGCCAAGGCCGGATTCGGCGACTACATGGGTTTCTCCTCCGCGTGGGGTTACTGGATCAGTGCCTGGCTCGGTAACGTCGGTTACTTCGTCCTGCTGTTCAGCACCCTCGGCTACTTCTTCCCGATCTTCGGCGAAGGCAACACCGTTGCCGCTGTGATTGGTGCGTCGCTGCTGCTCTGGGCCGTGCACTTCCTCGTGCTGCGCGGGATCAAGGAAGCGGCGTTCATCAACCTGGTGACCACCGTCGCCAAGGTCGTGCCGCTGCTGCTGTTTGTGCTGATCGCGATTTTCGCCTTCAAGCTCGACATCTTCACCGCTGACATCTGGGGCGTGAAAAACCCCGACCTGGGCAGCGTGATGAACCAGGTGCGCAAAATGATGCTGGTCACCGTCTGGGTGTTCATCGGCATCGAAGGCGCGAGCATCTTCTCGGCGCGAGCGGAAAAGCGCAGCGACGTCGGTAAAGCCACCGTGATCGGCTTCATCACCGTGCTGTTGTTCCTGGTGCTGGTGAACGTGCTGTCGCTGGGCATCATGACCCAACCGGAACTGGCGAAACTGCAGAACCCGTCGATGGCCGCGGTGCTGGAGCACGTGGTCGGTCACTGGGGCGCGGTGCTGATCAGCGTCGGCCTGATCATTTCCCTGCTTGGCGCGTTGCTGTCATGGGTGCTGCTGTGTGCGGAGATCATGTTCGCCGCCGCCAAGGACCACACCATGCCGGAATTCCTGCGCAAGGAGAACGCCAACCATGTGCCGGTCAATGCCTTGTGGCTGACCAACGCGATGGTGCAGCTGTTCCTGATCATCACGTTGTTTTCCGCCAGTACTTACCTGTCGCTGATCTACCTCGCCACTTCAATGATTCTGGTGCCGTATCTGTGGTCCGCGGCTTATGCACTGCTGCTGGCGGTGCGCGGCGAGAGTTATGAAAACGACTCGGGCGAACGCTCGAAGGATTTGCTCATCGGTGCCATCGCGGTGATCTACGCAGTCTGGCTGGTCTACGCAGGGGGCACCAAATACTTGCTGTTGTCTGCCCTGCTCTATGCGCCCGGGGTCATCCTGTTCGCCAAGGCCAAGCGAGAACTCGGCAAACCGATTTTCACCAACGTCGAGAAGCTGATTTTTGCAGCCGTCATCGTGGGCGCCCTGGTGGCTGCTTACGGGCTGTATGACGGCTTCCTGACCCTGTAACACCTGACTTATTTGTCATCTGGAGGATCACTGTAATGACCACGGAAAAAGTTAAGTACGGCGTACATTCCGAAGCCGGCAAACTGCGCAAAGTCATGGTTTGCTCCCCCGGCCTGGCCCACCAGCGGCTGACCCCGAACAACTGCGACGAACTGCTTTTCGATGATGTGCTGTGGGTCGCCCAGGCCAAGCGTGACCATTTCGATTTCGTCACCAAGATGCGTGAACGCGGGGTCGACGTGCTGGAAATGCACAACCTGCTGACCGACATCGTCGCGATTCCTGAAGCCCTCGACTGGATTCTGGAACGCAAGGTCACCGCCAATTCGGTCGGCTTGGGGTTGATCGATGAAACGAAGTCATGGCTGCGCAGCCTGGAGCCGCGCAAGATCGCTGAGTTCCTGATTGGCGGCGTCTCCGCCGATGACCTGCCGGACAGTTTCGGCGGCAAGACCATCCAGATGTTCCGCGATTTCCTCGGCCACTCCAGCTTCATTCTGCCGCCGCTGCCCAACACCCAGTTCACCCGCGACACCACGTGCTGGATCTACGGCGGCGTGACGCTGAACCCGATGTACTGGCCGGCGCGCCGTCAAGAAACCTTGCTGACCACCGCCATCTACAAATTCCACCCGCAGTTCACCAACGCCGACTTCGAAATCTGGTACGGCGATCCGGACCAGGAACACGGCAGTTCCACCCTTGAAGGCGGCGACGTCATGCCGATCGGCAACGGCGTGGTGTTGATCGGCATGGGCGAACGCTCATCCCGTCAGGCCATCGGCCTGTTGGCCCTGAACCTGTTCAAGAACAAGGCCGTGGAAAAAGTCATCGTCGCCGGTCTGCCGAAGTCCCGCGCGGCCATGCACCTGGACACCGTGTTCAGCTTCTGCGACCGCGACCTGGTGACGATTTTCCCGGAAGTGGTGAACCAGATCGTCGGCTTCACCCTGCGTCCGGATGAAGGCAAACAAGGGGGCATCGACATCCGTCGCGAAGAAGGCAACTTCCTCGATGTGGTGGCCAAGGCATTGAACCTCAAAGCGTTGCGCGTGGTGGAAACCGGCGGCAACAGCTTCGCCGCCGAACGCGAGCAGTGGGACGACGGCAACAACGTGGTGGCCGTGGAACCCGGCGTGGTCATCGGTTATGACCGCAATACCTACACCAACACCCTGCTGCGCAAGGCCGGTGTGGAAGTCATCACCATCAGCGCCGGTGAACTGGGACGCGGCCGTGGCGGCGGCCACTGCATGACCTGCCCGATCATCCGCGACCCTATCGACTACTAAACGACCATCCCCCCGGCCGCACTGACCCGGTAGCGGCCGGGCCGATTACCGAACTCAAGGAGAATCATCATGGCGTTCAACATCCACAACCGTAACCTGCTCAGCCTGGAGCACCACACGCCCCGTGAGCTGCGTTACCTGCTCGACCTGTCCCGCGACCTCAAACGCGCGAAGTACACCGGCACCGAGCAACAACACCTCAAAGGCAACAACATCGCGCTGATCTTCGAAAAAACCTCGACCCGCACCCGTTGCGCCTTCGAAGTCGCGGCCTATGATCAGGGCGCCAACGTCACCTACATCGACCCGAACTCCTCGCAAATCGGCCACAAGGAAAGCATGAAGGACACCGCCCGAGTACTGGGGCGCATGTACGACGCTATCGAATACCGTGGCTTCAAGCAGGAAATCGTCGAGGAACTGGCCAAGTTCGCCGGTGTGCCAGTGTTCAACGGGCTGACCGACGAGTACCACCCGACGCAAATGATCGCCGACGTGCTGACCATGCGTGAACACGCGGACAAGCCGATCCACGAAATCAGCTACGCCTACCTGGGCGACGCGCGCAACAACATGGGCAACTCGCTGCTGCTGATCGGCGCCAAGCTGGGCATGGACGTGCGCATCTGCGCGCCGAAAGCCCTGTGGCCCCTTGATGATCTGGTCTCGCGCTGCAAGAAGTACGCGGAAGAAAGCGGCGCCCGGATCACCTTGACCGAAGACCCGAAAGCAGCGGTCAAGGGCGTGGACTTCATCCACACCGACGTTTGGGTGTCGATGGGCGAGCCGGTCGAAGCCTGGGCCGAACGCATCCAGCAACTGTTGCCCTACCAGGTCAACGCGGAACTGATGAAAGCCACCGGCAACCCACGCACCAAGTTCATGCACTGCCTGCCGGCGTTCCATAACAGCGACACCAAGGTCGGTAAACAGATTGCCGAGCAGTATCCGCACCTGTCCAACGGCATCGAGGTCACCGATGACGTGTTCGAGTCGCCAGCGTGCATCGCCTTCGAGCAAGCGGAAAACCGCATGCACACGATCAAAGCGATCCTGGTGTCGACCCTGGCTGACCTGTAACGGCTGACCCGGTTCCTCCTGCAGGCACACAACCCCCTGTGGGAGCGAGCCTGCTCGCGATAGCGGAGTAACAGCCAACATCATTGTTGAATGTGAAATGGTAATCGCGAGCAGGCTCGCTCCCACATTGACCGGGTTTCGACAGAGGAACCGAGTCGCTCGTAATCTCTTTATTGAAAGGACTGAATCATGCGTATCGTCGTTGCTCTGGGCGGTAACGCCCTGCTCCGCCGTGGTGAACCCATGACCGCGGACAACCAACGCGCCAACATCCGGATCGCCACCGAACAGATCGCCAAGATCCATGCCGGCAACGAACTGGTCATCGCCCACGGCAACGGCCCGCAGGTCGGCCTGTTGTCGCTGCAAGCGGCGGCCTACACCTCGGTGTCGCCTTACCCGCTGGACGTGCTCGGCGCCGAAACCGAAGGCATGATCGGCTACATCATCGAACAGGAACTGGGCAACCTGCTGGACTTCGAAGTGCCCTTCGCCACGCTCCTGACCCAGGTCGAAGTCGACGCCAACGACCCGGCCTTCCAGAATCCGACCAAACCCATCGGCCCGGTGTACGCCAAGGCCGAAGCAGAAAAGCTCGCCGCCGAAAAAGGCTGGGCGATTGCCCCGGACGGCGACAAATTCCGCCGCGTGGTGGCCAGCCCGAGACCGAAACGCATCTTCGAAATCCGCCCGATCAAGTGGCTACTGGAAAAAGGCAGCATCGTGATTTGCGCCGGCGGTGGCGGCATCCCGACCATGTACGGCGCCCACGGCAAGCTGCAAGGCGTGGAAGCGGTGATCGACAAAGACCTGTGCTCGGCGTTGCTGGCCGAACAGCTGGACAGCGATTTGCTGGTGATTGCCACCGACGTCAGCGCGGCCTTCATCGACTACGGTAAACCCACACAAAAAGCCATCGGCCAGGCGCACCCGGACGAAATGGAAAAACTCGGCTTCGCCGCCGGCTCCATGGGACCCAAGGTTCAGGCAGCCTGCGAGTTCGCGCGCCATACTGGAAAGGTCGCGGTGATCGGTTCACTCTCGGACATCGAGGCGATCGTCCAGGGCACGGCCGGCACCCGAATCAGCACGGCAAAACCTGGCATTACTTATTTATAAGGAGAACCGTCAATGGCACAGTTCGAGCCCGGTCACCTGCACATTGAGCGCCATGCACTGACACCGGACGATGTCAGCTACAACGTGCACCTAGACTATGAAGTCAGCAAGAATCCCAAGGGGGAGAAAGGGATTCAGTTCACCCTGCATGGCAGTATTCAAGGAAAGGACGTGAAGGAGCCCTTCTTTCTGCGCAAGGAGGAAGCCTACAACTTCGCCAACAACGTAACGAAAATCGCCGAGAAGTACGGGATTCCGAAGACCCATAGTCAGATCGGCTCGGTCCACAAGCATTACGATCTGATGTTCGAAGACATCCGCAAGCAGCTGGATATGAAATCCGGTGACCCGGTGAACATCGAACACTTCGAATAACCCTATTCCCCTGGATGAACGCTGTACCTGTAGGAGCCGGCTTGCTGGCGATGGCATCTCTGCGGTCTGTCAGATACACCGAGGTGATGCCATCGCCAGCAAGCTGGCTCCTACAGAGTGGCGATCCCATCAGCGGATTTCACCTGAACCCCTCCTCCAAGGCATACTTGCCACCCTCCGCACGTCAGATAAAAAAACCGCCCCATGCGTATCCACGTCAGCTTCATCGACCGCGTCGGCATTACCCAGGAAGTCCTGGCCCTGCTCGGTGGGCGCAATCTCAATCTGGATGCGGTGGAAATGGTTCCGCCCAACGTCTACATCGACGCCCCGACCCTGAGCCCGGACGTGCTCGAAGAGCTGCACGACGCCTTGCTCAGCGTGCGCGGCGTGCAGGCGATGACGGTGGTCGACATCCTTCCCGGCCAACGTCGACACTTGCAGCTCGATGCGCTGCTCGCGGCCATGACCGACCCGGTACTGGCCCTGGACAGTGCCGGCAAGGTGCTGCTGGCCAACCCGGCATTGATTGCCTTGTACGGTCGCGAACCGGCCGGTGAAAGTGTCGCTGACCTGTTTGCCGATCCCGCATTGCTCGACGCCCTGCTGGAGCACGGCTTTCGTCTGCCGCTGCGGGAGATCACCGTCAACGGCCAGACTTTGTTGTTGGACGCCACGCCGATCACCGACGCCGGCGCCCTGCTGACGCTGTATCAACCGAACCGCATCGGCGAACGCCTCTCGGCGCTGCACCACGACCACGCCGAAGGGTTCGATGCGCTGCTCGGCGAATCCCCGGCGATTCGTACGCTCAAGGCCCGCGCGCAGCGGGTTGCAGCCCTCGATGCGCCGCTGTTGATCCAGGGCGAAACCGGTACCGGCAAAGAACTCGTCGCCCGGGCCTGTCACGCCATCAGCGCGCGGCACAGCTCGCCGTTCCTGGCACTGAACTGCGCGGCATTGCCAGAGAACCTCGCCGAAAGCGAACTGTTCGGCTACGCCCCCGGCGCCTTCACCGGCGCGCAACGGGGCGGCAAGCCGGGGCTGATGGAATTGGCCAACCAGGGCACGGTGTTTCTCGATGAGATCGGCGAGATGTCGCCGTACTTGCAAGCGAAACTGCTGCGCTTCCTCAACGACGGCAGTTTCCGTCGGGTGGGCGGTGATCGTGAAGTGAAGGTCAACGTGCGGATCCTCAGCGCCACGCACCGTGACCTGGAAAAAATGGTCAGCGAGGGCTCGTTCCGCGAAGACCTGTTCTATCGCCTCAACGTGCTCAACGTCGAAGTCCCGCCGCTGCGCGAACGCGGCCAGGACATTCTGCTGCTGGCGCGCTATTTCATGCAGCAGGCCTGCGCGCAGATTCAGCGACCGGTGTGTCGCCTGGCGCCGGGCACTTACCCGGCGTTGCTGGGCAACCGCTGGCCGGGCAACGTGCGGCAACTGCAGAACGTGATCTTTCGCGCCGCGGCGATTTGCGAAAGCAGCCTGGTGGACATCGGCGACCTCGACATCGCCGGCACCTCCGTGGCGCGCCAGAGCGACACAGAAGTCGACAGCCTGGAGCAGGCGATGGAAGAGTTCGAAAAGACCCTGCTGGAAAAACTCTACGTCAGCTACCCCTCGACCCGGCAACTGGCCAGCCGCCTGCAAACCTCCCACACCGCGATTGCCCATCGGCTGCGCAAGTACGGGATCCCCAACAAGCCGTAATAGCTGTTGGTTCGAACGGATTCTTTCGATAAACCTCGACCTGTAGGAGCCGGCTTGCTGGCGATGGCGATGCTGAAGACGCCCCGTCTCTTATA
>NZ_JAHBDB010000050.1:0-36941 GCF_019956105.1 Pseudomonas sp. BF-RE-25
ATGTTGTGTCAGTCAACATCAACGTGTCTGACACTCCATCGCCAGCAAGCCGGCTCCTACAGGGGATTGTGTGCGCTGGAAATCCGCTGTCCATCCTTGCACTATGAACGCCACACCAACAGGAATCCCTTCATGCCCGACGACATCCACTACTACGAACCCGCCAACGGCCACGGTCTGCCGCATGACCCGTTCAATGCCATCGTCGGCCCGCGCCCCATCGGCTGGATTTCTTCGCAGGATGCCGACGGCCGCCTGAACCTGGCGCCCTACAGTTTCTTCAACGCGTTCAACTACATTCCACCGATCATTGGATTTTCCAGCGTCGGACGCAAAGACAGCCTAAACAACATCGAACAGACCGGCGAGTTCGCCTGGAACCTGGCGACCCGGCCGCTGGCCGAACAAATGAACCAGAGCTGCGCGATGGTCGGGCCAGAGGTCAACGAGTTCGAGTTGTCCGGGCTGACGCCTGTGGCGTCGAAAATCATTCAGGTGCCACGGGTCGCCGAAAGCCCGGTGTCCTTCGAGTGCAAGGTCACGCAGATCATCCAATTGCAGCGCGCTGACGGCAACGTGGTGCCGAGCTGGCTGATTCTCGGCGAAGTGGTCGCCGTGCATATCGCCAAATGGCTGTTGAAGGACGGGGTGTACGACACCGCCGCGGCAGAACCGATTCTGCGCGGTGGCGGACCAGCGGATTACTTTCAACTGGGCCCGGAGGCCTTGTTCAAGATGTTCCGCCCGGGAGCGGTCAGATAATTACCAGATCAGCTCGCCGTCTTCGCCGACGCCCTTGAGGTGCGTCAGTTGCAGGGCGGCAGCTTCGTCCGCTTCTTTGGCGGTCTTGAAAGTCTGGTCTTCCAGCAATTTGTTGAAGCGCGGTGCGCCCGAGCCACCGATGGCTTTGGTGGCAATCGCCGCATAGTAACCGCCCTCGCGGGGCACTACGGCGGATACGGCTTCGAAGGTTTCAAAGGCTTTGCGTGCCATGTCGCGGATCCTGGCTGATTGAGAATGGCGTCATTAAACCCTCAACCCGCCAGTTTGTGTACCCGCGACCGGGACTGCCACTGCGCCTGGGCCGCCGAAACGTCCTTGAAGGTATGGAAATCCAGGCTGTTGACCACCAGCTCTTGCACCAGCTCAGCGAAAATATCCATGGCCGGCGTGCTGAAATAGGCCGTCATGGCTTGCTGATGGGTCCAGAAACCGGACACCAGCCACAACTCCGGATCGCACTGCGAATGCTGCAGGGAAAAACTCAGGCAGCCAGGCGCGGTGCGCGACGGCTCGATCAAGGCGCTGAGGCGCGCACCGAGTTCCGCCGAACACCCGGCGCGGGCCCGGACGAAGGCCATATGACTGACGGGGATCTGCTTAGACATGTTCAACCCTCCCAGGTACTCGAGTGGCAGCCGTGGGACGGGCTGCGACAGGATCCAAGATTAAGCCCCTGCACGCCGCCCCGTTAGTCGATTCCTGCCGGCTTGTTGCACAATCCTGCGAGACTGCATTCGGTACCTGTAACAATGTGTGAATAGTGTCACAGGCCTGAAACACGAGGTTCGAGCAAGTTTCCCCTGCCATAGACTGCCCTGGCAGCACACCTCTTCAACCCCGTGCAGAATCAGGCAAGCTTTTCGCAGGATGTGTCTACCGCTGTGCCTTGCACAAATTTAAGCTCAGCTCATTCCCATTGCTTCGCCGAGGATGCCCTGCATGTCGTCGCTCGATCACTTTCAAGCCCCGCTGGACGCCGACATGGAGAAACAGCGCGCGGAACTGGCCGCCATCATCCGTCGCAATACGATGGAGGATGGCACTTATGCCACTGCCGTCGCCTCGCTGTTCATGGGCAAACACAGCCAGTCCCATGAATTCACCCCGGTGCTGGCGCAACCGGCGTTGTGCATCATGGCGCAGGGGCGCAAAGAGGTCAGACTGGCCGACGAATACTTCAATTACGACCCGCTGAACTACCTGGTGGTGTCGGTCTCCATGCCCCTGAGCGGGCGAATAGTGAACGTCACCTCTGAAGAACCGATTCTCTCGGTGCGGCTGGACATTGATCCGGCGGAAATCACCGCGTTGATTGCCGACGCCGGCCCTTTGGGCGTACCGACCCGCCCCACCGGTCGCGGTTTGTATGTCGAACGGATCGACACCGCGATGCTCGACGCGGTGTTGCGCCTGGCGCGATTGCTGGACACGCCGAAAGACATCGCCATGCTCGCACCGTTGATTCGCCGGGAGATTCTCTATCGGTTGTTGCGCAGTCAGCAGGGCCATCGCTTGTATGAGATCGCGATTGCCAATAGCCAGAGCCACCGCATCAGCCAGGCGATCAAATGGCTCAACGGCAATTATGAGCAGCCGCTGCGCATTGATGATCTGGCCAAGGAAGTGAACCTGAGCGTGTCGACCTTGCACCACCGGTTCAAGGCGATGACGGCTATGAGTCCGTTGCAGTATCAGAAGCAATTGCGCTTGCAGGAAGCGCGGCGGTTGATGCTGGCCGAAGGGCTGGAAGCGTCGGCGGCGGGGTATCGCGTCGGGTATGAAAGCCCGTCGCAGTTCAGCCGGGAGTACAGCCGGTTGTTCGGGGCGCCGCCGCTGCGGGATTTGGCGCGGTTGCGGTTGACGGTTTGATCCGGATTTTGCGGAGCAAGTGCCGGCCCCATCGCGAGCAGGCTCACTCCCACAGGGGTTTGGTGTACACCAATCCAATGTGGGAGTGAGCCTGCTCGCGATGAGGCCAGCAAAGCCGACATCAAATCCGGATCAGGCGCCTAGTACTCGGCAAGCCTCGGCCGGCAACGTCACCGACACCGGGTTGCCAATGCTCAACCCAAACCCCTGGCACGGCGTGCTCAACGCGGTAAACGACACCCCGGAACACTCCACGGTCGTCTCGATCGTCGCGCCGATGTCACGCACGAACGTCACGGTGCCCAACAAGCGATTCCCCGCCGTCGCCTGCGGATGCGACAGTTGCAGGTCCTCAGGGCGGATCAGCATCTTGACCTTCTCCCCCGCCGCAATGCTCGTGCAGATCGGCACTTGCAGTGCATCGCCCCCCGGCAGGCTGACCTGGCCGTTACCCAGCGCGGTCGCCGGGAAAATGTTGCCCGAGCCGATGAAGTCCGCAACGAACTCGTTGGCCGGATGACGATAGATCTCGATCGGCGTGCCCACTTGTTGCACGCGATGCTCACCCAGCACCACGACGATATCGGCCATGGTCATCGCCTCACGCTGGTCGTGGGTGACCATGATGGTGGTGATGTTCAGGCGTTGTTGCAGCTGACGGATTTCCACCTGCATCGACTCGCGCAGCTTGGCGTCCAGCGCCGACAGCGGTTCGTCCAGCAGGAGGATTTTCGGGTGGTTGGCAATCGCCCGGGCAATCGCCACACGCTGGCGTTGACCGCCAGACAGTTTCGCCACCGGGCGGTCAATCATTTCCTGCAACTGGATCAGTTCCAGCAATTCCACTACGCGCTTGTGCTGATCAGCCTTGCTGACCCCGCGCAATTTCAGCGGATAGGCGATGTTTTCCCCAACGGTCATGTGCGGAAACAGCGCCAACGATTGAAACACCATGCCGAAATTACGCAGATGCGCCGGGGTTTGGCCGATGTCTTCACCGTCCAGGCGAATCTCGCCGCCGGTCAGGGTTTCGAGGCCGGCGATCATCCGCAGCAAGGTGGTTTTACCGCACCCCGAAGGGCCGAGGAAACACACCAGTTTGCCTTCCGGCAAATGCAGGTTCACATCCTTTACCGCGCAGGCCGAGCCGTAATGTTTCTCGACGTTTTCCAGAATCAGACCAGACATATGAATCACCTCAAGAATCAGAACGAAACGCCACCTTCACCGACCAGCTTCTCCAACGCCCAGATCAGGACGAAGTCGATCAGCACGATCAGCACGGCAAACGAAAATACGGTAGGGTCGAGCGACGACACGGTGCGGCTGTACATCCAGATCGGCACGGTCATCACGTCGATGGTGTAAAGGAAATAGGTCACGGTGAATTCGTTGAACGAGACGATGAACGCCAGCAGCATCCCCGCCAGAATCCCCGATTTCATCAGCGGCACCACCACATCGATGATCGCCCGCGTTGGCGAAGCACCGAGCATTTGTGCGGCCTCTTCGACTTCGCTGCCGATGGAGAGCATTGCCGCCGTGCAGTTTTTCACCACGAACGGCAGCGCCAGGATCACGTGGGCAATCACCAGCCGTGAGGTGGTCATCTGGAACGGCAGGCTGTCGAACACCAGCAGCAACGCCAGGCCCAATACCACCATCGGAAACACCAGCGGCAGCGACATCAGTTGCAGCGCCACCGCCTTGCCGCGGAACTCGCAACGGGTCAGCGCATAAGCCGCCGGCACCGCGATGATCGTGGCGAAGACCATGGTCAGGCACGACACCATCAGGCTGGTGGTCATGGCTTTGCCGAGGCTCAGCACATCACTCGCGTCCGGCGACACGAAGGTGTGCCAGGCGGCCTTGTACCATTGCAGGCTGTAGCTGCTCGGCGGGAAGTCGAGGTTCGACGAACCGCTGAACGACATGACGATCATGGTCAGGATCGGCAACACCGCCAGCAGCAAAATAAACCCCGAGAGGATGCCGGCAAACTTGCCGGTTTCGCCTGGCAGCAGCGAATAACGCTTCTTGATCACAGAGCTCATTGCGAAGCCTCCAGCATGCGCCGACGACGGCCAGTGATGTATTCGGACAAAGTCATGATCGCGAGCGTGGTGACAATCAGCACCACACCGGCGGCGGACGCGGCGGGCCAGTTCATCAGCGGGGCGATCTGGTCATGGACCATCACCGCCAGCATCGGCACGCGTCGGCCACCCAGCAACAACGGCACCACGAAGCTGCTGGCGTTGTAAGCGAAAACCAGTGTCGCGCCGGTGATGATCCCCGGAAAACTCATCGGCAGAACCACCTGGCGGAACACCTGAAAGCGACTGGCGCCCAGCGTGGCGGCAGCCTCTTCGTAAGTGCGGGCGACGCCGCGCATGGCGCTGGCAATCGGCAGCACGGCCAACGGGAACGCGGTTTGCACCAGGCCCATCAGCACGCCGTTCTGGTTGTACAGCAGCATGATCGGGCGCTTGATCAGGCCCAGGCCCATCAGTGCCTGATTGAGCATGCCGCCCGGGCCGAGAATCACCAGCCAGCCGTAGCTTTGCAGCAGCAGGTTGACCAGCAATGGCAGCAGCACCGCAGCGAGGAAGATCCTGCGCACAAACGGCGACGTCAGGCGCGACATGGTGTAGGCCACCGGGATCGCCAGCACCACGGCGATCACTGCGCTGATCAGCGCCAGGCGCAGGGTCAGCAGCAAGGATTTGAGGTAATACGGTTCCAGCAATTGGGCGTAACTGGCCAGGCTGAACCCGGTCCATTCCGCGCCTTTGGTGCCGACGCTCATGCGCAGCACCAGCAGGCTGGCGGCAATCAGCACGCCGAGAAACAGCATCGACGGCGTCAGAAAAAACCAGGCGCGGGTCGTCGGCGAAACACCCCGATTGGCGCGCACAGGAGCTGCATCGACCGGATGAGTCAGAGGTTGGTGTTCCATAGCAAGGGTCTCGTCAATGGAAGATCCTGGCGAGTGCTGCGCACTCGATCGCCGGCAAGCCAGCTCCTACAGGGCTTAGCGCTGTATTTGTAGGAGCTGGCTTGCCAGCGATGAGGTTCGAAGAACCTCCCTGCGATTCAAATCAGGAAGAAAAGATTTCCGTGTAGCGACGAATCCATTGGTCATGCACGGAGGCCAGGAAGGCGTTGTCGTGCATGATCGCCTTCTCGGCAATCTGCTCAGGCGTGAGGATGTACGGGCTCTTGCGCGCTTCGGCGGAGATGATCGCCTTGGCGTTGACCGGGCCGTTGTAAATGTCCTCAGCCATCTTGCCCTGCACCAGCGGGTCCAGAGAGTGGTTGATGAACGCGTAGGTCAGGTCGGTATCGCCCGGACGGTTTTTCGGCATCACCGACAGCATCAGGTCGGTGTAGAAACCTTCTTTCATGCCGAACGTGGCGCCCAGGCCGTAGGCCGGATCGCGGATCTGTTTCGGGAAGAAGGCCGGTGCGTACAAGCCGCCCATGTCCAGGGAACCGGTGCGGAACAGCTCGGCGATCTGGTTCGGGTTTTCACCCAGGGTCACCACGCGATCCTTCAGCTCCGCGAGTTTCTTGAAGCCGGGTTCGATGTTGTGTTCGTCACCACCGGCCAGTTTGGCGGCGATGATGATCAGGTCCATCGCTTCGGTCCAGTTCGGCGGCGGCAGGAAGATGTTCGGCGACAGCTCGGCGTCCCACAGGGCGGCGTAACTGTCCGGTGCTTCCTTGATGGTACGGGTGCTGTAGACCAGGCTGTTGCACCAGAGCAGGTAGCCGATCCCGTGGCCATTGGCGCCGGTACGGTATTTCTCCGGGACATCCACCAGGTTGGGGATGCGGTTGAGGTCGGGTTTTTCCAGCAGGTTGGCGGCGGCCAGACCTTCGGCGCCAACGCCAGCCAGGGTGATGATGTCGTATTGCGGACGATCACCGCCGGCCTTGAGTTTGGCGACCATTTCCGAAGTACTGCCGGTGCGGTCAGCGATGACCTTGCAGCCGTACTTGTCTTCGAACGTTGCGGCGATGTTGCGCAGTGCGGCCAGGCCTGTGTCATCGGACCAGGTCAGCAGGCGCAGGGTCTTGCCCTGGAAGCGCGTGTCGCTGGCATTGGCCTTGACGAAGGGCAAGCTCATGGCTGCCGCGGCAACCGAGGCCACGCCTACGGTTTTGATGAATTGACGTCTGTTCAGATCATGCTCGCCCATTACGGACTCCCTTTGTTTTTGTAGGTATAAGGCAGGTCGAAACTGTTGCATCCGCGCGGCCGGATCAGTGTTATCCCCCGTATTTTCGGGGGCTTGGCTGAACCAGTGAGTTCATCCTGAGGTCGTGTAAAACACCTGACTATCGATAAAAATTCATTGAAGCCATGACGCCAGCGCATGCCTCCTTTGAAGGCATGCGCTCACCTTTTTCGTGCCGTCAGACGGCGCGAATCACGTGTTTGATTTCCTGGAAAGCCTGCAAGCCCCATGGCCCCAATTCGCGGCCGATGCTGCTCTGTTTGTAGCCGCCCCAGGCGGTCTGCGGGAAGATCACTTGCGGCGCGTTGATCCACACAAGCCCCGCCTGCAAAGCGTTGGCAACCCGATCCGCCGCCTCGGCATCGCGCGTCACCACGCTGGCCACCAGGCCGAACTGGCTGTCGTTGGCCAGGGCAATCGCCTCGGCTTCGGTGGCGAAACTGCGCACGCAGATCACCGGGCCGAAAATCTCTTCACACCACAGCGCACTGTCGAGGGGCACTTCGGTGAAAATCGTCGGCTGCAAAAAATAACCGCGTGGCAGGTCTGCGGGGCGATTGCCGCCGCAGATCAGCTTGGCGCCAGCACTCAAACCGCGGTCGATATGACCGAGTACGCGTTGGTATTGCGCCTGATTGACCAGTGCGCCCATTTCCACGTTCGGGTCGAACGGGTCGGCCACGCGGATGGCTTCAGTACGCGCCTTCAGGCGCAGGAGGAATTCGTCGGCCAGCTCATCGGCGACCAGCACTCGGCTGGTGGCGGAACACATCTGCCCGGCGTTGAAGAAACCACCGCCACAGGCCACTTCCACGGCCAGTTCGATGTCAGCATCGGCCAGCACCAGCAGCGAGGATTTGCCGCCCAGTTCCAGGCTCACGCCCTTCACGGTTTCTGCTGCGCGTTGCATCACCTGCACGCCGACCGCGTTGCTGCCGGTGAAGGAAATCTTGGCGATGCGCGGGTCCGCCGACATCGGCGCGCCGACCGCCAGACCGGTGCCGCAGACCACGTTGAACACGCCCTTCGGCAAACCGGCCTCGGCGATGATCGCCGCCAGTTCCAGCTCCGGCAGCGGCGTCACTTCGGAAGGCTTGAGCACCACGCAGCAACCGGCGGCCAAGGCCGGGGCGAGTTTCCAGGCGGTGGTGACCATCGGGAAATTCCACGGCACGATCAGGCCGACCACACCACACGGCTCACGGAGCACACGGGCGCTGAAGTCGTCGGTGGGCAGCTCGACGTTGCTGTCCTGTTTGGCGTCCAGGCCTTCGGCCAAACCTGCGTAGTACTCGAACGTAGCGATCACGTCATCGACGTCGATGGCCGCTTCGAACAACGGTTTGCCGTTGTTGCTCGACTGCAAGTGCATCAACTTGTCGCGACCGGCCTGCACGCCCGCAGCGATTTTGCGCAGGATGGCACCGCGCTCGGCACCGGTGGTTTGCGACCAGGCCTTGAAGGCTTCGGTGGCTGCATTTGCGGCTTGATCAACGGAGTGCGCATCACCGCCATTCACGGTGGTCAGCAACGCTTCGGTGGCCGGGTTGATCACGCGCAGGTGTTCGCTGCCCGCCGACCATTTTCCGTCAATGAACAGACCGTCAAGCGTGGTTGGGAAGGTCATTTCGACACCGCCTGCATCCACAGAGTCTGATCGACTTCAATCAGGGTCGGGCCCTGGCGATCAGCCGCGCAGCGCAATGCACCGCGTAGTTGCTCGACACCGTCGACCGCTTCGGCCGCACAGCCCAATGCCTTGGCGACACCGATGAAGTCCGGGGTGTAGATGTCTACGCCGACCGGCTCGATGGCGCGGTTGACCATGTATTTCTTGATCTCTTCGTAGCCCTGGTTGTTCCACAGCAGGACGATCACCGGGGTACGCGCTTCAACGGCGCTGGCCAGTTCCGGCAAGGTGAATTGCAGGCCGCCGTCGCCGATCAGGCACACCACCGGAGGACGCGCGCCGTTTTCAACGCTACCGCCGAGCCAGGCGCCAATCGCTGCCGGCAAGGCGTAACCGAGGGTGCCGTAGCCGGTGGACGAGTTGAACCAGCGGCGCGGGCGCTCCGGGTTGAAGGTCAGGTTGCCGGTGTACACCGGTTGGGTCGAATCACCGACAAACACCGCGTTCGGCAATTCGTGCAGGACAGTTTCGAGGAAACGGGTCTGGGCCAGAGTCGGCGCGTCCCAGGTGGCGGCGAGGTCTTCGCGCAGACGTGCGGCGCGGACCTGGCCCCAATCGTTGCGGCGCTCGGCCAGCGATTTGTGGGACAACGCGCTCAGCAAGGCTTGGGCAGCGTTGCGCGAATCGGCTACCAGTGCGATGTGCGGCGGGTAGTTGCGCACGGTCTGGTCCGGGTCGATATCAACGCGCAGCAGCTTGCCGGGAATTTCGAAACCACCGGCGAAAGTGACGTCGTAGTCGGTCTCGGCCAGCTCGGTGCCGATGGCCAGCACCACATCGGCCTCGGCAACCAGGGCGCGAGTCGCGACCAGGCTCTGGGTCGAACCGATCAACAGCGGATGGCCGGATTCGAGCATGCCTTTGGCGTTGATGGTCAGCGCCACTGGCGCGTCCAACAATTCAGCCAGTTCAGTCAATTCCGCAGCGGCATCGATGGCACCGCCACCGGCGAGAATCAGCGGACGCTTGGCACCAGCGAGCAGTTCGGTCATGCGGCTGATCGCGCTTGGCGAAGCACCGGCACGGTCGATGTTGACCGGCAGGCTGCTGAGCAGGTCGTCGGCTTCTTCAACCAGAACGTCCAGTGGAATTTCGATGTGAACAGGACGCGGACGACCGGCCTGGAACAGCGCGAAAGCGCGGGCCAACACGCCCGGCAGTTCGGACGCCGACATCAGGGTGTGGGAGAACGCCGCCACGCCGCCGACCAATGCGCTCTGGTTCGGCAGCTCGTGGAGCTTGCCGCGACCACCGCCCAACTGGCTGCGGGTCTGCACGCTGGAGATCACCAGCATCGGGATCGAATCGGCGTAGGCCTGGCCCATGGCGGTGGTGATGTTGGTCATGCCCGGGCCGGTGATGATGAAGCACACACCCGGTTTGCCGCTGGTGCGTGCATAACCGTCGGCCATGAAACCGGCGCCCTGTTCGTGACGCGGAGTGACGTGGTTGATGCTCGAACGGGCCAGCCCGCGATACAGCTCCACGGTGTGAACCCCGGGGATGCCGAACACCTGCTCAACCCCGTAATCTTCGAGTAACTTGACCAATACTTCGCCGCACGTCGCCATGTCTTTTGCCCTTTTTGTTCGTTTGAGACGCCGGGCCTGCGCAGTGTTTATGATGAGCGGGCAGGTCCAGGGATGGCCTCATTGGAACGGGCGACACGTAGCCGCAACAATGGATAAAAAGTCATACTAGCCATGTCCTCACGTCATACCTTGGATCCCAATGAAACGATTGCCTCCCCTGCCGGCGCTGCACACTTTTCTGATTACCGCGCAGTGCTGCAACTTCACCCGTGCCGCCGAACAGCTGTTCATCACCCAGGGCGCGGTGAGTCGACAGATCGCCGGGCTGGAAGAACATTTGGGTTATGAGCTGTTCATTCGCCAGGCCCGCGGCCTGGATTTGACGGCTGAAGGACGGGAGTGGCTGCCACGGGTGCAGCAGATTTTCGGCTTGATCGACGAGGCGGTGGAGCAGATCGGCGAGAAGCGCGAAACCCTGCAACTCAAGGCGCCGACCTGTGTGATGCGCTGGTTGTTGCCGCGCCTGTTGCAGTGGCAACGGGAGCGTCCGGATGTACCGGTGGAGCTGACCACCACGGTCAAGCACGGCGTGGATTTTCATCGCGAGCAATTCGATGCGGCGGTGATGTATGGCGCGCCGCCGGACAACGCGCTGACGTCTTATCTGTTGTTCGATGAGCAACTGACGCCGGTGTGTTCGCGACCGATGCTGGAGGGGCCGCAGGCCTTGCAGTCACCGGCGGATCTGCAACAGCACTTGCTGCTGCACCCGACGCGGGATGAGCGCGACTGGAATGCCTGGTTGAAAGCAGCGAATCTTCAACTGAGCAATGTCAGCAAGGGTCAGCATTTCGAAACCCTGGACCTGGCGATGTCGATGGCGTCTCAGGGAACAGGTGTGGCGATTGGTGATTGGTCGTTGATTGGCGATGACCTGAGTGCCGGGCGGCTGGTCATGCCGTTTGAATTGAAGGTGAAAACCGGGTTGGCGTATTACCTGGTATTCCCGGAGAAACCTGCACCTTCGCCGAAGTTGCGCGAATTGATGGGGTGGTTGGTGGAGCAGGCGCAGTCGCGTTGAACAATATCCTGTAGGAGCGAGCCTGCTCGCGATGAACCGGAGAACACCGCGGGGTATCTGGTTCCCAGCGTTATCGTTGGCGATCATCGCGAGCAAGCTTGCTCCTACAGGAGATCAGTGACCTCAATACCCAACTGTAAACCGCTGCCGAGAGTGCTTCGGCACTTCCACTTCATCCAACATCGCAATCGCATAATCAGCAAACGTAATCCAGCTGCGCCCCGCCCCGCTCACCAGCAAATCATCCTTGCCAACCCGAAACGTGCCCGTACGCTCACCTTCGACAAACTCCGCCGAGGGCGACAGGAAGGTCCAGTCCAGTTCCTGTTCCTTGCGCAGGTTTTCGAGAAACAACGCACCGGCGCTGGCCTCTGCCTTGTATTCCGCCGGGAAGCCTTCGCTGTCGATGACGCGGGTGCCGTCCGGCAGCAACAGCGAACCGGCACCGCCCACCACCAGCAGACGTTTCACCCCGGCCTTCTTCACCGGCGCCACAACGGCAGCGGCGGGAATCGTGGAGAAATGTGCCGCGCTGATAACCACATCATGCCCCGTCACAGCGGCTTGCAAGGCGTCGCCATCCAGCACGTCGACATTCTTGCTGACCACCCCGGCACGCTGGCCGATTTTCGACGTATCGCGCGCGATGGCCGTAACGCTATGACCACGACGCAGGGCTTCTTCCAACAGTTGGCTGCCGGCACGGCCGGTGGCACCGATGATTGCGATGTTGCTCATGACGTTCTCCAGTGTGGATCAGTGTGAGTGGGTGAATCGGGTTACCACTTCATCTCGCCCTTGGCGACTTTGGCGCTCAGCTCCAGCGAGCTTTCTTCGCCCAGTTTCGGGTAGCGTTTTTTCATCGCGGCGATCAGCGCGGCGGCGTCTTTGGCCTTGGCGGTTTCTTCGTCAAAGGCTTTGATGTAATCCGCGGTGAACTGCACGGCGGCCAGGGAGCGGGCACTTTTGCCGAGGTAGTGACCCGGCACGAGGGTGTGCGGTTTCAGGGTTTCGATGGAATGCAGCGTAGCCAACCAATCAGCGTGGGACTGCGCGGTTTGGGTATCGGCCATCCACACGTGAATGTTTTCTGCGACGACCACGCCACCGACCACTGCCTTGATCGACGGGATCCACACAAAGGTGCGATCCGGTTGTTTGCCCTCAAGACCTACCACCTGCAACTTCTGCCCTTCGAGCATCAGGCTGTCGCCCTTGAGTACGTCCGGCACGATGGTTTTGGCCGGCACGTCGGCCCCCATTTTCGGCCCCCAGAACGCCAGTTTGCCGTCGACGGTTTGCTTGATGTGGTCCACGGTCGGTTGCGAGGCGAGCACCTTGGCGTTGGGGAACGCGGCGGTCAGGGTGTCGAGGCCGAAGTAGTAATCCGGGTCACCGTGGCTGATGTAGATGGTGGTCAGTTGCTTGCCGCTGGCGCGGATTTTTTCCACCACTTGCTCGGCCTGGGATTTGCCGAATTGCGCGTCCACCAGAATCGCGTCTTTCTCGCCGCTGACCAGCACCGACGTCACCGGAAAGATCGCTTTCTCGCCAGGGTTGTAAACATCCAGCGTCAGCGTCGATGCCGCCGCGTGGGCCGCGAAACCGAGGGTGGCCGTGGCCAGCAAAATACGCTTGAGGTTGAAACCGATCATCTGTTGCTCCGTTGTTTGTCGACGCCTTTTGTAGGAGCGAGCTTGCTCGCGATGGTCGTTAACGATGACGCGTGCTTACCGGTTGAAACGCGGTGCCTGTGCGCCCTTCGCGAGCAAGCTCGCTCCTACAGGAGGACAGAGCTTAGTTGCCTTATTCATTACAAAAAATGCGATGCTTAGACATAGTTTGTTTCTGAAAGCGGGCAAATCATGGATCGTCTACAAGCAATGCGCGTATTCGTCACGGTGGTCGACCTCGGCAGCCAGTCGGCCGCCGCCGATCACCTGGACCTGTCGCGGCCGGTGGTTTCGCGGTATCTGGCGGAACTGGAAGACTGGGTTGGCGCGCGCCTGATGCATCGCACCACGCGTAAATTGAGCCTGACCGCCGCCGGCAGTGAAATCCTGCCGCGCTGTCGGCAGATGCTCGACCTGTCCACGGACATGCAGGCCGCCGTCAGCGAGCCGGACGATGCGCCGCGGGGCCTGCTGCGGATCAGCGTCAGCACCTCGTTCGGCCAGGCGCAATTGGCGGATGCGATGGCCGCCTACGTCAAACGTTACCCCGGCGTCAGCATCGACCTGCAGATGCTCGACCGCACGGTGAACCTGGTGGATGAGCGCATCGATCTGGCGATTCGCACCAGCAATGACCTGGACCCGAACCTCATTGCGCGGCGGCTGACGGTCTGCCGCTCGGTGATCTGCGCCGCCCCCGCTTACCTGCAGGAGCACCCGACGCCAATGCGGGTGGAAGACCTGAGCCAGCACAACTGCCTGACCCACTCCTACTTCGGCAAAAGCCTGTGGCATTTCGAGCAGGACGGCGAACCGGTCTCGGTGCCGGTACAGGGCAACATCAGCGCCAACGAAGCGAGCACCCTGCTGCGCGCAACAATCGCTGGCGCCGGGGTGGCGATGCTGCCGAGTTATCAGGCGGGTGTGCATATCCACAGCGGCGAACTGATCCGCCTGCTGCCCCAGGCCGAACCGCGCCAGATGAACATCTACGCGGTGTATGCCTCACGCAAGCACATGCCGGCGGCATTGCGCAGCGTGCTGGATTTTCTGGTGCTGCGGTTTCCGGAAGAACCGGAATGGGATATTGGCCTGTAAACACGTCCCCCTTGTAGGAGCCGGCTTGCCGGCGATGGTCGTTAACGATAACGCGGGCTTACTGGATAAACGCGGTGCCTTTACGTTCATCGCCAGCAAGCTGGCTCCTACAGGGGGGAATGCATGACTGGCAACTCACTGCCGCTGACCTATGCTGAACTTAGTACCGAAGGGTATTCGTTCAGAGGTCAACGCCATGAACACGAAAACAAGAAGATACCTCGCCATTTTCATCACCTGCGCGGTGACGCTGACGCTGTACGGCACCGCGGCGTGGCGCGTTGAGCAATTGCGAAACCTGCCCCGTGAGTACGCGAGCTGCAACTTCGAGCGCTGCATTCCCCACAACGCGACCCTCAACGCCCTCCGGTGATGAAGGGATCAGGCCTCGTTGTCCTGATCGGCCTTCAAGCGGTCGCGGAACGCCTTGGGTGAGATCCCCACACGACGTCGGAACAGGCGCGTGAAGTTGGTCGGATCGGAAAACCCCAACACATCGGACATTTCATAAATGGTCATGCTGGTGTAGGTCAGCAAACGCTTGGCCTCCAGCAATTGCCGCTCGTGCATGATCTGCAACGCCGGTTGTCCCGCCAGCTCACGGCACGTGCCGTTGAGGTGCGACACCGAAATCCCCAGCCGATGCGCCAGGTCTTCAACCTTGACGTGCTGGCGATACGTCTCTTCCACCAGTTGGATAAACCCGTTGAGGTATTCCCGCGCACGTTGCGGACGCTGACTGGCCGAGCGACGCTGCAACGCCTGCCGGCTGACCCACACCATGATCACGCTGACCAGCGAATGCATGAGCATTTCCCGGGCCGGTTGATGGCCGGTGTATTCGGTTTGCAGCGCAGAAAACAGGCTGTTGAGGTACTCGCTGTCGTTGCCGGCCGGATAACTTTCGGCCTGGGCCAGAGCATTCACCGAGTTGCCCAGCTGCGCCTGAAGATGGGCCACCAGTGGCGCGGCGAGGGTCACGACAAAGCCTTCGACATCCTCGGAAAAACGATAACCGTGCACCGATAACGGCGGCAGAACCAGGATCGCCGGTTCGTCCAATTGCGTACGTTTGCCTTCGATTTCAAGCTCTGCCTGACCTTTGAACACGAAGAGTAATTGGCATAAATCGGCGTGGCGATGGGGTTTGATTTCCCACTGGTGTTCGCGGCTGCGTTTGGAAATGGTTTCACAGTGCAGCAAGTCCGGGGTCGGCCAGTCCAGGCTTTCACCGTAGAGCTTGAACACCGGTATCGAAGGCAGGGCAGGCTTGTTCATAACTTCAATCCAGGCCTCGGGAGGTGACGGGCGATAATCGCACCGATTGGCAGAAAGTACAGCTATCGGCTCAGTTTTCACCTTCAATTGACAGACCCGCAAGTGAAAAATGCAAGCACTCGATCCATAAAAATAATTCACCGACGCAGGTCGTGTGGAGCTTGCGAGTCATAAAAACAATGAAAACGTTGAAAACCCAAGTCGCCATCATTGGCGCCGGCCCCTCCGGTTTGCTGCTCGGCCAATTGCTGCACAACGCCGGTATCGACACCCTCATTCTCGAACGCCAGACCCCGGACTATGTGCTCGGGCGAATCCGTGCCGGTGTCCTCGAACAAGGCATGGTAGAGCTGCTGCGTCAGGCCGGCGTCGGCCAGCGAATGGACGCCGAAGGGCTGGTTCACGGGGGCTTCGAACTGGCCCTAGACGGGCGCCAGGTGCACATTGATCTGCACGCACTGACCGGGGGCAAAACCGTGATGATCTACGGGCAAACCGAGGTCACTCGCGACCTGATGGCCGCTCGTCGGGAGGCCGGCGCGCAGACGATCTATGAAGCCAGCAACGTCGTGCCTCACGGTATGAAAACCGATGAAACGTTCGTGACGTTCGAAAAGGACGGCGAAACGTATCGGCTCGATTGCGACTACATCGCCGGTTGCGACGGTTTCCATGGTGTAGCGCGGCAATCGATTCCCGCCGACAACCTGAAGGTGTTCGAACGGGTTTATCCGTTCGGCTGGCTGGGGATTCTTGCCGACACACCACCGGTTCACGATGAGTTGGTCTACGCCCGTCACGAACGCGGTTTTGCCCTGTGCAGCATGCGCTCGGCGACTCGCACCCGGTATTACCTTCAGGTCCCTACCGACGAGGCTGTCGAGAATTGGTCCGATCAACGCTTCTGGGATGAGCTCAAATCCCGTCTGCCGGCTGCGCTGGCCGAGTCTTTGGTGACCGGGCCGTCCATCGAAAAAAGCATCGCGCCGTTGCGCAGTTTCGTGGTCGAACCGATGCAATACGGGAGGATGTTTCTGGTCGGCGACGCCGCGCACATCGTCCCGCCGACCGGCGCCAAAGGCCTGAACCTGGCGGCCAGCGACGTCAGTACGTTGTTCAATATCCTGCTGAAGGTTTACCGCGAAGGCCGTGTCGATTTGCTGGAGAAATACTCGGAAGTCTGCCTGCGCAGAGTCTGGAAAGCCGAACGTTTTTCCTGGTGGATGACCTCGATGTTGCACCGCTTTGACGATCACGATGCGTTCAGCCAGCGCATCAGCGCGTCGGAGCTGGACTACTTCGTCAGCTCCGAAGCCGGTCGAAAAACCATTGCAGAAAATTACGTCGGACTTCCGTATGAGGCTATCGAATAGCCTGCTACCGACTTACACTGGCGAGCATCCCCGCTCGCCCTTGTCTCCTGCGGGACCCTCACTGCCCGCAGGTTCTCCCGTGACCAATCTCAACCAGCCTGAAACGCCCAAACCGGCCATCCGGAGCGTGCTGATCGCCCTGATGCTGGCCATCTTTCTCGGGGCGCTGGATCAGACGATCGTCGCTGTATCGATGCCCGCCATCTCCGCGCAGTTCAAGGACGTCAGCCTGCTGGCCTGGGTGATTTCCGGCTACATGGTGGCGATGACCGTGGCCGTGCCGATCTACGGCAAACTCGGCGACCTGTACGGTCGGCGCAAGTTGATGCTGTTCGGCATGGGGCTGTTCACGATTGCTTCGTTCTTCTGCGGCATGGCCCAGAGCATGGAGCAACTGGTGCTGGCGCGGATTCTTCAGGGCATTGGTGCGGGCGGGATGATTTCGGTCAGCCAGGCGATCATCGGCGACATCGTGCCGCCTCGCGAACGCGGTCGTTATCAAGGCTATTTCAGCAGCATGTACGCGGTGGCCAGCGTCGCCGGCCCGGTGCTCGGCGGTTACATGACCGAATACCTGTCCTGGCGCTGGGTGTTCCTGATCAACCTGCCGCTGGGCCTTGGCGCCTGGCTGGTCGCCCGTCACACCCTGGTCGGGCTCCCGGTGCCGCAGCGCAAACCGATCATCGATTACCTCGGCACCGTGTTGATGATCATCGGTTTGACCGCCTTGTTGCTCGGCATTACTCAGGTCGGCCAAGGGCATTCGTGGCGCAGCGCCGAGGTGCTGGGGTTGCTGGGTTGTGCGGTGGTGGTCCTGGCGTTGTTCGTCGGGCATGAGCGCCGTGCACGGGAGCCGTTGCTGCCGATGCACCTGTTCGCCAACCGCAACGCGATCCTGTGCTGGTGCACGATTTTCTTCACCAGTTTCCAGGCGATTTCGTTGATTGTGCTGATGCCGTTGCGCTTCCAGAGCGTGACCGGCGCCGGGGCCGACAGTGCCGCGCTGCACCTGTTGCCACTGGCCATGGGTTTGCCGATAGGCGCGTATTTCGCCGGGCGCCGAACCTCGGTGACCGGGCGCTATAAACCGATGATTCTCGCGGGCGCCCTCCTCATGCCGATCTCGATCCTCGGGATGGCGTTCAGTCCGCCACAGGCGGTGGTGCTCAGCAGTCTGTTCATGGTGCTCAGCGGGATCGCCTCCGGCATGCAGTTCCCGACGTCATTGGTCGGGACGCAGAACTCGGTGGATCAACGGGACATCGGCGTGGCGACCAGCACCACCAACCTGTTCCGCTCCCTGGGCGGCGCGGTGGGCGTGGCATTGATGTCGGCGTTGTTGCTGGCATTGCTGCAAGACTCGAGTTTCGCCCATCTGGCCGGCTCGACACTGATTGCCGAGGGCAGCTCCGGGAACGTCTTGCTGGACGGCCTGAACGCCGCGCCGGGGGATGCGCAGAACGCCTTGCGCGCCGAGCTGCTGCTGACCTTCCGGCATTTGTTGATGGTCAGTGCGGCGGTGTCGTTGCTTGGGTTGGCGGCGGCGATTGCCATGCCGAACCGGGTGTTGCGTGGGCGGGAAGACAAGGCTCGGTAGTTGAACCGAGTCGCGGCCATCGCGGGCAAGCCTCGCTCCTACAAGGACTACGCGATCCTGTAGGAGCGAGGCTTGCCCGCGAAGACGTCATCCCATGTGATAGAGATTCAAGGGCTGTAATACCCCACAGCCACCAGAAAACGCCCGACCTTCTTCAGGTACGCATGCTTGTCCTCGACCTTGCCGGTCACCGGGTTTTTCCACCGATACGCGTATTCGCCATAATCCTGCCCGGCCATCAACGCCAGGATCGGCTCGCCGACCGGCTTGCCTTCAGGGTCCTTGATCTTGCCGAAATCGGTATTGATCAAGCGCAGATTGGTGCCATGGGCGACATAACGCTGGGTATTCAAGTCGACGACGAACACATACAAGTCATCCTGCAAATAACCGCCCTTGAGCGAGTTGATCGACGTGAGCGTGCCCTTCTCGTCCTTGGCCAGATCGGTCGCCGCTTTGTTCAGCAACGCCATCGCCTGCTCCGCCGACGCCCGTGGCAAGTAGTAACCCACCGCCAGAATCCGCTGGCCGACCCGTTGGTAGAACACATGCTTGCGTTCGACTTTGCCGTCGGACCAGTTCTGCCAGCGATACTCCGCTTGCTGAATGCCATTGCCCTCCGGCACTTTCAATGCGTCCTTGAAGGCTTTCTGCAAATCCGGCCCGAGCACATCCGATACATCACGCCCGATCAACGCCGAAGAAGGCCCACCGCTGGCGAGCATCACGCCTTTGGTATCGAGCACGAACACGTAGCGGTCCTTGTCGACAAACTCGCCCTGACGACTGAAGGCCGCGAACGCCTTGTCGCCATTGTCGTGGTAATAGGCCAGGGCTTTTTCCAGCAAGGCGATGGCGGCCTGGCTGTCGTCCTTCTCGGTCCCGGCGGCTTGCGCCTGCCCCAAGCACAGCAACAGCATCCCGCCCAGCAGGGCCAACCTGTGCAAAAACCCCATTACGCATCCCTCGTTCTCTTCGGTGTTTGAAGAGCGTAGACGGCAATGGGGCATGTATGGATATTCAGCGAACCGCAGTCTGCAAAATGGTATTGCAGCGAATTACCGCGCCTTCAGCCTCAAGGCCTGGCCCGCAACTGCTGCTGCAAATTCTGAATCTGCGCCTGAAGGGTGTTGATGTTACGGGTGACCTGGCTACGGAAGGCGTCGAACTCGGCGGTACTGGACGGGCCTGACGCGGCGGCCGGGCGGTTGTCCTGCTCGCTTTTGAGCACGATTATGTCTTGCTCCAGACGTTCGATGGCGGCGCTCGGGTTGCCTTGTTTTTTCAGCGCGGTGATGTCGGCGCCGAGGCTTTTTAGCTGGGCATCAAATTTGTCAGTGTCCGCCGGGGCGCTTTTCAGGGTGGACAGTTCACTGCTCAGGGCTTTGACCTGGGCCTGCAATTGCGTGTTGGCGGTCTGGTGCTCGGTGTTCTGGGCGGTGGCTTGCGCCAGGCGCTTGTCCAGGTCGGCGGTTTGCGCAGTCATTTGCGCCAGACGCTTGTCCAGGTCCGACGTCTGGCCGGCAACGCCCTGCTGCTGTTTACTCTGGTCCTGGAGTTTGCTTTCCAGTTGCCTGATTTGCAGTTTCAGCGCTTCGCTGTCGCTGGTGACGTTGGTCTGACTGGCGACCACCTTGCCGGAAATGTCCTGCAAGCGTCCCGCTGCATCCTCACTGATACGCGCGAAACTTTCCTGGGTCGCCACCAGTTGCTGTTCCATCAGCGAGATCTGCTGAAAGCTCCACCATGCAAGGCCGGCGAACGCAAAGAACAAGGCGCCGACCAGCGCCCACAACGGGCCGGTGCTGGCCGCCCTGACCTTGACCACCGGCGGCGTGCGCGAATGCACGGCGGTGCGGGCGGTGGGCACAAAATCATCGTCGTCGAGGCTGTCGGCACGCAGGCTCGGTACATCGTCGAAGTCGTCGTTGGCATCGTTACGCATGGACATTGAGTCAACCTTTGTGGAACGCGGTGATGGCTTGATGGGGCGAAGTATAAACCCGTCAGCCGCATCGATTGACCCTGATCCCCACTCTGCGTTCAGTAACGGGATTTGTCAGTGAATGTCCTGAGCCTTCCACCAGCCGCAGAATTCATCGAGCGCAGTCCAGAGACTGACCTTCGGGTCGTAGTCCAGATAATGCCGCGCGCGACTGATGTCCAGGGTGAAATTTTTATTCATCACTTGCATGCCCAGGCGCGACAGGGTCGGCTCGGGGCGGCCTGGCCACAGCTTGCACGCGCCCTCGTTAAGCGCCGCCACGGCATAGGCCAGGCCGTAGGAACGGTAGCGGGTCACCTGTGGGACGTCCATTTTGCGCATGACGTAATTGACCACGTCCCACAACGGAATCGGCGTGCCGTTGCTGATGTTGTAGGCCTTGCCCAACGCCGAACCGCTGGCCAGCAAGCTGCTGAGCAACGCTTCGTTGAGGTTTTGCACGCTGGTGAAATCGACCTTGTTCAAACCGTTTCCGATGATTGCCAGGCGACCTTTGCGTTGCATGTTCAGCAGTCGCGGGAAGATGCTCATGTCGCCGGCACCGGTCACGAAACGCGGACGCAGGGCCAGGGTTTCGAGGCCAAATTCCTGGGCGCCGAAGACCTTTTGCTCGGCCAGGAATTTGGTCGCGGCGTAGGGATGTTTGAAGCGCTTGGGCACCTGTTCTTCGGTCAATCCGAGGTGATCGCGGCCGTCGAAATAGATCGACGGCGAGGACAAATGCACCAGTCGCCGCACGCGTTGCTTCAGGCAGGCTTCGACCACGTTTTCGGTGACCTGCACGTTGCCTTGATGAAAGTCCTGATAACGTCCCCACACGCCGACAGCACCGGCGCAATGCACCACGGCTTCGACATCGGAACACAGGTCGCGCGCCAGTTGCGGGTCGCTCAAGTCGCCCGCAATGAACTCGGCGCCACGGCGCACCAGATGTTCGACGCTTTCGGCCCGGCGACCGTTGACCCGCACGTCCAGGCCCTGCTCCAGGGCGAAACGCGCAAAGCGCCCGCCGATGAAGCCGCTTGCGCCGGTGACCAGAATCTTCATGTAGTGCTCCGAATATTTCGTTTTGCGTAGTGCGTGAGGTCTTGACGCTGCCGGTCAGGTCAACGGCACCAGCCATTGCTTCGACGAGCGCACCAATTGATCGGTCAGCAACCCCAGCAACTGACCGCCATTGCGCCAATGATGCCAGTACAGCGGCACATCGATGGGCTTATCTGGCAAAAGCTCCACCAGAACACCGCGCTCAAGTTGCTCGCGCACCTGCAATTCCGGCACCAGTCCCCAGCCGAGACCGGCTTCCGTCAGGCGAATGAACCCTTCGGATGACGGGCATAAATGGTGTTCGAAACCGCCGTCTACGCCGAGGGACGCGAGGTAGCGATGCTGTAGGAAATCGTCCGGCCCAAACACCAGCGCCGGCGTTTTCGACAACTGATCGGCGCGAACGCCGTGCGGAAAATGCCGGGCGATGAACGCCGGACTGGCCAGCGCGCGATAACGCATGGCGCCCAACAGGACGCTGCGCGCACCCGCCACCGGACGTTCGCTGGCACAGACACACGCCGCCACTTCGCCTGCACGCATGCGTTTGAGGCCGACGGTCTGGTCTTCGACCACCAGGTCGAGCAGCAGGTGTTGCTCGGCGCAAAAGTCACCGACCGCCTCGGCCCACCAGGTGGCGAGGCTGTCGGCGTTCAGCGCGATGCGCAGACGTTCCGGCAAGCCTTCTTCATCCAGCGCCGGAACCAGCGTTTGCAAGTCCCGCTCCAGCAAGCGCACCTGCTGCACATGGTTGAGCAAACGTCGGCCGATTTCCGTCGGCGCCGGTCGCGCCATCCGCACCAGCACCGGCTGGCCGACCCGCGCTTCCAGCAGTTTGATGCGCTGGGAGATCGCCGATTGCGACAAGCCGAGCACCTTTGCGGCACGTTCAAAACCGGCCTGCTCGATCACGGCGGCCAACGCAGAAAGCAATTTATAGTCGAACATCAGTTTTCCTAATGAGCGATCAGCATGATTGATTTTTCTTATACAGGTTAGCAGCAGAGAATGCGCGGCAAGAACTCTTGAACAAGGATTACCGACATGGCTGGCGAAACTTCACTGGCAACACTGCTACGCAGCATGAGCCCGCAACTCAACGCAGGCGAATACGTGTTCTGCACCCTGCGGGACGGTCAATTGCCATCGAACCTTGAGATTGTCGGCAGCTTTCGCGAGCAGGAAGGTCTGACGGTGATTCTGGAACGCTCCCACGCAGAACGGGCCGGTTTCAGCTTCGACTACGTCGCAGCCTGGATCACCCTCAACGTGCATTCGGCCCTGGAAGCCGTCGGCCTGACCGCCGCGTTCGCCACCGCGTTGGGCCAGGCCGGGATCAGTTGCAACGTGATCGCCGGTTACTTCCACGACCATTTATTCGTCGGCCAGGCCGATGCCGAACGCGCCCTGCAAGTGTTGCGGGATCTGGCAGCCAACGCGGAGTAAAACTTATGTGGCAAAGCTATGTGAACGGCCTGTTGGTGGCCGCTGGGCTGATCATGGCGATCGGCACTCAGAACGCGTTTGTGCTGGCCCAGAGCCTGCGACGCGAACACCACCTGCCGGTGGCAGCGCTCTGCGTGACCTGCGACGCGTTGCTGGTAGCGGCCGGTGTATTCGGTCTGGCGACCGTGCTGGCGCAAAACCCGACATTGCTGGCTATCGCTCGCTGGGGCGGCGCGGCGTTTCTGGTGTGGTACGGCAGCCTCGCGCTGCGCCGGGCCTGCTCGAAGCAAAGTCTGCAACAGGGTGAAAACCAGACGGTCCGCTCACTGCGCGCGGTGATGCTCAGCGCCCTGGCGGTGACCTTGCTCAACCCGCATGTTTATCTGGATACCGTTTTACTGATTGGCTCCCTTGGCGCGCAACAAACCGAGCCCGGGGCTTACGTTGTCGGCGCGGCCAGCGCTTCGCTGCTTTGGTTTTTCACGTTGGCGCTGGGCGCCGCCTGGTTGGCGCCATGGCTGGCTCGGCCAAGCACATGGCGGATCCTTGATTTGTTGGTGGCAGTGATGATGTTCGCCGTTGCCGGCCAACTGATCATCGCTACCTGATATTCCAAATGGCTCTGGAACCTCTATTCCACACAGTTGTTGCGTGGTTATGCCGCACCCCCGGTGCTATGATCCGGTTCGATGCGCCGCAAAGAGTACAAACTCCCCGGCGCTTGTCTGGCCGCCCGTGATCGGCCTTGCGCTCACCGCAACTGACCTGATTAGGAGAATCATCATGGCTTTCGAATTGCCGCCGCTGCCTTACGCACACGATGCCCTGCAGCCGCACATTTCCAAGGAAACCTTGGAGTACCACCACGACAAGCACCACAACACCTACGTCGTGAACCTGAACAACCTGGTGCCAGGCACCGAGTTCGAAGGCAAGACCCTGGAAGAGATCGTCAAGTCTTCCTCGGGCGGTATCTTCAACAACGCCGCTCAAGTCTGGAACCACACTTTCTACTGGAACTGCCTGGCGCCAAACGCCGGCGGTCAACCAACCGGCGCACTGGCTGAAGCCATCAATGCTTCCTTCGGTTCGTTCGACAAGTTCAAGGAAGAATTCAGCAAGACTTCCATCGGCACCTTCGGTTCCGGTTGGGGCTGGCTGGTGAAAAAGGCTGACGGTTCCCTGGCCCTGGCCAGCACCATCGGCGCCGGCAACCCGCTGACCAACGGCGACACCCCGCTGCTGACCTGCGACGTCTGGGAACACGCCTACTACATCGACTACCGCAACGTTCGTCCGAAATACGTCGAAGCGTTCTGGAACCTGGTCAACTGGAAATTCGTGGCTGAGCAGTTCGAAGGCAAAACCTTCACCGCTTAAGCTCGACGCCAGTCAAAAAACCCGGCTTTTGCCGGGTTTTTTTATGGGTTTGGAAACGTACAAACCCAGGTGTTCCCGTAGAACGGGTTGGCTGTCAGGTCGCCATCGTCGGAACGCCGCCCGCAGCAAGCCGGCTCCTACAAAAGCAGGCTGACATACACCTGCTTCTCACCACTCATCAGGCCGAGCGTTAGCTCGCCTTCAGCTTTTGATCTGAGCGCCCCTTCGGGAGGCCGAGCGCAGGTTCTGCGCAGTGGGCAGCCCGGCATGGATGCCGGGCTAGCCGCCCCCGGCCATGGATGGCCGATGGCGGCGGGCCCACGGAGCAGGACCGGAGCGAGGGAACGCCGAGCCTAAGCGAGGGGCCGGACGCTGGGGCGAAGCCTTTTGCTTACTTTTCGGCGTTTGGAAAAGTGAGTCGCCGTAAGGGCGAAACCCTAAGTGGCCGTTACCGCAGGAATGGATATGTACACCCGAAAGAAAATGGTCCGCCACGAGGCCGCCATCGCCAGCAAGCCGGCTCCTACAGGAGATCGCGGTGTTGCAGATGGGTGATTACAGACAATGAAACAAGCGTTAAGCCCCTTGCCCCAACGCCACAGACGTCTACCATCAACCAAATGGAAAATAAGTCCAAATCCCCCTCAAGTTGAAGGACTCGACTACCGACACAGTACTAATAGGGCAAATACTCCAGGCAACAGCATTTCGGCCAACCCACAGGCAAATTCCCCTGTGTTTGATTGTCCCTTTGACTGCCATCACCGGATTGCCAATACTCATGGCAACTTGATGCTACCTGCACGGAACAAGGAATGACTCTTTGAAGCTGGAACTCAAGAACAGCTTGTCGGTGAAGTTGCTCCGGGTCGTGCTCCTGTCGGCATTGATCGTCGGCGTGGTCTTGAGCTGCGCGCAGATCGTTTTCGATGCCTATAAAACACGCCAGGCCGTGGCAGGCGATGCCCAGCGCATCCTCGACATGTTCCGCGACCCATCGACCCAGGCCGTCTACAGCCTGGACCGAGAGATGGGCATGCAAGTGATTGAAGGCCTGTTTCAGGACGACGCCGTCCGCCAGGCCTCCATCGGCCACCCCAATGAAGCCATGCTGGCGCAAAAATCCCGCGAGTTGCAGCAATCCAGCAGCCGCTGGCTGACCGACCTGATCCTCGGCAAGGAACGCACCTTCACCACTCAACTGGTGGGTCGCGGCCCGTACAGCGAGTACTACGGCGACCTGAGCATCACCCTCGACACCGCCACCTACGGACAAGGGTTCATCGTCAGCTCGGTGATCATCTTCATTTCCGGGGTATTGCGCGCCCTCGCCATGGGGCTGGTGCTGTATCTGGTCTACCACTGGCTGCTGACCAAACCGCTGTCGCGGATCATCGAGCACCTGACCGAAATCAACCCGGACCGCCCCAGCGAGCACAAGATTCCACAGCTCAGGGGCCACGAGAAAAACGAACTGGGCATCTGGATCAACACCGCCAACCAGTTGCTCGAGTCCATCGAGCGCAACACCCACCTGCGCCACGAAGCGGAAAACAGCCTGCTGCGCATGGCCCAGTACGACTTCCTCACCGGCCTGCCGAACCGCCAGCAATTGCAACAGCAACTGGACAAGATCCTCGTCGACGCCGGCAAACTGCAACGCCGGGTCGCGGTTTTGTGTGTCGGCCTCGATGACTTCAAGGGCATCAACGAACAATTCAGCTATCAGACCGGTGACCAACTGCTGCTGGCGCTGGCTGATCGCCTGCGGGGCCACAGCGGTCGCCTTGGCGCCCTCGCCCGACTGGGCGGCGATCAGTTCGCCCTGGTCCAGGCCGATATCGAACAACCCTACGAAGCCGCCGAACTGGCGCAAAGCATTCTCGATGACCTGGAAGCGGCATTCGCCCTCGATCATCAAGAGATTCGTCTGCGCGCCACCATCGGCATCACCCTGTTCCCCGAGGATGGCGACAGCACCGAGAAGCTGCTGCAAAAAGCCGAGCAGACCATGACCCTGGCCAAGACTCGCTCACGCAACCGCTACCAGTTCTATATCGCCAGTGTCGACACCGAGATGCGTCGCCGTCGCGAACTGGAAAAGGACCTGCGCGACGCGTTGATCCGCGACCAGTTCTACCTCGTCTACCAGCCGCAGATCAGCTACCGCGATCATCGGGTGGTGGGCGTCGAAGCATTGATTCGCTGGCAACATCCCGAACACGGGTTGGTGCCGCCGGACCTGTTCATCCCGCTGGCCGAGCAGAACGGCACCATCATTGCCATTGGCGAATGGGTGCTGGATCAGGCCTGTAAACAATTGCGCGACTGGCATGACCAGGGCTTCACCGACCTGCGCATGGCGGTGAACCTGTCCACGGTGCAGTTGCACCACGCCGAGCTGCCGCGGGTGGTCAATAACCTGCTGCAAATGTACCGCCTGCCACCGCGCAGCCTGGAGCTGGAAGTCACCGAAACCGGCCTGATGGAAGACATCAGCACCGCCGCCCAGCATCTGCTGAGCCTGCGTCGCTCCGGTGCGTTGATCGCCATCGACGACTTCGGCACCGGTTACTCATCGCTGAGTTACCTGAAAAGCCTGCCGCTGGACAAGATCAAGATCGACAAGAGCTTCGTACAAGACCTGCTCGATGACGACGACGATGCAACCATCGTTCGGGCCATCATCCAGTTGGGCAAGAGCCTTGGCATGCAGGTCATTGCAGAGGGGGTGGAAACCGTCGAGCAAGAGGCCTACATCATTTCCGAAGGCTGCCACGAAGGTCAGGGCTACTTTTACAGCAAGCCACTGCCGGCGCGAGAACTGGGCGCCTATCTGAAGCAGGCCCAGCGCAGCAACGCGGCTATTTTGTAGGGTTCCTGTAGGAGCGAGCCTGCTCGCGATGAACTCCAAGGCGACGCATTCTTTCAGTCTGCACGCGTTATCGTTCACGTTCATCGCGAGCAGGCTCACTCCTACAAAGTGCAACATCCGCTATCTGAATAAGAAATATTTCCAAGAACAACTCTTTACACATAATGCGAAAGATTTGCATTATGTCGCAGTTTTGCGCGCTAGCTGCGCCATTCCACCCCCTTTCGAAGCAGGATGTTCGCCATGATTCGTATGCCTCTGGCTACCGCCAGTCTGTTGGCCATCGCTATTTCCCTCGCCGGTTGTGGCGAAGGCAAAGACAAAGCTGCCGCCCCAGCGCCTACGCCAGCCGCCACTACCCCGGCCGCTGCGCCTGCGCCAACTGCTGCCGGCAAAGTCGACGAAGCCGCTGCCAAAGCCGTTGTCGCGCATTACGCCGACATCGTCTTCGCCGTTTACAGCGATGCCGAATCCACCGCGAAAACCCTGCAAACCGCCGTCGACGCCTTCCTCGCGAAGCCGAACGCCGACACCCTGAAAGCCGCCAAGGCTGCCTGGATCGCTGCTCGCGTTCCTTACCTGCAGAGCGAAGTGTTCCGCTTCGGCAACACCATCATCGACGACTGGGAAGGTCAGGTGAACGCCTGGCCACTGGACGAAGGCCTGATCGACTACGTCGACAAATCCTACGAGCACGCACTGGGTAACCCGGGCGCGACCGCCAACATCATCGCCAACACTCAAGTTCAGGTCGGCGAAGACAAGATCGACGTGAAGGACATCACCCCGGAAAAACTCGCCAGCCTGAACGAGCTGGGTGGTTCCGAGGCCAACGTCGCCACCGGCTACCACGCCATCGAATTCCTGCTCTGGGGCCAGGACCTGAACGGCACCGGCCCTGGCGCCGGCAACCGTCCAGCCTCCGACTACCTGGAAGGCAAAGGCGCCACCGGCGGTCACAACGATCGTCGTCGCGCTTACCTGAAGTCCGTGACCCAACTGCTGGTCAGCGACCTGGAAGAAATGGTCGGTAACTGGAAGCCGAACGTGGCCGACAACTACCGCGCCACCCTGGAAGCGGAACCGGTGGATTCCGGCCTGCGCAAAATGCTGTTCGGCATGGGCAGCCTGTCCCTGGGCGAACTGGCGGGCGAGCGCATGAAGGTTTCCCTGGAAGCCAACTCCCCTGAAGACGAACACGACTGCTTCAGCGACAACACCCACAACTCGCAGTTCTACGATGCCAAAGGCATTCGTAACGTGTACCTGGGCGAATACACCCGTGTCGACGGCACCAAAATGACCGGCGCCAGCCTGTCCTCTCTGGTGGCCAAGGCGGACCCGGCGGCCGACACCGCGCTGAAGGCCGACCTGGCTGCGACCGAAGCCAAGATGCAGGTCATTGTCGATCACGCCAACAAGGGTGAGCACTACGACCAGTTGATCGCTGCCGGCAACACCGCTGGCAACCAGATCGTTCGCGACGCCATCGCTTCGCTGGTCAAGCAGACCGGTTCGATCGAAGCTGCCGCTGGCAAGCTGGGCATCAGCGACCTGAACCCGGACAACGCTGATCACGAATTCTGATCAACGCTGGCTGAATAAAAAAGGCGACCTTCGGGTCGCCTTTTTCATGCCTGCCCAACACCGCCCCTTGTAGGAGCGAGGCTTGCCCGCGAAGACGGCGTCACATTCAACGACAGTGGCGACTGGTACACCGCTTTCGCGAGCAAGCTTCGCTCCTACAGGGGATCGTGGTTTGCCGGAAAACCCTGCCCCACATCAACCAAACGATAATTCCTCTTATTCAATCTCCCCTGCCCTGTTAGACTTTGCGCCCTTGTTTTGCTCGTCTTGCAGGATGTCTGATGCCCTCGCTGCCTCTTCGCTTGTCCGCACTGTTTCTGGCCCTGGGCCTGAGTGCCTGCGATGACGCCCCGCGTTTTACCCAGGCCGAACCCGGTGAAGCCAGGTCCGGTGGCAGCGCGACCGTGCGCAAGACCGATCAGAACGCCTTTTCCCTGCCCTCCGCCAACCTGCCGCCGTCACGGCGCGTGGACTTCAGCGTCGGCAACAGCTTCTTCCGCAACCCCTGGGTGATCGCCCCGTCGACCACCACGGCCCGCGACGGCCTCGGCCCACTGTTCAACACCAACGCTTGCCAGGGCTGCCACATCAAGGACGGTCGCGGTCACCCGCCTGCACCTGATGCGGTGAATGCCGTTTCGATGCTGGTGCGCCTGTCGATACCCGATTCACCGACCTACGCCAAAATCATCGAGCAGCAAGGTGTCGTGCCGGAGCCGGTCTACGGCGGCCAGTTCCAGGACATGTCGGTGCCCGGCGTGGTTCCGGAAGGCAAGGTTCGGGTTGATTACACGCCGGTGCCGGTGCGTTTCAAGGACGGCACCGAAGTCGAGTTGCGCAAGCCGACATTGCAGATCACCCAACTCGGCTACGGCCCGATGCACCCGGACACGCGTTTCTCCGCGCGCATCGCCCCGCCGATGATTGGCCTTGGGCTGCTCGAGGCGATCCCGGAAGAAGCGATCCTGGCCAATGCCGCCGCGCAGGCCAAAGAGAAAAACGGCATCAATGGCCGACCGAACCAGGTCTGGGATGACGCACAACAGAAAACCGTCCTCGGCCGATTTGGCTGGAAGGCCGGGCAGCCGAACCTCAATCAACAGAACGTTCACGCGTTTTCTGGTGATATGGGCCTCACGACCAGCCTGAGACCCTTTGATGACTGCACCGACGCGCAAACCGCCTGCAAACAGGCGCCGAACGGCAACGGCCCGGACGGCGAACCGGAAGTCAGCGATAACATTCTGCGTCTGGTGCTGTTCTACAGCCGTAACCTTGCCGTACCGGCTCGCCGCGACGTCGGCACACCGCAAGTGCTGGCCGGCAAGACCCTGTTTTTCCAGGCTGGTTGCCAGTCCTGCCACACACCGAAATACACCACCGCCGCCAACGCGGCAGAACCTGAACTGGCCAATCAAGTGATTCGCCCTTACAGCGATCTGCTGCTGCACGACATGGGCGACGGCCTGGCCGACAACCGCAGCGAATTCCAGGCCAGTGGCCGCGACTGGCGCACGCCGCCGTTGTGGGGCATCGGCCTGACGCAGGCAGTCAGTGGTCACACCCAGTTTTTGCATGACGGCCGCGCCCGCAATCTGCTCGAAGCCGTGCTCTGGCATGGCGGCGAAGCAAAAGCGGCCCAGCAACAGGTTTTGTCTTTCAATGCCGAGCAGCGCGCGGCGTTGCTGGCGTTTTTGAATTCCCTTTAAACGTATTCCTTAGCGGGAGCCCTAAATGTTCCGTCCCAAGTTGTTGTTCACCAGCCTTGCCGCACTCGCCCTCGGCGCCTGCTCACCGCAGGATCCGCAAGCTGTCACGTCGGCGGCCATCGCCAAGTCGGTGATCCTGCCGACCTACACGCGCTGGGTTGAAGCCGATCGCCAGTTGGCCGTCAGCGCGCTGGCCTATTGCGAAGGCAAGGAAAACCTCGACACCGCCCGTGCCGATTTCCTCCATGCGCAGAAAGCCTGGGCCGAGCTGCAACCGCTGCTGATCGGGCCGCTGGCCGAAGGCAATCGCGCCTGGCAAGTGCAATTCTGGCCGGACAAGAAAAACCTGGTGGGCCGTCAGGTCGAGCAACTGGTGACCGCGCAACCGCAGATCGATGCCACCGCCCTGGCCAAATCCAGCGTTGTGGTGCAAGGCCTTTCGGCCTACGAATACATCCTGTTCGACAGCAAGCCTGACGTGGCCAACGAGGCGCAAAAAGCCAAGTATTGCCCTCTGCTGAAAGCCATTGGCGAGCGTCAGAAACAGCTGGCCGAAGAGATTCTGAAAACCTGGAACAACACCGACGGCATGCTCGCGCAGTTGAGCAAATTCCCGAACCAGCGCTACGCCGACTCCCACGAAGCGATTGCCGATCTGCTGCGTGTACAGGTCACCGCTCTCGACAGCCTGAAGAAAAAACTCGGCACGCCGATGGGCCGCCAGACCAAGGGTGTGCCGCAACCATTCCAGGCTGACCAGTGGCGTAGCCAGTCGTCCCTGACGAGTATGGAAGCGAGCCTCGCCGCCGCCAAAACCGTGTGGGAAGGCGTTGACAACAAAGGCCTGCGTGGCTTGCTGCCAAGCGAGCAGAAATCTTTGGCCGACAAGATCGACGCCGCTTACGCCGCGTCCCTGAAACTGTTCGCCAGCAACCAGCGCTCGCTGACTGAAATGCTCAACGACGACGCCGGTCGCCAGCAGCTCAACGACATCTACGACAGCCTCAACGTCGTCCACCGCCTGCACGAGGGTGAACTGGCCAAGGCGCTGGGCATCCAACTGGGCTTCAACGCCAACGACGGTGACTGATGAGGGCGAGTGCCATGCTGCGACGACAGGCTCTGACGTTAGGTAGTTTGCTGCTGGGAGCAGTGACACTGGGCGGCTGGACGCTGTTCAAGCAAAAGGACAAGAGCCCGCTGCTGCTTTCGGCACGGGACGATGGCGACGGCAAGCACTACGCCGTCGGTTATCGGCTGGACGGTACGCGGGTGTTCGCCACCCAGGTCGGCCAGCGTTGCCACGACATCATCAACCACCCGACGCTGCCGATCGCGCTGTTCGTCGCCCGGCGTCCGGGCACCGAAAGCTACCTGATCGACCTGCGCGACGGCACGCTGTTGCAAACCGTGGCCTCGCAACCGAACCGGCATTTCTACGGTCACGCGGTGATTCACCAGAGCGGCGACTGGCTGTACGCCACCGAGAACGACACGTCCGATCCCGGTCGCGGCTTGCTGGGTGTGTACAAGTTCGAAGGCGAGCGCCTGGTGCACAGCGGCGAGATTTCGACCCATGGCATCGGCCCGCATCAGGTGTCGTGGATGCCCGATGGCGAAACCCTGGTGGTGGCCAACGGCGGCATTCGCACCGAGGCTGAAAGCCGCGTCGAGATGAACCTCAACGCCATGGAACCAAGCCTGGTGCTGATGCAGCGCGACGGTACATTGCTGAGCAAGGAAACCCTCGCACAACAGATGAACAGCGTGCGGCACCTGGGGATCGCCAGTGATGGCACCATCGTCGCCGGTCAGCAATTCATGGGGCCGTCCCATGAGTCGTCGGAGTTGTTGGCGATCAAGCGTCCGGGGCAACCGTTCGTGGCGTTCCCGGTGCCCGAGCATCAGTTGCAAGCCATGGGGCATTACACCGCCAGTGTCGCGGTGCACAGTGATTTGCGCCTGGTCGCGTTAACGGCACCACGGGGCAATCGCTTTTTCATCTGGGACATGGACAGCGGTGAAGTGCGCCTGGATGCGCCGCTTCCCGATTGCGCCGGGGTGGGTGCGGTGGCCGACGGTTTTGTCGTGACCTCGGGTCAAGGCCGATGCCGGTACTACGATTGCCGCCAGACAAACCTTGTTGCAAAACCTCTCGAACTGCCTGCGGGGCTCTGGGATAACCACCTGCACCTCATCTGACTGCCCCGCTCTTGTAGGAGCAGAGCTTGCTCGCGAAAGCGGCGGCACATGCAAAATGGATGTGCCTGACACACCGCTTTCGCGAGCAAGCTCTGCTCCTACAGGTTTTGCGGTGGCCTGTAAAAAGTGGCAGTTGGAATACCCGGCACACTCGGAGTAATGTGCCCGACTGTCTCACCTGATTTTCTCCAAGGAAGTGGAAATATGCTGCGTCGCCGCATGCTGATCATGTTGGGTGTTGTTCTGTTGATCGTGCTGGTTCTGGCCGGTTACAAAGCCTTCTCCATCTACACGATGATTCAAGGCTTCGCTGTGCCGAAACCGCCGATCAGCGTCGCCGTGGCTACTGCTACCGAGCAACCGTGGCAGGAACGCCTGCCTACCGTCGGCACGCTCAAGGCGCTGCAAGGCGTGGACCTGAGCCTGGAGACCGACGGCACCGTCATCGATTTGCAGTTCGAGTCAGGGCAGAAGGTCAAGGCCGGTCAACCACTCCTGCGCCTCGACAGCGCCGTGGAAAGTGCCTTGCTGGAAACCGCTCAGGCCGACCTCGGGCTGGCCCAGCTCGATTTCGGTCGCGGTAGTCAACTGGTGGGCAGCCAGGCCATTTCCAAAGGTGAGTTCGACCGACTTTCGGCGGTGCTGAAAAAAAGCAAAGCCACGGTCAATCAACTCAAGGCTGCACTCGGCAAAAAAAGCATCGTTGCCCCCTTCAGCGGGACCATCGGCATTCGGCAGGTGGACGTTGGCGACTATCTTGCCAGCGGCACCATGATTGCCACCCTGCAAGACCTCAGCAGTCTCTACGTCGACTTTTTCGTCCCCGAACAGTCGGTGCCGAAGATCGCCATCGGCCAGCCGGTTGAAATCATCGTCGCGGCCTACCCGGCGCAGACCTTCCCCGGCACCATCAGCGCGATCAACCCGAAAATCGAGAACAGCACGCGCAACATGCAGGTCCGCGCGACCCTGGCCAACCCCGACGGCAAACTGTTACCGGGTATGTTCGCCAGCCTGCAGGTGATGCTGCCCAACCCGCAGCCGCGCATCGTCGTGCCGGAAAGCTCGATCACGTACACGCTGTACGGCAATTCGTTGTACGTGGCAGCGCAGAAAAAAACCGAAGACGGCAGCATCGAAAAAGACGACAAGGGCCAACCGATCCTGATCGCCGAACGCCGTTTCATCGAAACCGGCGAACGACGCGATGGGCAGGTGATGATTACCAAAGGCGTGAAGAACGGCGAAAAAGTGATCACCGCCGGCCAGATCAAACTGGACAACGGCGCGCACATTGCCATCAGCGACGACAAGACCCTGGCCGAGAAGAACAGTCAGCCACGCGCTGACTGATCAAGGAACCCCCAATGGCTTTTACCGACCCGTTCATCCGCCGCCCGGTGCTCGCCACCGTGGTCAGCCTGTTGATTGTGCTGCTGGGCTTTCAGGCCTGGAGCAAGCTGCCGCTGCGCCAATACCCGCAAATGGAAAACGCCCTGATCACGGTGACCACCGCGTACCCCGGGGCGAACGCCGAAACCATTCAGGGCTACATCACCCAACCGATGCAACAGAGCCTGGCAAGCGCCGAGGGCATCGACTACATGACCTCGGTCAGTCGCCAGAACTTCTCGGTGATCTCGATCTACGCGCGCATCGGTTCCAACAGCGACCGCTTGTTCACCGAGTTGCTGGCCAAGGCCAACGAAGTGAAAAACCAGTTGCCTCAGGACGCCGAAGACCCGGTACTGAGCAAGGAAGCCGCCGATGCGTCGGCGCTGATGTACATCAGCTTCTTCAGCAAGGAAATGACTAACCCGCAGATTACCGATTACCTGTCACGGGTCATCCAGCCAAAACTGGCGACCCTGCCAGGCATGGCCGAAGCCGAGATTCTCGGTAACCAGGTATTCGCCATGCGCCTGTGGCTGGACCCGATGAAACTGGCGGGGTTCGGCCTCAGCGCCAGCGATGTGACCGATGCCGTGCGCAAGTACAACTTCCTCTCCGCCGCCGGCGAAGTGAAAGGCGAGTACGTGGTCACCAGCATCAACGCCAACACCGAGCTCAAATCCGCCGAAGCCTTCGCCGCGATTCCGCTCAAGGTCGACGGTGACAGTCGGGTGCTGCTCAGCGATGTCGCGCGGGTCGAGATGGGCGCGGAAAACTACGACACCATCAGCTCCTTCGGTGGCACGCCCTCGGTGTACATCGGCATCAAGGCCACGCCCGGCGCCAACCCGCTGGACGTGATCAAGGAAGTGCGAAAGATCATGCCGGACCTGGAAGCCCAGCTGCCGCCGAACCTCAAGGGTGAAATTGCCTACGACGCCACGTTGTTCATCCAGGCCTCGATCGACGAAGTGGTGAAAACCCTGTTCGAAGCGGTGTTGATCGTGATCGTCGTGGTGTTTCTGTTCCTCGGGGCGCTGCGTTCGGTGGTGATCCCGGTGGTGACCATTCCGTTGTCGATGATCGGCGTGATGTTCTTCATGCAGATGATGGGCTACTCGATCAACCTGCTGACCCTGCTGGCGATGGTATTGGCCATTGGCCTGGTGGTGGACGACGCCATCGTGGTGGTGGAAAACATCCACCGTCACATCGAAGAAGGCAAGACGCCGCTGGACGCCGCCATTGAAGGCGCCCGGGAAATCGCCATGCCGGTGGTCTCGATGACCATCACCCTGGCGGCGGTCTACGCCCCTATCGGCTTCCTGACCGGCCTCACCGGGGCACTGTTCAAGGAGTTCGCCCTGACCCTGGCCGGTGCGGTGGTGATCTCCGGCATTGTCGCCCTGACGTTGTCGCCGATGATGTGCGCCTTTCTGCTGCGCCACGACGAAAACCCCAGCGGCCTCGCTCACCGGCTGGACCTGATTTTCGAAGGTCTCAAGCGCCGCTACCAGCGCATGCTGCACGGCACGCTCAACACGCGGCCAGTGGTGCTGGTGTTCGCGGTGATCGTGCTGTGCCTGATTCCGGTGCTGCTCAACTTCACCAAATCGGAACTGGCACCGGACGAGGACCAGGGCGTCATTTTCATGCTGGCCAGCGCCCCGCAGCCGACCAACCTTGATTACCTGAACACCTACACCGACGAGTTCGTCAGCATCTTCAAGGCGTTTCCCGAGTACTACTCATCGTTCCAGATCAACGGCTTCAACGGCGTGCAATCGGGGATTGGCGGTTTCCTGCTCAAACCGTGGAACGAGCGTGAGCGCACGCAAATGCAGATCCTGCCCGCGGTCCAGAGCAAACTGGAAAGCATTCCAGGGTTGCAGATTTTCGGCTTCAACCTCCCTTCCCTGCCGGGGACCGGCGAAGGGCTGCCGTTTCAATTCGTCGTCAATACCGCCAACAATTACGAGTCGCTGCTGCAAGTGATGGACCGGGTGAAAAAACGCGCGATGGAGTCCGGTAAGTTTGCCTTCGTCGACGTTGACCTGGCCTTTGACAAACCCGAAGTCGTGGTCGATATCGATCGGGCGAAGGCCGCGCAAATGGGCGTGTCCATGCAGGATCTGGGCGGCACGCTGGCGACGTTGCTGGGCGAGGCGGAGATCAACCGGTTCACCATTGAAGGTCGCAGCTACAAAGTCATCGCGCAGGTCGAACGGCCCTTCCGGGACAACCCCGACTGGCTGAACAACTATTACGTGAAGAACACCAAGGGTGAACTGCTGGCCCTGTCGACCCTGATTACCGTGACCGACCGGGCACGCCCACGGCAACTGAATCAGTTCCAGCAGCTCAACTCGGCGATCCTGTCCGGGGTCCCGCTGGTGAGCATGGGTGAAGCCCTCGACGCGGTGCGTCAGATTGCCCGGGAAGAGGCACCCGCAGGTTTTGCCGTCGACTATGCCGGTGCATCGCGGCAGTACGTGCAGGAAGGCAGTGCGCTGTGGGTCACTTTTGCCTTGGCATTGGCGATCATTTTCCTGGTGCTGGCGGCGCAGTTCGAAAGCTTCCGCGACCCGCTGGTGATTCTGGTGACCGTGCCGCTGTCGATCTGCGGCGCTCTGATTCCGCTGTTCCTCGGCTGGTCGAGCATGAACATCTACACCCAGGTCGGGCTGGTGACGTTGATCGGATTGATCAGCAAGCACGGGATTCTGATCGTCGAGTTCGCCAACCAGTTGCGCAAGGACAAGGGCCTGACGCCGCGCGAAGCGGTTGAGGAAGCAGCGGCCATTCGTCTGCGGCCGGTGCTGATGACCACCGCGGCGATGGTATTTGGCATGGTGCCGTTGATCATCGCCACGGGCGCGGGCGCTGTCAGCCGGTTCGACATCGGCACAGTGATCGCCACGGGGATGTCGATCGGGACGTTGTTTACGCTGTTTGTGCTGCCGTGCGTGTACACGTTGCTGGCTAAACCCGATAAACCTGCACACACATAACTTCTGTAGGAGCCGGCTTGCTGGCGATGGTGTGTCAGTCGACATCACCGTGGCTGACCCACCATCGCC
>NZ_JAHBDB010000051.1:0-36293 GCF_019956105.1 Pseudomonas sp. BF-RE-25
AGGCGTTGGCGGGCGATGTCGAGGAGTTCGTTGCCGTCCTGGGTCAGCAGGTAGAGGGCGTTGACGATGTTGGGGATGTCGCTTGCGTCTGCCTGTTTGAAGCACAGGCAGTACAGGGTTTCGAGCAGGTCGCTGGCGGCGTGGATGCGTTGGCGGGCGGCGTCGAGGATTTCGTGTGGGTCGGCCTCGGTGTCGATGACCAGGACCGGGGTGTCGCTGTAGCTGCTTTTGAGGGGGCGGTAGCGGTCTTGCATCGGGGGCAGTCCTTTGGGAAGTCGGGCAGGCCGACACACTGTTTCAGCCGCGCCGAAAACTATGAAGGGGACGGCGTGCTGCGGCAATACAGCCGCAATCGACAGAATGTGTAGGGGATTTACTGGTCTTCGGGCATTGGCCCTACGTGATTCCCGAGGTTTTTTTCACCGAAACCCCTACTGGTGAAATTTCCTACGTGTTTATCAGGCGCGGCGCAGTAAACCTCTGTATGGTGCGCGCCAGAATCTGTAGGGCATTTCGAAAATGCCTGGTTAGGCACTTAAAGGGAATTAGGTATGCAGTGGCTACGTATGGCCTCGGTTTTGTTGTTGTGGGCGGGTGTTTGTCGTTTGACGGGCGCAGCCGACGCTGGCAGTTCGATGATGCTTGCCAACATGGCCCGCACCGGTTGGCCGGACGCCCTCACCACTCAGGCGAACATGGACACCGCGTCCCGTGCGGAGGTGTTGATGTTCGGCAAGGCGTTGCTGGCCAGCGAATCACTGGACGAGCAGGGGCTGAAACAGCGTCTGGGCGTGCAGGCATTGAAGCTCAAGTCTGTGCGACAAGTGCGTGATGGGTTGTGGGATCGGTTGCTGACCACCTACCGCAACGCCAGTCAGAACTGCGACGGCGAACCGTTCTGCCCGCGTGTGCGAAGCGTCGCTGATTTGCGTCAGTTGGCGGCGGCGTTCACCGGCGAAATCAGCCCGGCCCATGCGGTGTGGGCGAGCAAGAGCCAGGTGTTTCATGAGCAGATGTTGAATGAACAGCTGCGGGTGGCGGTGTTGGTGCCCTGAAGGGATCAACCATGATTTTTTGGTGAGGCTGCAGGCCTCATCGCTGGCAAGCCAGCTCCTACAAAAGGGCCAGGTGCGTAGATCAACTGTAGGAGCTGGCTTGCCAGCGATGGCGATCTACCGGTCGCCATTTTCCTCAAGCCCCGCCATCCCCCCCGCGCTATCCGCTGTATCATCCCGTATCGTTTTTGCCCCCGACCTTTTCTCGACTCGCTGCGATCACCGGCTAGGCTTTGGGCTTCGCAGCGGTCAACGGAGTGACAGCTTATGCACAACACCCTGGAACAGGTTTTCGGTTATCCACAGTTTCGACCCGGCCAGGAGGCGGTGGTCAGCGCGGTGATGGCCGGGCGCTCGGCGGCGGCGATTTTCCCTACGGGTTCAGGCAAGTCCCTGTGTTACCAGATGTCGGCGGTGTTGCTGCCGCACCTGACGCTGGTGGTCTCGCCGCTGCTCGCGTTGATGCAGGATCAATTGGCGTTTTTGCAGCGCCATGGCATTTCGGCAGGCAGTATCGATTCGGCTCAAAGCCGCGATGACGCGGGTGACGTGATGGCTCGCGCCAAGTCCGGCGAATTGAAGATTCTGATGATTTCCGTGGAGCGCCTGAAGAACGAGCGCTTCCGCAATTTCTTGCAGCAAGTGCCCATCTCGCTGCTGGTGGTGGACGAGGCGCATTGCATCTCGGAGTGGGGTCATAACTTCCGCCCCGACTACCTCAAACTTCCGGATTACCAGCGCCAGTTCAACATCCCTCAAGCGTTGCTGCTGACCGCCACCGCGACCCCGAAAGTGATCGCCGACATGGAGGCGAAATTCGCCATTGCCCCCCAGGATGTGGTGACCACCGGTTTCTACCGGCCGAACCTCAACTTGTTGGTGGAACCGGTGCGTGGTCAGGACAAACGGCGACGCTTGGTCGAATGGATGAGCGAGCGTCCCAACCAGCCGAGCATCGTCTACGTCACGCTGCAGAAAACCGCTGAACACATCGCCGAACACTTGGATCGCAACGGTATTCAGGCCGAGGCCTATCACGCCGGCTTGCCCCACGAACAACGCGAAGCCATTCAGAAACGATTCATGGGTGGCCAGTCCAATTGCATCGTCGCCACTATCGCCTTCGGCATGGGCATCGACAAGAGCGACATCCGCAACGTGGTGCATTTCGACCTGCCCAAATCCATCGAAAACTACAGCCAGGAAATCGGTCGCGCCGGGCGTGACGGGCAGCCATCGGACTGCCTGGTACTGGCCAACCGCGACAGCCTCAACGTGCTGGAAAATTTTGTCTACGGCGACACGCCGGAGCTGGAAGGCATCCGTCATGTGCTCGACGAATTACAAGCCGCCGTGCCCGAGGGGCATTGGGAGTTTCTGCTAGGGCCGTTGGCCGATCAGAGCAACATTCGCCAGTTGCCGCTCAAGACCTTGCTGGTGCAATTGGAGCTGCGCGGGATCATCGCCCCGCGTTACGCCTATTACGCTGAATATCGCTTCAAGTATTTGCTGGAGCCGGAAGACTTGCTCGCCCGCTTCGAGGGTGAGCGCAAGGATTTCGTCGCGGCCATCATCCAGACCTCCAGCCGTGCGCGGACCTGGGCGACGGTGAATTTCGATGCGCTGTACGAGCAGCATCAAGCCGAGCGCAATCGGGTGGTCAAGGCGCTGGATTACTTCCAGGAAAAGGGTTGGGTCGAGCTGGAAAGCAAGCAGATGACCGAGGTCTACAGCCTGCTGCAAACGGCATTCGACATTCAGGCGCTGAGTGCCGAACTACATGATTGTTTCACCCGGCATGAGCGCACCGAGATTGCGCGGATTCACGCCATGCTCGATCTGTTCGCCACTGACCACTGCCTGGGTAATCGCCTGGCCGAATACTTCGGTGACGAAAACTCGCCGCAGCGGTGCGGGCATTGTTCGGTGTGTCACGGGCACGTGGCGCGGCTGCCCGCACCGCCGGAGTTGCCGACGCTTGTGGATAAAAACTTCGAGGCGCTGTGTGGTGGTTTTATCCACAGGCACGAGCAGCACTCCGGCAGCATTCCTCCCGCTGAGCGGGTGACACGGTTTCTGTGCGGGATCAGCGTGCCGCTGTTCACCAAGCTCAAGGCTCGGTCGATTCCGGGGTTTGCGGCGCTGGAAGAGTATCCGTATGGCGAAGTACGGACTTGGGTTGAGCAACACCTCTCAGGCTGACCCGTACCTTTGTAGGAGCCGGCTTGCTGGCGATTAGGCCATCAGCCATTGCGATGACCTTGAGGACGCCTTCGCGGGCAAGCCTCGCTCCTACAGGGATGTCAGTGTCTGGCGGACGTGAATCCATCCGCTGAATGTCCCCCATCACAGGAATAAATTTCAAAAAAGCCGGGTGGCTGACTATGGTGGGGTCTGTCTTTGGATCGCCAATAAGAGAACAACTATGAGCCAGACACCGTTCAACATTCAGCGCGCTGCGGTCATCGGTGCGGGCACCATGGGCCGTGGCATTGTCATGTGCCTGGCCAATGCCGGGGTGCCGGTGCAGTGGGTCGATAACAATCCGCAGATGCTTGAGCAGGCACTGGCCACCGTGGCTGAGACCTACGCGCACAACGTGCGGCAGGGGCGGATTGATCAGGCTGAAGCGGATGCGCGCATTGCACGGGTCACGGCGGCTGCCGATTACGCAGCGATCCGCGAGGTCGATCTGGTGATCGAGGCGGTTTACGAAAACCTCGAGCTCAAGCAGAGAATCTTCCGCGAGCTGGATGGCCTGCTCAAGCCCGAAGCCATACTGGCCAGCAACACGTCGGCGCTGGATATCGACGCCATTGCCGCCGCCACCCGCCGCCCGAAACAAGTCCTGGGCCTGCACTTCTTCAGCCCGGCGCACATCATGAAACTGCTGGAAATCGTTCGTGGCGCACAGACTTCACCGGCGGTGCTGGAAGCCGCGCTGGACCTGGGCAAGCGCATGGGCAAGGTCAGTGTGGTGTCGGGCAACTGCGAGGGCTTCATTGGCAACCGCATGCTCAAAACCTACGTGCTGGAAGCACGCAAGATGCTGCTTGAAGGCGCTTTTCCCTATCAGGTGGATGCGGCGTTGCAGGGGTTCGGTTTCGCCATGGGGCCGTTCCGCATGTACGACGTGGTTGGTATCGACCTCGAATGGCGGGCTCGGGAGCTAGCCGGCAAGGGGCAGGATGCACCGCAGGTTCAAGTGGATAACCGTCTGTGCGAACTGGGCCGTTTCGGGCAGAAGAGTGGCAACGGCTATTACCACTACGAAGCGGGCAGTCGCCAGGCTGAGCACGATGTGCAGGTGGATGCGCTGGTGCTGGAGGTCAGCGAAGGATTGGGTTTCCAGCGTCGCGAGATCGGGCCTGAAGAGATTCTGGAGCGCTGCTTGCTGGCACTGGTCAACGAGGGGGCGAAGATTCTTCAGGAAGGGATTGCGGCGTCAGCGCATGACATCGATCTGGTGTACCTCAACGGTTATGGTTTTCCGGCGGACAAGGGCGGGCCGATGGCCTGGGCGGATCAGCAGGGGTTGGTGGATATTCATCAGCGGCTACTGCAGCTGGAAACCAAACAGGGTGACCACTGGCAGCCGGCGCGGTTGATTGGGGAGTTGGCGGCAGTGGGCAAGGGGTTTGGTGATAGGTGATTTATGTGGCGCCTGCAATGGCGCCTTCGCGAGCAGGCTCGCTCCCACAGTTTATTATCTGTGAACACAGAGTTTGTGGACGACCGAGATCCCTTGTGGGAGCGAGACCGGCTTGCCGGGGATGAACGATAACGCGGTTTTCGCCTTAAACTCGCAATCCAACTCCAGGAATCGACCCTGATGTCCAACCCCATGCCCCAACGCACCGACTACCCGCACTTCCAGCCCATCACCACGCGCTGGCACGACAACGATGCCTACGGTCACGTCAACAACGTCACCTACTACAGCTTCTTCGACACGGCGGTGAACACCTACCTGATCGAAGTCGGCGGCCTGGATATTCATGACGGCGAAGTCGTGGGGTTTGTGGTGAGCTCGGCTTGCGATTATTTTGCTTCAATCGCTTTCCCCGACCGGATCGAGATCGGTTTGCGCGTGGGCAAGTTGGGCAACAGCTCGGTGCAATACGAATTGGCGGTGTTCAAGGCCGGTGAAGACGAAGCCTGCGCCGCGGGGCGTTTCGTGCATGTGTTTGTGGATCGGGTGTCGAATCAGCCCGTGGCGATTCCTGCCGGGTTGCGCGGTGCGCTGGAGCGATTGGTGGTTTGAGGGGCAAAAAAAATCGCAGCCCTTGGGCTGCGATTTTTTTGATCTACCGGTAAACGAGGCGATTCAAGCCTCAGTCGTGATAGCGATGTTTGTGCTTGCGGTGGCCATAAGCATGGCCGCGACCCGGATGGTCATCCCGGTAATAGCGACGATCACCATGACCGCGATAGGAACGACGATCATCGTCATCATCATCGCTTTTGTTGCCCATGTAGTTACCCAGCGCGCCACCGGCGCCGCCGCCTGCTGCGGAGCCGATCAGGCTGCCGGTGGTGCCGCCCATGCTGCGACCGACCACGTTACCGCCTGCTGCGCCCAACGCACCACCAATGGCCGCTTCGCCACGGCTGCGTTTGTCTGCGCCGACTGCGCTACCACCCGCGCCGCCCAGGGCTGCGCCAATGGTTGAACCTGTGTTGCCGCCTAGCGATTGACCGACGACCGAGCCCAAAACCCCGCCCAATGCGCCGCCCACACCTGCTTCGGTGGTGCCTCCGGCAGAAGCGAAGCCACTGACCAGGCCAAGGGACAACAAGAGAATCGAGGAGAACTTCATTTGAGGAACCTCAAGGGGATGACGGCGCGATCCTGAGGCTGTGTCGTAAGGCTGACAATCGAAATCCGACGAGTAACACGACTTCAGCACATTTCTATAAGTTACTGTTTTTTAGCTGGAACTTAAGTGTTTTTCGCCGGTCTTTAGCTACTTCGGAATGGCCGTTTTTGTGAAAAAACGGCCTTTTTTGTGGGCGATTGGAAAGTGATTGATCCAGAAAATTCGTTGAATGATACACCGCATTCGCGAGCAGGCTCGCTCCCACAGTTGATCTTCAGTGAATACAAATCTTGTGTACGACTGAGATCCAGTGTGGGAGCGAGACCGGCTTGCCGGCGATGGGGCCAGATCAGTCGAAACTTTAGGCCGACTTCGCCAAAATCAACCCGATCTCACTCGCCGCTTCTAACCGGATCGCCACAAACTTCGACGTCGGCGTATGGCTGCCATCCCCAGTGCTCTCCAACGGCACCAGCGGATTCACTTCCGGGTAGTACGCCGCCGCTTGCCCCGCAGGAATATCAAACGCCAACAGCGTGAAGCCTTTTACCCGACGCTCACGGCCATCGTCCCAGATCGAAACGATGTCGGCCTTCTGTCCCGGTTTGAACCCCAGGCGAATAATGTCCGCTTCGTTCACAAACAACACATCACGCTGACCTTTCACGCCGCGATAACGGTCGTCGAGGCCATAAATGGTGGTGTTGTACTGATCGTGGGAACGCATCGACTGCATGATCAGGTCCGGCAACACGCCTGTGGAGCGCGTGCGCTCGTGCACCAGATCCTTGGGCAGGACGTTCGCACGGAAATTCGCCCGGCCCGACGCGGTGTTCCAGCGACGGGAACCGGCACTGTTGCCGAGGTAGAAGCCGCCCGGATTCTTGATCTTCTCGTTGAAGTCCTTGAAGCCCGGAATCGTATCGGCAATCAGGTCACGAATGCGCGAGTAATCGGCCACCAGCCAGTTCCAGTCCACCGGTTTGCTGCCCAGGGTCGCGGCGGCGATACCGGCGATGATCGCAGGCTCGGAGCGCATCTGGTTCGACAGCGCCTGCAACTGGCCGTTGGAGGCGTGGACCATGCTGAACGAATCTTCCACGGTCACCGCTTGTGGGCCTTCGGTCTGGATATCGATGTCGGTGCGGCCCAGGCACGGCAGGATCAGTGCTTCCTTGCCGTGAGCCAAATGGCTGCGGTTGAGCTTGGTGCTGATCTGTACGGTCAGGTCGCAGTTGCTCAGAGCCTGGAAGGTGCGCGTGCTGTCCGGAGTGGCCTGGGCGAAGTTACCGCCCAGAGCGATGAAGACTTTTGCACGGCCTTCGGCCATGGCATGAATCGCCTCGACCACGTTGTGGCCGTTTTCGCGCGGCACTTTGAACTGGAAGCGACGTTCCAGGGAATCGAGGAACGCCACCGGCGGACGCTCGTTGATGCCCATCGTACGGTCGCCCTGCACGTTACTGTGGCCACGCACCGGGCACAGGCCGGCGCCGGGGCGGCCAATGTTGCCGCGCAGCAGCATCAGGTTGGCGATTTCCTGGATGGTCGCAACCGAATGGCGATGTTGGGTGATACCCATCGCCCAGCACATGATCACGTTCTTGCCTTTGGCATACATGCGCGCCGCTTGCTCGATTTCCACGAGCGTCAGGCCGGACTGCTCGACGATTTGCTCCCACGGCGTATCGTCGACGGTGCCCAGGTACTCCAGCACGTTGACACTGTGTTCATTGAGGAAGTCGTGGTCGAACACGGCAGGCTCACCGGCTTTCTGCGCGTCGCGCTCCCATTGCAGCAGGAATTTCGCCATGCCGCGCAGCACCGCCATGTCGCCGCCCAGGGCCGGACGGAAATAGGCGGTGTTGGTCGGTTTGTCGCCGTTGGTGAGCATTTCGATCGGGTGTTGCGGGTGCTGGAAACGCTCCAGACCGCGTTCTTTGAGCGGGTTGATGCACACCACTTGCGCACCACGTTTCACGGCTTCACGCAGCGGTTCGAGCATCCGTGGGTGGTTGGTGCCGGGGTTCTGGCCCCAGACGAAAATCGCATCGGCGTGTTCGAAGTCGTCGAAGGTCACGGTGCCTTTACCGACGCCAACGCTCTGCGCCAACGCGACACCGCTGGCCTCGTGGCACATGTTCGAACAGTCAGGGAAATTATTGGTGCCATAGGCGCGCACGAACAACTGATAGAGGAAAGCCGCTTCGTTGCTGGCACGTCCCGAGGTGTAGAACTCGGCTTGATCCGGGCTCGACAAACCGCGCAGATGTTTGGCGATCAGGGTGAAGGCATCATCCCAGCTGATCGGTTGGTAGCGATCGGTTTCGGCGTTGTAGCGCATCGGCTCGGTCAGGCGCCCCTGATATTCAAGCCAGTAATCGCTTTGTTCCAGCAGCGAGGTGACGCTGTGTTTGGCGAAGAATGCCGGGTTGACGGCCCGTTTGGTCGCTTCCCAGTTCACCGCTTTGGCGCCGTTCTCGCAGAACATCACCATGCCCTTTTCCGGCGAATCGCCCCAGGCGCAACCCGGGCAGTCGAAGCCGCCGTTCTGGTTGGTCTTGAGCATGATGCGCAGGTTTTTCAGCGCGTTGTCGCTGGTCAACCAGGCCTGGGCGACGCTGATCAGTGCGCCCCAGCCACCGGCTGGGCCCTTGTAGGGCTTGTAGCGGGGGACGGGTTTCTGGTCGGCTTGACGGTGTTGACTCACGCTTGATTCTCCAAAGCCGGGCTGTAGACCCGCGGCGCATTCTTCTGTGGCAGATGGATAAGGTTCAGGTTGTGACGACGGGCCCATTGCACGGCAAGGCCCGTGGGCGACGACAGGCTGACCAGGGTCTGGATGCCTGCGCGCAGTACTTTCTGGATCAATTCGAGGCTGCAACGACTGGTGACGATCGCCAGGCCGCCAGTGGTCGGGATCTTTTGTCGGATCAGCCCGCCAATCAGCTTGTCGAGCGCGTTGTGCCGGCCAATGTCCTCGCGACCCAGCAGCAATTCACCCTTGGCGTTCATGAACACCGCCGCATGCACCGCGCCGCAATGCTGGCCGAGTGGCTGGAACGCGCCGATACGCTGGCGCAAACCGTCGAGCCATTCGGCGGGCGGCAATGGCGCACCGGGCAACACCTTGAGGTCTGGCAGAGCCTGTTCGACCGCTTCCACACCGCAGAGCCCGCAACCGCTGGTGCCGGCCAGTTGCCGACGTTGCTGCTTGAGGTTCCAGAAGGCGCGGTTGGCGATGGTTACTTGCGCGTACTGCGCCGACCCCGAACCGCTCAGTTGCAGGTCATAAATGTCGGAGGCGTCTTCGATGATGCCGCTGCCGAGGCTGAAACCGACGATGAAGTCTTCCAGGTCCGTCGGCGTCACCAGCATCACTGCCTGACTGATACCGTTATAGGCAATCGCCAACGCAACTTCCTCGGCGAGCGCGGTGCTGGCCGATTCGGTGTATTGAAAATCGCTGTAACTGTACGTTTGGCTGGCGGCGGGCGCGGGCGTTTCGAGGGCTGGCGCCGCGCAAACAGGACGCTTGGCGTTCATGGGGGCATCACCGACGGTTTAGTCAGCTTTAAGCCTATGCGCGACAAGTTGTCGCGTCTAATCGCTATTACTGATCTGCCGATAGATGGCGTCGATCAAGAGCTTGTCATTGATTGTTGGTAGATCGCGAAACAGGCCTCCGCCAACGCCGAGCGCGGTGCGCTGCGACGCATGATCAGCCCCAGCCGACCGAGGGTCTGGGCGTTTTCGATCGGTTGCAGGCGCAGATGGTCTGTGAGGTTTTCCAGGCCGCCTTCGAGCGGCATCACGGCGCAACACAATCCACCATGAACAGCTTGTAACAGTTGATGCACGGCATCGGTTTGCAACAACGGCTGTGGAGTAAGGCCGCGGCTGTGGAAATTGTGGTCGATGGACTGGCGGAAATGCATGCCGCTGGTGAGCATGCCCAGCGGCAGTTCGATCAGCGACTCCCAGCTCAGCGGCGCCTCACCGAAGGTGAAGAAGCGCTGATCGTAGAGCAGGCCCATGCGGGTTTCGCTGAACGCCAGGGAATCGAAACGTTCGGCGTCCAGACGCTCCAGGTACGACACGCCAAGATCCAGGCGATTGTTCGCCAGTTGTTCGAGGATCTGCTCGGAGCTCAGCGCCGAGAGTTCGAAGCGCAGGTTCGGGTGTTCGCCGTGCAAGCGTTGCAGCAGCGGCAGCGGGTCGAAACTCGACAACGGCACCACGCCCAGACGCAGCGTACCGACCAGGTTACCGCGACAGGCGGCGGCTTCGGCCTGCAAGCCGTCGTAGGCCGCGAGCACCGTGCGCGCCCACGCCAGCACCCGCTCGCCCGGCGCGGTGAAGCCTTCGAAGCGCTGACCACGGTTGACCAACGGTAACTCGAGTTCTTCTTCAAGGCTGCGCAAGCGCATGGACAGGGTCGGCTGAGTGACGTGACAACGTGCAGCGGCCTGACCGAAATGCCGGGTTTCGTCGAGGGCGATGAGGAATTTCAGCTGCTTGATGTCCATCTTCGCTCCAGGGCACGGGTAGGCCGGGATTCTAGCGCCTGGGGGCAAGCGGCGTCATTGGTCGGGTAGGAACCGGGTGTTGCAACCTTGGTCTAGGCTTTTGCGTCTGGAACCAAAAACCAAGGAGAGTGCACCATGAGTATTTTTAGCTTTGTGAAGGAAGCAGGCGAAAAGCTTATCGACTTGCTGACGCCGGGTAACGCCAATGCCAGCGAGCAGTTGAAGGAACACATCAGCAAGGTCGGCCTGGGCAATCCGAATGTGCAGGCGACGGTAGAGGGCGACAAAGTCACGGTGACCGGTGAGGTGGCGAGCCAGGAAGAGAAAGAAAAAATCCTGCTGGCCGTGGGCAATATTGCCGGTGTTGGCAGCGTGGATGATCAGATTGCGGTGACCGGACCTGCGGTCGTCGCCGCGAAATTTGTCACGGTCGTGAAGGGCGACACCCTCAGCGCGATTTCATTGCGCGTGTATGGCAATGCTAATAAATACAACAAGATTTTCGAGGCCAACAAGCCGCTGTTGTCCCATCCAGACAAGATTTATCCGGGGCAGTCGTTGCGGATTCCTGAGTAAGGCTCAAGACCGCGTTATGGCCTTCGCGGGCAAGCCTCGCTCCTACAGGTTATCGCCTCGTTCACGAACGACGCATAACCTGTAGGAGCGAGGCTTGCCCGCGAAAGGCGCGACTCGGTCTAAAGCCCCGCAATCAACTCCCGATAATCAACCACCGCCGCAAACTCCGCCGTGTCCTTCGGCCCTTTGCGGCTATCCGGCTCCTTCACCGCCAACAAATGCGCGACCCCAAAATCCCGCGCACTGCGCAAGATCGACAACGTATCGTCGATAAACAGACTGCGCGCCGGATCAAACCCGATATCCGCCTGCAATGCCTGCCAGAACTGCGGATTCTCTTTGGGAAAGCCGTAATCATGCGAGCTGATCAACCGCTCGAAATACGGCGCCAGTTCAATTCGTTCCAGTTTCAGTGACAGCGAATCCCGATGTGCATTGGTGATCATCACCACCCGCTTGCCGGCCTGCTTGATCGCCGCAAGGAACGTATCCGCGTCCGGGCGCAACGCAATCAGGTGCGCGGTTTCCAGTTTCAGCTCGCGCACCGGCAGCTTCAGTTCGGCGCTCCAGAAATCCAGGCAATACCACTGCAACTGGCCGGCATGGCGTTCAAACAGCGGCTGCAATTCCATCTCGGCCATGGCCCGGCTCACACCGTGCAAGTCGGCGTAACGCTGGGGCAAGTGTTCCAGCCAGAAATGGTTGTCGAAGTGCAGGTCCAGCAGCGTGCCGTCCATATCGAGCAGAACGGTGTCGATGTCTCGCCAGGGCAGCAGGGACATAAAAAACTTCTCCAGCGGTAAAAGAGATATCCGAGGTCAACAATCAGGATAGGCCGGGTATAGTAACGCGTTCACGCCAAGGAGCTTTTCATGCGCCAGAAACCCACCATCCTCGCCCGCGAGATTGTCGCCACCAGTCGCTTGTTCTGCGTCGAAGAGCTGAAATTGCGCTTTTCCAATGGCGTGGAGCGCACCTATGAGCGACTGGTCGGCAAAGGCGCCGGGTATGGCGCGGTGATGATCGTGGCGATGCTCGACGCAGATCACGCGGTGCTGGTCGAGGAATATTGCGGCGGCACCGATGAATACGAGATGTCGCTGCCCAAAGGTTTGATCGAGCCGGGTGAAGACGTGCTGGCGGCGGCCGAGCGTGAGCTCAAGGAAGAAGCCGGGTATGGCGCGCGACAACTGGAACACCTCACCGAGCTGTCCTTGTCGCCGGGCTACATGAGCCAGAAAATTCAGGTGGTGTTGGCCACGGAGTTGTACGAAGAACGGCTTGAAGGCGACGAGCCTGAACCGATGCGCGTGGACAAGATCAACCTGCGAGAGCTGTCGGCCCTGGCCCAGAATCCGAAATTCACCGAGGGCCGTGCCTTGGCGGCGTTGTACCTGGCCCGTGACCTGTTGACCCAGCGCGGGGTGTTCCTGCCATGAATTTCCCGCATCCATTGATGGCGCCGGTGATTGAACTGGCATTGAAGGCTGGCGACGCGATCCTGCCGTTCTGGCGCACCGGCACGACCGTGACCGCCAAGGCCGATGATTCGCCGGTCACCGCTGCCGACCTGGCCGCTCATCATCTGATTCTGGCCGGGCTGACCGCGCTGGACCCGAGCATCCCGGTGTTGTCCGAAGAGGACGCCAACATCCCGCAGAGCGTGCGCGCCGGTTGGCAGCGCTGGTGGCTGGTCGATCCGCTGGACGGCACCAAGGAGTTCATCTCCGGCAGCGAAGAATTTACCGTCAACATCGCGTTGATCGAGCAGGGGCGAGTGGTGTTTGGCGTGGTGTCGATGCCCACCAATGGACGTTTCTACGTCGGGGGTGCCGGTCTGGGCGCGTGGCGTGGTGATAAGGACGCCGAGCCGCTGCCGATTCAGGTTCGCACTGTGCCGGCCCCAGGCGAGGCCTTCACGGTCGTCGCCAGCCGTCGGCATTCGAGCCCTGAGCAAGAGCGCTTGCTGGCTGGACTGAGCGACAGCCTCGGCGAGCTGCAACTGGCCAATATCGGCAGTTCGCTGAAGTTTTGTTTGTTGGCGGAAGGGGCGGCAGATTGTTATCCGCGTCTGGCGCCGACTTCGCAGTGGGATACGGCGGCGGCCCAGGGTGTGCTGGAAGGGGCGGGCGGTGAAGTGTTGGAGTTGAGCGGAAAGCCGTTCAGCTATCCGGCGCGGGAATCGCTGTTGAATGAATTTTTCCTGGCGCTGCCAGCCAAAGCTGCCTGGCGCGAAAAGCTGCTGAAGCTCGCTACCTTGTAGGAGCCGGCTTGCCGGCGATAGCGGTGTGTCAGGCGCACCGTGTTGCCTGGATCGCCGGCAAGCCGGCTCCTACAAAGATGGATCGTCCCACGCGGAGTGTGGGAACGATCAGCCGCTGAGATTTACCGGTGCAGGACGTACTGCCCGGCAAACCTCACGGCGTCTTCATCGCTATCGGCATTCACAATCCGCGAATGCAACGTCAACCGCGCTCTTCCATAGCGCTGATACATCGCCAGAAACTTCTTCCACACCGCCGCACTCGGTGCCTGGCAAATCGCGGTCGCGTCCATGGTCACCGGCAGCGGATAGCTGATTTGCCCTTCGTGAATCACGATGTGCCCGTCTTCAATCCCTTCTTCACGCAAACGCAAATGCAGCCACCCCCAACCCGCCAGCACCGCGCCGCAGTACAGGCTGCCGCCGAACATGGTGCTTTTGTGATTGACGTTGGCTTCCAGCGGCAAGTGCAGGCGCAGTTGCTGGTCGTGCCAGTCGAGCACTTTGATACCCATGGCCTGCGTCAGGGGGATATCGCGGTGGAGGACTGATTCCAGGTGACGACTGTCGCGGCTCATGCAGGGCCCCTTGTTTGAAGTGATGACGGATTCAATCGAGTTCGTCGGTGTGGCTGTTGGCGCCGCTGTCGGCGAAGTTGAGGCCGTGCTTGCGCAGTTTGTCGTGCAAGGTTTTGCGCGGAATGCCGAGGGCTTCGGCGAGGCTGCGCACCGAGCTGTGAGAGCGTGCCAGTTCGGCGGCAATCAGCGATTTCTCGAAGTTTTCCACCTGCTCGCTCAAGCCGCCGCTGACCGCTTCAACCGTTGGGCCCGCCGTGCCATCCGGCGCGTTGTTGTCCAGCGCCAGTTCCAGGCCCAGGGCGAAACGTTCGGCGGCGTTTTGCAGTTCCCGCACGTTGCCCGGCCAGGTGTGACGCAGCAGCAGCGCCCGTTGCCCCGGTTGCAGTTCGTGGGGCGGCAAGCCATGGCGAGCACTGGCTTCATCGGCAAAGTGCTGGAACAGCATCAGCGCATCTTCACCGCGTTCGCGCAGCGGCGGAATGCGCAGCGGGGCGACGTTCAGGCGGTAATACAAGTCGGCGCGGAAGCGGCCCTGATCAGCGGCCTGGCGCAGGTCTTCCTTGGTCGCGGCGATGATGCGGATGTCCAGCGGGATCAACTGATTGCCGCCCAGACGCTCGACTACACGTTCTTGCAGCAAGCGCAGCAGTTTCACCTGCACGTCCAGGCTCATGCTTTCGATTTCATCGAGGAAAACCGTGCCGCCGCTGGCGAATTCGAATTTGCCGATACGGCGCTTCTGCGCACCGGTAAACGCGCCCGGCTCGTGACCGAACAACTCGCTTTCCACCACGGATTCGGCCAGAGCCCCGGCGTTGATCGCCACGAACGGGCCGTTACGCCGGTTCGATAAATCGTGCAGCGCTCGCGCCACGACTTCTTTGCCGGCGCCGGTTTCGCCGAGGATCAGCACGTCGGCCTTGGTCGCCGCCAGTGCGCCGATCTGCTCGCGCAGACGCAGCATTGGTGCCGATTGCCCGACCAGTCTTGTGCTCAGTTCATTGCGGTCGCTGAGGGCCAGACGCAAGCTGCGGTTGTCCAGCACCAGTCGGCGCAGGGCCAACGCGCGGCGCACGCTGTCGAGCAAGGCGTCGCTGGCGAACGGTTTTTCCAGAAAGTCATAAGCCCCGGCACGCATGGCTTGCACCGCCAGCGGCACGTCGCCGTGACCGGTGATCAGCAGCACCGGCAGTTCCGGGTCCTGGGCGTGCAGTTCGGTCAGCAGTTCGAGACCGTCCATGCCGGGCATGCGGATATCGCTGACCACCACGCCCGGCCAGTCGCGTTCCAGTTGCCCGGCCAGGCCCTTGGCTTCGGCCAGCGGCAGGATTTTCAGGCCGGCCAGATCCAGCGTCTGGCTCAGGGCCTGGCGCAGATGGGGATCATCGTCGATCAGCACGACCTGGATGCGGTTGTCGATGGTCATGCACTTCGGTCCTCGGACGGTTGCAGGCTCACGCCCGGTGCGCCTGCGCGCAGTTTCAGGGTAATCAGGGCGCCGCCTTCCTTGTGGTTGGCGAACGACAGTTCACCGCCGAAGGCGCGCATCAGGGTTTCGCAAATCGCCAGCCCCAGACCGAGCCCCTGCGTGCGGGTCTTGGTGGTGTAGAAGGGCTCGCTGGCGCGGCCAAGGGCCTCCATGCAAAAGCCGGGGCCGTTGTCGCGAATGTACAGAATGACGCCGTCGGCGGTGGATTGGGCACTCAACCAGAGTTTACGCGGCGGGCCCTTTTCCGTCAGCGCGTCCAGTGCGTTGGCCAACAGATTGCCGAGCACCTGGCGCAGACGGGTTTCCCCGGCCTCGACCCACAGCGTGGCGGCGGGCAAATCGCGGATCAGCTCGACTTCCATGCTCCGTCGACGCTTGGCCAACAGCGCCAGCGCGTCGTCGAGCGCCGGTTGCAGCGCGACGCTTTCCGGCGCGTGACGATCACGCCGGGCAAAGGCGCGCAGGTGCGCGATGATCGAAGCCATGCGCCCGGTCAGTTCGCTGATCAGTTTGAGGTTGCCGCGCGCATCGTCGGTACGCTGATGATCGAGCAGCACTTCGGCGTTTTCCGCGTAGCTGCGAATGGCGGCCAGCGGTTGATTCAGTTCATGGCTGATGCTTGCCGACATGGTCCCGAGCGCCGACAACTTGCCGGCCTGCACCAGGTCATCCTGGGCGCGTACCAGTTCCTGCTGGGCGTGTTCGCGCTCCAGCACTTCCTGTTTCAGTCGGCGGTTCAGGCCTTCGAGGTCGCTGGTTCGTTCAGCGACCCGGCCTTCCAGTTCACGCCGGGCCTTGGCTTCGAAGGCGATCCGTTCAAGGTAGTGACGGCGCCGTTGCATCATCAGGCCGAGCAGCAGCATCAACACCAACAGCGTCGCGCCGCCGATGGCGACCACCGTGCGCACCGGGCGATCGATCAAGGTGCGCGGTGCAAGAATGCTGACGCTCCAGCCGGTTTCGTCTATCTGCCGGGTCTGGGTCAGCCAGGCGTCAGGATTGAGATTCAACGGCTTCGGGTCGCGGGTCGGATAGGGTTGAATCGCAGTGATTGCCTCGCGCTCGCCCTCGCCCAGTGGCCGGGTCGAGCGGAATCGCCACTCTGGCCGCGAGGTGAGGATGACCACGCCGTTGTGGTCGGTGACCAGCAGTTGTTCCGGGGTTTTACCCCAAAGGCTTTCGGTGTGGTCCAGGTCGACCTTGACCACCAGCACGCCGAGGATTTTTTCGCCGTCACGCACGGCCGCCGCAAAGAAGTAACCGCGTTTGGCCGAGGTGGTGCCCAGCCCGAAAAACCGCCCGAGACGCCCGGCCATGGCTTCGCTGAAGTACGGGCGAAACGAAAAATTCCGGCCGACGAAGCTGTCGTGTTTGTCCCAGTTGGACGCCGCAAGGGTCTTGCCGGTGGTGTCCATCAGGTACATGACTTCGGCACCGGTCTGCGCGCTGATGTTTTTCAGCAGGCGGTTGGCATTGCCTTGGGTCACACCGTCGTCGGGGGCCCCGAGCGTGGCGCGCAGGGCCGGCAGGTCGCCGAGGATCTGCGGCAGCACTTCATAGCGATGCAGGGTGCCCAGCAGGTTGGCGACGTACAGGTCGAGGGTCTGCCGATTCTGCCCGGCCAGTTCGCTGCGGTAATAACGCTCGGCCAGATGCTCCAGCGGCCAGAGCAACGGCGCCAGGCACAGCGCCAGCAGGGCGAGGCTACGCCAACGGGGTCTGCGGGGGAGGGTCGGAGTCATGAGCATCAGGCGCCTGAGGGTACAGGCGCATTATGCCTAGGCTTGCCCGGCAAGACACTCGCGCAGCGCGGTTTGCCAGTCTGGCTGACTGACGCCCCATTCGCGGAGCAGCCGACTGCAATCGAGGCGCGAGTTCAACGGTCGGGCGGCAGGCGTCGGGTAATCGCTGGAAGGGATGGGCAACAGGTGCGCGCAAGGCTTGCCCTGTTTGCGCAGCGCTTCGCCGATGGCCTGGGCGAAACCGAACCATGAGGTTTCACCCTGAGCAGTCAGGTGATAAGTGCCCCAGGCGCCCTGCTCACCAGCCTGCCAGCGCTCGATCAGGGCGAGGGTGCTGTTGGCGATCGTGCCGGCCCAAGTGGGCGCGCCGATCTGGTCGGCAACGATGCGCAACTCGGGTTTTTCTTGCAGCAGACGCTGCATAGTCAGCAGGAAATTGTGGCCGAGGGCCGAGTAAACCCAGCTGGTCCGCAGAATCAGATGCTTGCCCCCCACCGCCGTGATGGCTTGTTCGCCGGCCAGTTTGCTCTGGCCATAAACGCCCAGAGGGTGAGGCGCATCGTCCTCGTTGTAAGGCTCGCCCTTGCTGCCGTCGAACACGTAATCGGTGGAGTAATGAATCAACGGGATGCCCAGCGCCAGTGCTTCTTCGGCCAGTATGCCCGGCGCCTGCGCGTTGACGGCGAAGGCGGGTCCCGGCTCGCTTTCAGCCTTGTCGACCGCTGTAAAAGCCGCCGCGTTGATGATCAGATCGGGACGAACGTGCCTGACCTGCTGACGAATTTGCTCCGGTTGACTCAGATCGAGCTGATCGCGACCTGGAACGACCAACTCGCCGAGAACACCCAGGCGCTTCTGCACTTCACTTGAAACCTGTCCATGTTGACCGCTGATAAGAATTCTCATGGAAACAGATCGATCTCTTGCAAGGTTTTTCCCAGTTTGTCTTTGGCCGAAAGCTGGGGTGCTTCGTCCAGTTGCCAATCGATGGCCAGCGTCGGATCGTCCCAGCGGATGCAACGCTCAGCGGACGGGTTGTAATAGTCCGTGGTCTTGTAGAGAAACTCGGCGACGTCGCTGAGCACCACAAACCCGTGGGCGAAGCCTTCCGGTACCCACAGTTGGCGACGATTTTCTGCGGACAAGCGCACCGCCACCCACTGGCCGAAATTCGCCGAATCACGACGTACATCGACGGCGACATCCAGCACTTCACCGACGGTCACTCGCACCAGTTTCCCCTGGATGTTTTCCAGTTGGTAGTGCAGGCCGCGCAGCACGCCTTTCTGCGAGCGGGAATGGTTGTCCTGCACGAATTGCCGGTCCAGTCCTGTTGCCTCTCTGAACGCCCTGGCGTTGAAGCTCTCGTAGAAAAAGCCACGCTCATCCCCGAAGACTTGGGGTTCGAGGATCAGTACTTCGGGCAGATCGGTTTCAATCACTTTCACTTTTCTACCCCGGCCAGCGTGTAGAGGTACTGGCCATAACCGGTCTTGCCGAAATAACGGGCGCGCTCCAGTAAAAGCTCACGGCTGATCCAGCCATTGTCGTAAGCAATTTCTTCGAGGCAGGCCACTTTGAGCCCTTGGCGGCGCTCGATGGTTTGCACGTACTGAGAAGCATCGAGCAAGCTGTCGTGGGTGCCGGTATCCAGCCAGGCGAACCCGCGGCCGAAGCGCTCGACCTGCAGATCGCCGCGTTTGAGGTAGGCATTGTTGACGTCGGTGATCTCCAGCTCGCCGCGAGGCGAAGGCTTGATCGTTTTGGCAATCTCGATCACATCGTTGTCGTAGAAATACAGACCGGTCACGGCATAGCTGGATTTCGGTTTCTCCGGTTTTTCTTCGATCGACAGGGCGCAGCCTTCGCTGTCGAAATCAATCACGCCGAAGCGCTCCGGGTCTTTGACCCAATAGCCGAACACAGTGGCGCCGGAGGGACGTTTCGAGGCGTTCTTCAACTGGTCGCCAAAGTGCTGGCCATGGAAAATGTTGTCGCCGAGGATCAGGCACACCGGGTCATCGCCAATGAACTCTTCACCGATCAGAAAGGCCTGTGCCAGGCCATCCGGCGAAGGCTGCTCGGCGTAGCTGAAGTTCACGCCGAACTGACTGCCGTTCCCCAACAGGTTGCGATATTGCGGCAGATCCTGTGGTGTGGAAATCAACAGAATGTCTTTGATGCCGGCCAGCATCAGTACCGAGATCGGGTAGTAGATCATCGGTTTGTCATAGACCGGCAACAACTGTTTGGAGACGCCGAGCGTGATCGGGTGCAGACGCGTGCCCGTGCCGCCGGCCAAAACAATTCCTTTCATCATGCGAGTAACTCCTTGATGTCGATGGCGCCCAGGCGTTCACCTTGATAGCTGCCGTCCTGAACGCGACGGCACCACTCCAGATTATCCAGATACCACTGAACGGTTTTGCGCAGGCCGGTTTCGAACGTTTCTTCGGGCGTCCAGCCGAGCTCGCGTTCGATCTTGCTCGCGTCGATCGCGTAACGCAGATCGTGGCCGGGACGGTCATGGACAAAGGTGATCAGGTCGGTAAATTTCGCGACGTGTGCAGGTTTGTTCGGGGCCAGTTCTTCGAGCAGCGCGCAGATGCTGCGCACCACGTCGATGTTCTTCTGCTCGTTGTGACCGCCGATGTTGTAGGTCTCGCCAACGACGCCTTCGGTGACCACTTTGAGCAACGCCCGGGCGTGATCTTCGACGAACAGCCAGTCGCGCACTTGCAAGCCATCGCCATACACCGGCAGCGGCTTGCCGGCCAAGGCGTTGAGAATTACCAGCGGGATCAGTTTTTCGGGGAAGTGGAACGGCCCGTAATTGTTCGAACAGTTGGTCAGCAGCACCGGCAGGCCGTAGGTACGCTGCCAGGCGCGGACCAGATGGTCGGAGGCCGCCTTGCTGGCGGAGTACGGCGAGCTGGGCGCGTACGGCGTCGTTTCAGTGAACAGATCGTCGACGCCGTGCAGGTCGCCATAGACCTCATCGGTGGAGATGTGATGGAAGCGGAAGGCGTTTTTTTCAGGCGTAGCCAGCGTGTGCCAGTAGGCGCGGGCAGCCTCCAGCAGGCTGTAGGTGCCGACGATGTTGGTCTGAATGAAATCCGATGGACCATCGATTGAGCGGTCGACATGGGATTCCGCCGCCAGGTGCATGATCGCATGAGGCTGGAAACGTGCCAGGACCGCGCTCACGGCCTCCTGATCGACGATATCGGCCTGCACGAACTCGTAGCGCGTGTCGGTGGCGATGCTGGTCAGCGATTCGAGATTGCCGGCGTAGGTCAGTTTGTCGAGGTTGAGCACTTCGTGCTCGGTGGACCGAATCAGGTGGCGAATCAGGGCAGAGCCAATGAAACCGGCACCGCCGGTGATAAGTATGCGCATGTTGACCAGCCTTTTTTCGAAAGACGATGTAGCGAGTGATCATAGCTTGTCGGCAGCATAGTAGAGGTGCAAGAGGGCAGTGACTGCTATTTAAGGTTTGCCGCGTCAACAGGGGGGTTGATTATCGACCGATGCAGTGGCGATATAAGCGCCTAATAACATTTCAGGGGTTGTTGTATGCCGCTCGCCACGTTGATTCATCGCGCCAGTTTGCCCAGCCCGCAAGTGTCTGCGGAGCAAGCGCTTGAGCTGCTCGAGGGGCATTACGGGCTGAGCGCAAAGCTGCAGGCGCTCGGCAGCCAGCAGGACCTCAACTTCCGCGTTGACAGTCAGCATGGGCGTTTCGTCCTGAAAATCTGCCGGGGCGACTATTCGGTGCTGGAGCTGCAAGCCCAGCATGCCGGGCTCAAGCATCTGGCCGAGCACTCCAGTGTGCCGGTGCCGCGAGTGATTGCCGCGCAAAGCGGCGCCGATTTGCTGTCACTGGATATCGGCGGGCAAGCGGTGCACGTACGCCTGCTCGAATACATCGAGGGCCAGTCGCTTACGCATCTCGATCATCTGCCCGGATCCGTGGTGGCCGGTTTCGGCCGGCTCTGCGGCGAAATGGACCTGGCGCTGGCCGCTTTCGATCATGCGGGCCTTGAGCGCACCCTTCAGTGGGACGCCCGCCACGCGAATGCGTTGATCGCGCATTTGCTGCCGGTGATTGCAGATGACCGACAGCGCGCGTTGATCGCCGAAGTGGCCGAACAGGCCGAGCGGCATTTGCAGCCGCTGGTGGACAAGTTGCCGGTACAGGCCATTCACATGGACATCACCGATGACAACGCGGTCTGGCAGCGCGATGCGCAACGCCAGTGGCAATTGCAGGGCGTGATCGATTTCGGCGATCTGGTCCGCACGTGGCGCATTACCGACTTGTCGGTGACCTGTGCGGCGCTGCTGCACCATGCCGGTGGCGATCCGTTCTACATTTTGCCGGCGATTCAGGCCTATCACGCGGTCAATCCGCTGCAACACGAAGAGCTGCTGGCGCTGTGGCCATTGATCGTCGCGCGGGCGGCGGTGCTGGTGCTCAGCGGCGAGCAGCAGGTCAGCATCGACCCGGGTAATGCCTACAGTCGCGACAACCTGACCCATGAGTGGGAAATTTTCCGCGTGGCCACGTCGGTGCCGTTGGCGTTGATGGAAGCGGCGATCCTCACCTCGGTGGGTCACAGCCTGCCGGACATCGGCAGCGAAGGCTTCGCACCGCTGCTGCCGAGCCTGGTCGGGCGTGAATTTGCCTTGATCGATCTGGGCGTATTGAGCCCGCATTTCGAGGCCGGTAACTGGGAGCAGGAGGGGATCGATCAGCGTCTGTTGAGCGAAGCGGCTGCGGCCCACGGCTTGGCAGCGAGCCGTTACGGACAATACCGTTTGTCCCGCACCCGTCCGGACAGTGCGTCGGAGCCAGACACCTGCCCGTTGCATGTCGAGTTGCGGGTGCCTCATGGCACTGCGGTCGAATCACCGTTTGCCGGGGTTGTTCATCAACCGGCGCCGGGTGTGCTGCAACTGGACGGCCCGCAGTTGAGCGTGCGGTTGTGGGGCGTGACACCGTCGCTGCACACCGGTGCAGCACTGGTCAAAGGCCAGGTGTTGGGTTCGGTCAGCGGCTCGTTGCGGGTGCAGTTATGCCGAGGCACGGCGCTCGATGCGCCGTTGTTTTGCACACCTTCGCGCGCGGCGGCCTGGCAAGCGTTGTGCCCGTCACCGGCGGCGTTGCTGGGGCTGGCGTGCGATGCCGAGGCAGAGCTTGATTCACAGACCTTGCTGGCGCGCCGCGACGCCAGTTTCGCCCGAACGCAGAAGCACTATTACGTCGACCCGCCGCGCATCGAGCGCGGCTGGCGCAATCACTTGATCGACATGCAGGGCCGCTCCTACCTCGACATGCTCAACAACGTCGCGGTGCTTGGCCACGGTCATCCGCGCATGGCCGCGGTCGCCAGTCGTCAATGGTCGCTGCTCAACACCAACTCGCGGTTCAACTACGCAGCGGTTGCCGAGTTTTCCGAGCGCTTGCTGAAACTGTCGCCGGAGGGCATGGACCGGGTGTTCCTGGTCAACAGCGGCAGCGAGGCCAACGACCTGGCGATCCGTCTGGCGTGGGCCTACAGCGGCGGTCGCGACATCATCAGCGTGCTGGAGGCGTATCACGGCTGGACCGTGGGTGCGGACGCGGTCTCGACCTCGATCGCCGACAACCCCAAGGCCTTGAGCAGCCGTCCCGACTGGGTGCACCCGGTGACCGCACCGAACACCTATCGCGGCGAATTCCGTGGCCCGGACAGTGCGCCGGATTATGTGCGCAGCGTCGAACACAACCTGGCGAAAATCGCTGAGCAGCAACGCCCGCTGGCCGGTTTCATCTGCGAACCGGTGTATGGCAATGCCGGTGGTATTTCGCTGCCGCCGGGTTACCTGAAACAGGTCTATGCAATGGTCCGTGCGCAGGGCGGCGTGTGCATCGCCGACGAAGTGCAGGTGGGTTACGGCCGCATGGGCCATTTCTTCTGGGGCTTCGAAGAACAGGGCGTGGTGCCGGACATCATCACCATGGCCAAAGGCATGGGTAACGGCCAACCGCTGGGCGCGGTGATCACCCGTCGGGAAATCGCCGAAGCGCTGGAGGCCGAGGGCTACTTCTTCTCGTCGGCGGGGGGTAGCCCGGTCAGTTGCCAGATCGGCATGGCCGTTCTGGATGTGATGGAAGAGGAAAAACTCTGGGAAAACGCCCAGGTCGTGGGCGGGTACTTCAAGGAGCGTCTTGAGGCGCTGATCGACAGTCATCCGCTGGTGGGCGCGGTGCACGGTTCCGGTTTTTATCTGGGCGTCGAGTTGATCCGCAACCGCGAGACCCTGGAACCGGCGACCGAGGAGACGACGGCGTTGTGTGACCGGTTGCGGGAGCTGGGGATTTTCATGCAGCCGACCGGTGATTACCTGAACGTCCTCAAGATCAAACCGCCGATGGTTACGTCGCGCCAGAGTGTGGATTTCTTTGTCGACATGCTGGCGAAGGTGCTTGACGAAAACCTGTAGGAGCCGGCTTGCCGGCGATAGCGGCAGGTCAGTCGACGTAAATGTTGAATGATAAGACGCCATCGCTGGCAAGCCAGCTCCTACAGGAGGCGGGGGTGATTAAGTTCGATTGTTATCTGGTTTAAGTGCTGTTGTTTTCGACAAATGGAAGATTAATCGCTTTTAAAGCCGATTTTTATCGGCTATAAAGTCGCCATTGCCGCGGCGTGTCTCATCACGCCCGGCGCTTCCCTTTCTGTCATCGGTCGATGCCAAACTCGACCCACAGCACTTGCCCGGAGATGATTCATGAGCCGTATCGTTACCGTCGCCGCCACCCAGATGGCCTGTTCCTGGGACCTTGAAGCCAACCTCGAAACCGCTGAAAGGCTGGTCCGTGAGGCTGCAGCCAAAGGCGCGCAGATCATCCTGATCCAGGAACTGTTCGAGGCACCGTACTTCTGCCAGAAGCCGAACCCGGATTACCTGCAACTGGCCACGACGGTTGAAGACAACGTCGCCATCAAGCATTTCCAGAAAATCGCCAAAGAACTGCAAGTGGTGCTGCCGATCAGCTTCTACGAACTGGCCGGCCGCGCGCGTTTCAACAGCATCGCGATCATCGATGCCGACGGCTCCAACCTCGGGAATTATCGTAAAAGCCACATCCCGGACGGCCCTGGCTATCACGAAAAGTATTACTTCAACCCGGGCGATACCGGCTTCAAAGTCTGGAACACCCGCTACGCGAAAATCGGCGTGGGCATCTGCTGGGATCAGTGGTTCCCGGAGTGCGCACGCAGCATGGCGTTGCTGGGTGCGGAAATTCTGTTCTACCCGACCGCCATCGGCAGCGAGCCGCACGACAAGACCATTTCGTCCCGTGACCATTGGCAGCGTGTGCAACAGGGCCATGCCGGTGCCAACCTGATGCCGCTGATCGCCAGTAATCGCATCGGCAATGAGGAGCAGGACGGGTACGACATTACCTTCTACGGCTCGTCGTTCATCGCCAACCAGTTCGGCGAGAAGGTTCAGGAACTCGATAAAACCGAAGAAGGCGTATTGGTTCATCGCTTCGACCTCGACGAACTGGAGCACATTCGCAGCGCGTGGGGCTCGTTCCGTGATCGCCGCCCGAACCTATACAATGCGCTCAAAACCCTCGACGGTTCCCTGGAGTCCTGACCGCATGACCACTTTAAACAGCACCCCGCGCGCCGACGGCTTCTACATGCCCGCCGAGTGGGCGGCGCAAACCCAAACCTGGATGATCTGGCCCGAGCGTCCAGACAACTGGCGCCTTGGCGGCAAACCGGCGCAAGCCGCACACGTGGCGGTGGCCAAGGCCATTGCGCGTTTCGAACCGGTGACCGTGGCGGTGTCCGCCGGCCAATACGAAAACGCCCGGGCGCGTCTCGACGTGCCGAATATTCGTGTGGTCGAGATGTCCAGCGACGACGCCTGGGTCCGCGACACCGGCCCGACATTCGTCATCAATAACAGCGGTGAAGTCCGCGGCGTGAACTGGGATTTCAACTCCTGGGGCGGCTTTGACGGTGGGTTGTATTCGCCTTGGAACCGCGACTCGCAGGTCGGCGGCAAGATCCTCGAGATCGAACGCAGCCCGCGTTATCGCACCGAGGGTTTTGTGCTCGAGGGCGGTTCGATTCATGTGGATGGCGAAGGCACGCTGATCACCACTGAAGAATGCCTGCTCAACCGCAATCGCAACCCGCACATGAACCGTGCGGAAATTGAAGCGATGCTCAGCGCGAATCTGGCTGTGGATAAAATCATCTGGCTACCGGACGGTTTGTTCAACGACGAAACCGACGGCCATGTGGATAACTTCTGCTGCTACGTGCGACCGGGCGAAGTATTGCTGGCCTGGACCGACGATCCGCAAGACCCGAATTACCCGCGCTGCCAGGCGGCGATGAAAGTGCTGGAAAGCAGCACCGACGCCAAGGGTCGCCCATTCACGGTGCACAAGATGCCGATTCCCGGGCCGCTGTATGCGACCGAAGAAGAGTGCGCTGGTGTCGACCCGGTGGACGGCACCCAGGAACGCAATCCGACCGTTCGTCTGGCCGGTTCCTACGTGAACTTTCTCATCGTCAACGGCGGCATCATCGCGCCAAGTTTCGACGACCCACTGGATGGTCCGGCCAAAGAGATTTTGCAGAGCCTGTTCCCGCAACACGAAGTGGTTATGGTGCCGGGCCGCGAACTGTTACTGGGAGGCGGTAACATCCACTGCCTTACCCAACAACAGCCCGCGCCACACAAGGAGTGAGTGGGGTTGTAACAGCTTGAGTTGATTGCTAAATCGCTCAGGCAAACGTTTTCCCCGTACGCCTCGCAGAAAGCCCGCAGCCCGTCAGGACTACGGGCTTTTTTTGTATCCGCTTGTCGACCATCCAGACACATTGGCACAGCTCTTGTATCTCTCCTGGTGTAGACAGGGAGGGGGAGGACTTCGATGTTCTGTCATAAACCTTGGATAAGTTAGCCGCTCACAAACCAGGAGAGAGCGCGGAAATGAACGCCGAAATGAATGTGGTGGGCGAGCGGGCATTGCATCCCCTGGCAGTAAAGAACAGCGATTCGCTCCAGATTCTGGCGCACTGGTTGAAGTCCAATGGAACGCGTCAGATCAGGGAACCTGATCCGCGCCGGATGATGATCGAGCGTTACCCCGCTGGTTTATTCAGCGAAGCGGAACTGGAAGCGTTGTGGGATGTGATGGAAGGATAAGAAGAAAAACAACGGATTGATAAAAGCGCTGCCGGGAGGGCGGCGCTTTTTTATGCCTGCAGGTTTTTCCGGTATTTACACAAATCCCTGTAGGAGCTGGCTTGCCAGCGATGGCGGTTTTTCATCCAGCATTAATGTTGAATGTTATGGCCTCATCGCTGGCAAGCCAGCTCCTACAGGGAGGTAGTGTGAAGTCTGGATCTTTGGTGTTTAGAAGCTGTAAGTCCCGGTCACCACCACGCTGCGTGGTTCACCCGGTTGAATCTGCGCCGCGCTGGTGGCCGACGAGTAATAGGTTTTATCGCTGATGTTGTTCAGCGCCGCGCGCAAATCCCAATCCTTCTGACGGAACCCGGCCAACGCATCCCAGCGGCCATAACCCGGTAGCACGGTGGTGTTGAGGTTGTCGGCGTAGCGCTGGCCCACCAGGGTCAAACCGGTTTCGGCGTACCAGCCCATTTCCGGTTTCCAGGTCAGGAACAGGCTGCCGTTGTGCTTGGCCACGTTGCTGATGCGCTTGCCTTCAAAGCCGTTGTTGTCCTTCTCGACCGTCGCGTCCTGCACGCCCACGCCACCGCGCACGTACCAGTTGCCGACAATCTTGCCGGTGCCGGTCAGCTCGATCCCGCGGGAACGTTGCTTACCGGAAAGCAAGGTAATGGTCGGGTTGAGCGGATCGCTGGTGCGACGGTTGTAGAGTTCCAGTTCGTAGACCGCCAGCGTGGTGCTCAGGCGATCGTCGAGCCAGTCGCTCTTCACGCCGATTTCCTTCTGCTTGGTCAGCTCGGGGCTCAGGTCGTTGGTGTTGCCGGCAGCGCCAGGCGTGATGCCGATCAAGCCACCGCCCACCGGGGAAAAGGTCTTGGTCCATGACGCATAGAAGGAATGATTCTGCAGCGGCGTCCAGACCAGTCCTACACGTGGGCTGGTGCTGTGGCTGTCGCGGTCCTCGGAAATGCCCCGCAGGTTGTTGGTCGATTCGATGTCGAAGGTGTCATAGCGCAGACCGCCCAACAGTTGCCATTCATCGTTCAGGCGCAGTTGGTCCTGCACGTACACCGCACGGCTTTCGACTTCAGTGTGGTTGTCGCTGGACACCTGCATGCGTCCGGTGTGACGCAAATTGCGATTAGGGCTGTTCAGGTTCAGCGCCGGAACGGGCCGACTGCCGGGGCCGGTCGTGGCGGCGGTGTACAGGATCGGGTCGCGGCGCTGGCTGCCGATCTCGATGCCGGTCAGCAATCGATGCTCAAGGCCAAAGGTATCGAAACCACCCTCCAGCTCAACGTTGTTAAACACGTTGCGCGTATTCAGGTCCTGCTGCCAGTGCTGGCGCGTGACCGAGTTGGTCGCCGGGGTGTAGCCGACCAGGTAGGTGTTGTCGAAATCGCTGTTGAGCTTGAACACACCCAAGGTCTGACGCAGCTGCCAGTTCTCGTTGATGTCATAGCTGAGTTTCGAGCGCAGGGATTGCGACTTGTCATCGATGAAATCGTTATCGCTGCCGTAGGTCGTATCCCGTCCGACATCTGCCGGGCGTCCGTTGACACCGGGAATTCCGCGATCCGGCGTACGGTTGTAGCGGCTGTATTCGTACTGCACCAACCAGTTGAGGTCGGGTGTCAGTTGCCAGCTCATCGACGGCGCGAACAACTGGCGATTGCCGCTGACGCCATCGCGGAAACTGTTCTGATCCATGTTGCCCATGTTCAGACGCAGGCTGATGTTCTCGCTGGGGTCAGTGCTCAGGTCCGCGTAAAGGCTGCGCAGATCGTTGCTGCCGCCCTGGGCTTCGATGGTCGAACGGCGGCCGAACTCCGGCAACTTGCTGACCCGGTTGACGATCCCGCCCTGACTGCCACGGCCGTACAACACCGCCGCCGGCCCCTTGAGGACTTCGATGCGCTCGATGTTGTGCAGGTCGCGCACGTACTGGCTGTCGTCCCGAATACCGTCCAGGTAAAAGTCGTTGCTGGCGTCGAAACCGCGAATGCGCAAGCTGTCGAAACGGGTGTCGGCGCCGCTGCTGACGTTGGGCATTCCGCTCAGCGCCGTGCCCAGATCGTTGGTCCCGTAATCGACGACGTTCGAGGTTTTTATCGAGTCGATGGCTTGTGGCACGTAGCGTACCGGCGTGGCCGTGCGGGTCGCTGTGCTGGTTTCTTTCACACGTGGATCGTCGGCCTCTGCTTCGGCGCTGATCGAAGTTGCCGGCAGGGTTGTAGGCGCGGCGTAGGAAAAACCGGCAGATAGCAAGGCAGAGAGCCCAAGACTGAAGGGCGTAAGACGAAATGGGGCAGGCATTAAGGACGCATCCGTAGGATTTTGGGTAGTATCGTGAAGGGTGCGAATGGTAATGCTTGCTATTTACTTTCGTGAATTATTCCTGAGAAGTTCCTTTGTTTGATTGTTTCAATTTGTGTCGTAGTTGTTACAGGAAGGATTTGCAGCATTCGACCGATTCATGAAACAGACTGAAAGCCATTCCGGCGTTTTTCAGAAACTGTCGCAGGGCTAACCTGCCGGCATCGATTTTTCCTGACTTTTCGCCGGAGCCTTCCCATGATCCTTCACTACATTTACGACCCGTTGTGCGGCTGGTGCTACGGCGCAAAACCACTGGTGCAAGCCGCTCAGGCCGTTCTGCCGGTGATTGCCCATGGCGGCGGCATGATGACTGGCGCCAACCGCCAGATGGTCTCGCCACGTTTGCGTGACTACGTGATGCCCCACGACCGGCGCATCGCCGAGTACACCGGTCAGCCATTCGGCGAAGCGTATTTCGAAGGGTTGCTGCGCGATGAAACGGCGGTGTTCGACTCCGCTCCGCCGATTGCCGCCGTACTCGCGGCGCAGCAGGTCGCTGGCCGTGGACTGGAGTTGTTGGGCCGTTTGCAGAGCGCGCATTACGTGGAAGGGCGGCGTATCGCCGATGAAACCGTGTTGATCGAACTCGCTAACGACATCGGCCTGGAAGCCGAAGCCTTCCTGTCAGCGTTTGAAAACGCCGATACCGATCGCCACATCAAAGCCAGTCGCGCCTTGTTGGCCAGCGTCGGCGGCCATGGTTTCCCGACCTTCGCCCTGGAGCAGGATGGCCAGTTCACGTTGATCGACATCAGCCCATGGCTCGGCAAGCCGCAAGCCTTCGCGGCGTGGTTGAGTCAATCGCTTCCCGCAGACGCCGCGACATCCGAGTTTCAAGCCTGTGGCCTCAACGGCTGTGCCCACTGAATTCACCCGGAGCCTCTCATGGATAACCTGAGCCTGATCAAAAGCACATACGAAGGCGCCAACTCCCAGGAAAATGCGCGCAACACCGCCGCAGCCCTGGCCGATGACGCACGCTGGACCGAAGCCGCAGGCTTTCCCTACGCGGGTACCTATATTGGCTTTGACGCCATCGTCGAGAACGTCTTCAAGCGTCTGGCTACCGAATGGGAAGGTTTTCAGCTGAAGATCGAGGACTACGTCGCACAGGGAGACAAGGTGTTTGCCTACGGAAATTACAGCGGAGTCTACAAAGCCACCGGCCGGCCGATGAATGCTCGCGTGGCCCATTTGTGGACCATCGCCAATGGCAAAGTTACCCATTTCGAACAATTCGTCGACAGCCACACCGTGCAACGGGCAATCGTGGACAAGTAATTTCTTAGACGATTTTCACCTATTCACAGACGATTCATGAAATTGACACATGGTTAAGGGCGCGGATAGGATTCGCCCCAACGCCTGTGGCTAACCGCCATGACTCAAAAAAATAAAAAGGCCCGCTCCGCGATTTATCGTGGGCGGGCCTTTTTGTTTTCGGGTGAAAAAAGAGTGCGATAGCGCCGTTTCAGCCGTTCGACACAGCGCGTATCAACCCGAAATAAGGAAAAGAACAAAATGTTGAATAAGCGAATCAGCCTGATCGCTCTGGGGATGTTGAGTGCGACACAGGCCATGGCTAACGACCAGGCCGAATCCAAGGGTTTTGTTGAAGACAGCAGCCTCAAAGTGCTGCTGCGCAATGCCTACATCAATCGTGACTACAAAGACAGTCGTGAGGACAAAGCCGAGTGGGGCCAAGCGGCCATCGGCACGTTCTCGTCCGGTTTCACCCAAGGCACCGTCGGTGTGGGTGTGGATGCGTTCGGTCTGTACGCACTGCGTCTGGATGGCGGCAAGGGTCGCACCGGCGCGCAAGGCATCGACTTCTTCAAGAAGGGCGACAGCGGCAACGCGGCTGACGACCTGTCGAAGGGCGGCGCAGCGGTCAAATTCCGTCTCTCCAGCACCACGCTGACTTACGGCGACCAGATGCCGGCCCTGCCGGTGCTGAACTACGATAACGCACGCCTGCTGCCGGAAAGCTACACCGGCACGCTGATCACCTCCAAGGAGATCAAAGGCCTGGAACTGAACGCCGGTCGTTTCACCGCCGAATCGCGCAAAAGCGCGGAAGGTCGTGACAGCGGTGGCCTGAAGTCGATCAACGTATTGGGCGGTAGCTACCAGTTCACCGAGCAGTTCAAGGCGGCGGTGTACGCGTCCGACGTTGAAGACGTGTTGAAGAAGCAATACGTGAACGCCAACTACGTGTTCCCGATCGACAAGGATCAGTCCCTGACCCTCGACTTCAACGGCTACCGCACCAAGCTGGACGATTCCTACGTCCGCGAAAGCGGTGCCACCGGCGACGACAACAAGATCTGGAGCCTGGCAGCCACCTTCGCCACCGGCCCGCACTCGTTCACCGTCGCTCACCAGCGCAGCACCGGCGACAGCAACCTGGGCTACGCCTACGGCGGCTATCAGAAGGATCAAGGTCGCGTCGGTGACGGTGGCAACACCATCTACCTGGCGAACTCCTACTGGTCCGACTTCAACGCTGAAGACGAACGCAGCTGGCAGGTCGGCTACGGTCTGGACTTCAGCACCTTCGGCGTTCCGGGCCTGAGCTACAACGTGGCTTACGTGCGCGGCGACAACATCACCACTTCCACCAGCGAAGGCGGTACCGAGCGCGAAATCTTCAACCAGTTCAAATACGTCGTGCAAAGCGGCCCGGCCAAAGACCTGAGCGTGAAACTGCGCAGCTCGATCCTGCGTGTTTCGCAGAAGTCGAGTGAGTACAACGTCAGCGGCAACGAAGTCCGTGTGTTCGTCGACTACCCGATCAACATTTTCTGATGATCGGTTGCCGTATCGAGGCCTGATTAGAGGCTGAGAACGAAGAAGCCCCGACTGGTTCGGGGCTTTTTTGTGGGCGCGAATTTCCTTACGGCTTGTAATTCCGGTCAGTCGAATGCGAGCCATTGTAGGAGCGAGCTTGCTCGCGATGGACCTGAGAGCGCTGCGTTTACCCGGCAATCAAGCGATATCGTTCACGACCATCGCGAGCAAGCTCGCTCCTACAAATGTTCGATCCGCACAGAGTTACTCCATTCAAATGATAGCGGCTGACAGATCGCACTATCGGGTGATTGGACGGGTTTTCGAGAGTGCCATATAGGCGGTGATTTCTTGATGATTTATGAGGACACGCGTTCCGATCTGATCACATTTGTTGATCTCGGAAGCCATTCCGAACTCTTCAAGTAGGTTTTTAAAGATAGCCCTGACTGGTTCGGGGCTTTTTTGTGGGCGACGCGAGGCTCTAGGTCGCGGCAAGTGCGTCAGGTGCTCAACGACTACCGACGCAAAATGATCAAAACGAGCATCCGTAATGATTGATTTGCGCAATCTGTAAGGGTGGCATAAGATAATTTTGACTGAATCAATCACTCTTGTGATCGGTTCAATCAGTTTCGAGGTGAAGCACGTCTTACCCCACAATTATAAAAGGAGACCCTCGTGGCCCAATTTCCTATCAAGCGCACCATAGAACGCATTCCGGGCGGCATGATGATCGTGCCCCTGCTGATCGGTTCGCTGGTCGCCACCTTCATGCCTGATACGCCCAAGTTTTTCGGCTCCTTCACCAACGCACTGTTCACCGGGGCGTTGCCTATCCTCGCGGTGTTCTATGTGTGCATGGGCGCGAGCATCAACATCAAGGCCACGCCTTACCTGCTCAAGAAGGGCGGCACGCTGCTGATTACCAAAGTCGGCATCGCCGTGCTCATCGGTATCGTGCTCGGACACTTCCTGGGTGAGCAGCCGATTTCGTCAGGCCTGTTCGCCGGCATCTCGACGCTGGCGGTGGTCGCCGCGATGAACGACACCAACGGCGGTTTGTACATGGCGCTGATGGGGCAGTACGGTCGCTCCGAAGACGTTGGTGCCTACTCGGTCATGTCCCTGGAGTCAGGCCCGTTCCTGACCATGGTCACCCTCGGCATCGCCGGCCTGTCGGCGTTCCCGTGGCCGACGCTGGTGGGCAGCATCCTGCCGCTGGCGCTGGGCATGTTGCTGGGCAATCTCGACCGCGACATGCGCGACTTCCTGGCCAAGGCCGTTCCGGTGATGATCCCGTTTTTCGCTTTGGCGCTGGGCGCAAGTCTGGATCTGCACAACGTCTGGCAGGCCGGTTTGCTGGGGCTCGGCATGGGTGTTGCGGTGGTCGTGTTGACTGGCATTCCGCTGTTCTTCGCTGATCGTTTGACCGGTGGCACGGGCGTCGCCGGTGTCGCTGCGGCTACCACCGCCGGGAACGCCGCAGCCGTTCCTGCGCTGATCGCGGCGGCCAATCCGGTTTACGCCGAAGCGGCCAAGAGCGCGACCATATTGGTAGCCGCCTGCGTGGTGGTCACCGCGATTCTTGCGCCGATACTCACTGCCGCCGTCGCCAAGCGCGTACAAAAGCGCAACCCTGTCGTCATCTCTGAGCAGGAGATCGAACCTCAAAAGCAGGAGGCGTTGCGATGAGGATTCTGATCATTGCCGATGATCTGTCCGGCGCGGCGGATTGCGCCATCGGCTTTGCGAGTGTGGGGCTGCAAACGGTGGTCACGCTCGATCCGCTGAACGACTCGGCTGATGCTCAGGTGATCGCTGCTGATACGGACACTCGCCGTCTCTCTGCGGCGCAGGCTGCCAAGCGCACCGTCGCCGCGTTCAAGGCGCTGCATCAGCCTGGGCAGCGGTTGTACAAGAAAATCGATTCGACCCTGCGCGGTAACTGGGCGGCGGAAGTCGCTGCCCTGCAACCCTTGGCCGGCCTGGCGATCGTTGCCCCGGCATTCCCTGCTACGGGGCGCACGCTGCGCGGCGGTCGGGTCTTCGTGAACGGTCAACCGCTGGAAACCACCGACACCTGGAAGCTCGAAAACGCTGATCGCCCAGCTGATGTAGAAGCGATGCTCATCGCCGCTGGCCTGAGCACCGCGAAGCTGGATCTCGAGACCTTGCGCGGCAACGAAAATGCGCTCGCGCAGCACATCGCCGAAGTCGCCCGCAGCGGCACGCAAGCGCTGATTGTCGATGCACAAATCGAAGACGATCTGCTGACCCTCGCTCGCCTGACCGCGTCGATGGATCAGCCGCTGTTCTGGATCGGTTCGGGAGGCCTGGCGCGGGAAATCGCCAGTCTTCCGGATTTCGCCGAAACGCGGTTCACGGCCATCGAACCGACTGCGCAGGAAAAAAACCAGGCGCCGATTCTGATCCTCGTCGGCAGCCTTTCCGGCGTCTGCGAGCGGCAATGCGCGCTGCTCAAGGAGCGCGGCGGTGTCAGCGAACTGGTCGTCCCGCCTGAGGTCCTTCGCCAGGGCGTCGCCCATGAAGATTGGGCAACCTGGCAGGCGCGCATTGGCGAGCAACTCGATGGCTGGAGCGACCTGCTGCTGTGCATCGGTCGCGATGATGCGTTCGATCCGCAAGAGGGCGCACAACTTTCAAGCATGTTGGCCGTGCTGGTCGAACCGCACTTCGCCAAGGTCGGCGGCCTGATCGCCACCGGCGGCGAAACGGCGCGGGCCATATTGACCACCGTCGGCATCGACAGCCTGCAACTCATCACCGAAATCGAGGCCGGCGTTGCCTTCGCCCGCCCGACTGTTTCCCGGCAAGGCCATCGTCCCGGCATCGTGACCAAGGCCGGCGCGTTCGGCACCGATCACGCTTTGTATGCGGCATGGCAACACCTGAGCGACAGCGCCGATCGCTCCTCGCCCCAACGCACACGAATCCAAGGACTCGAATGAACACTATGAGCAACTACCTCCCTATCATCGGCATCACCATGGGCGACGCCTCGGGTGTCGGTCCGGAAATCGTGGTCAAGAGCCTGACTCACGACATCGTCTATCAACAGTGCCGGCCGCTGGTGATTGGTGATGCGCGCCGTCTCGAACAAGCCAATGTGATTGTCGGCGGCAGCGCCAAAATTCGCCGCATCAAGGACGCTTCCGAGGCACGCTACGAGACCGGCGTGATCGACTGCATCGACCTCGACCTGATCCCCGACGACCTGCCATTCGGCGAACTCTCGCCCATCGCCGGTGACGCCGCTTATCAATACATCGCCCGTGCCGTGGAGCTGGCGCAGGCCAATCAGATTGACGCGATCTGCACCGCGCCGCTGAACAAGGAAGCGCTGCACGCCGGCGGCCACAAATACCCTGGCCACACCGAAATGCTCGCGCACCTGACCAACGTCGATGAAGTTTCCATGATGCTGGTGGCACCGCAGCTGCGGGTGATTCACGTCACCACGCACATCGGCATCATCGACGCGATCCGCAAGATCGAGCCGGGCCTGGTCCAGCGCACCATCGAGCGCGGCAACGCGACGCTGATCAAGGCCGGCATCGCTCGCCCGCGCATTGGCGTGTGCGGGATCAACCCGCATGCCGGTGAAAACGGCCTGTTCGGTTATGGCGAAGAGGAAGAAAAAATCATCCCTGCGGTGAAGCTGTTGCAGGAACGCGGCCTCGACGTCACCGGCCCGCTGCCGGCCGACACCCTGTTCTTCCGCGCCGGACGCGGCGACTTCGATCTGGTGGTCGCGATGTATCACGATCAGGGCCACGGCCCGGTCAAGGTGCTCGGCCTGGAAGCAGGCGTGAACGTCACCGTCGGCCTCGACGTGATCCGCACCTCGGTCGACCACGGCACCGCGTTCGACATCGCCGGCAAAGGCATCGCCGATGAGCGCAGCCTGCTCGAAGCGCTGCGCCAGGGCGCGGAACTGGCTACGCGACGGGGATGAGCCGCAGGGGCGCTGTCGTGTAAGATCGACCACCGTCCACCGTGCGAGACCCGCCATGAAAGCCTCCGAACGCCACCGCGCCATCCTCGACCTCGTCCGCATCGGCGATGCCAACGTCGAGCAATTGAGCGCGGCCCTCGGGGTTTCGGAAGCCACGGTGCGCCGCGACCTGACCATGCTCGCCAAACAACGGCACCTGGTGCGCACCTACGGCGGCGCCACCGCCGTGGTCGGCGTGCATGAACCGGAAGCCTCCCTCGAAGAGCGCAAAACCAGCCAGTGGGAACAGAAAGACGCCATCGCCCAAGCGGCGGCGGCACATGTCCAGGACGGCGACACCGTCCTGCTCGACGGCGGCACCACCTGTGCCGCGCTGGCCCATCACCTGTGCTCGCGACAAGACGTGCACGTGGTCACCAACAACCTGCTGGCAGTGATGACCCTGGCCAATGCGCCGGGCATTCGCCTGACCCTTATCGGCGGTGACTTGCGCGGTTCGAGCATGAGCACGCTGGGGCCGTTGGCGGAGTTGACGTTAAGTCGGCTGAGCGTCGACAAAGCCTTCCTTGGTGCGGACGGCGTGGTCGCGGAGTTTGGATTGTGTGAGGCGAGTGCGCAGCAAGCGTATCTCAAGGAATGCATCATCAAACGCGCGGCGCAGATTGTGGTACTCGCCGACACAGACAAACTCGGCCGTGCGCGGCAACAGCACTGGACGCCGATTGAGCGGGAGTGGCGGTTGATTACCGGGGCCGCTGCCGATGACGCTGCGCTCGCACCGTTTCATGCCCTCAAGCAAATCACCGTCGAAACCGTGATCGTCGATTAAAACACCGACCTGTAGGAGCCGGCTTGCCGGCGATGGCGTCCTTAAACT
>NZ_JAHBDB010000052.1:0-36019 GCF_019956105.1 Pseudomonas sp. BF-RE-25
CCGTAAAACGCCCCCGTGACACCGCCGCCGCCACCGCCACCAGAAGCGGCGTTTGAGGTCACGGTCACGTTGTTAAGCGTCAGGACCCCTGCGTTGAAAATCCCCCCGGCCATCGCGCCCGTGGCGCCGTAGCCACCGTTGCCGCCCGTGCCCGACACCAGCCCACGGGTGATCACCAGACCATCGAGCGTCACGGTTTTGCCCGCCGCAATTTCAATCACCCGGGTCCTGTACTGACCGTCGAGAATCACATCCGCCGCACCGTCATTGTTCAAGTCGCCATCAACGGTGATGTTCTTGTTGATCAGCAGTTCGGAGGTCAACTGCACCGTCATGCCGGAGCTGAAAGTGACGATATCGCCGTTCTGCGCCGAAGCGATGGCGGCACGCAACGAGCCGACGCCGGTGTTCGCGTTGTTGGTGGCCGTCCAGGTCGCCAGGCCCCACTCATAGTCGCTCATGGCCATTTTCGACAGCACGTTGGCGCTTTCGATATTACCGGTGGCGATCTCCAGATCCCAATCGCCACCCACGCCGGTACGGTTGCTGGACGCCGCTACATCACGGCCGGTCAGTTGCGCCAGGGAATCGACGAAGTTCAAACCCCGTTCACCCTCGGCGGTGTAGCAGCCGTAGATCAGGATGTCGCCGCCGACGTTCATGTCCTTGCCGATTTCCGCCAGCACCGCGCTGCGGGCCGCGACGTTGTCGGCAGACAGGTAACTGTTCCCCAGCCACAGATCGCCCGCGTTACCGTGGGCGATGATCTGTACCGAGCTGATGCCCTGATGGGTGTCCAGGTAATCGGCAATCTGCTGCAAGCCGTCCTTGGTGGCATCGAGTTGGACCACCTGAGTACCGGGCGCCACACCTTTGAGCAGGCTGTCGGCATCCTTGACCCGGGAATCGACGAACACCACGCTCTGTCCCGGCACGGCAACGGGCGCCACGGCGGGCGTGGCATCGGCCTGGCCGTGGGTGTCCTGGCTGGCGACCGGTTTCTCCGCAACGGGCGGCTTGGCCGCGTCGGCCGTGGTGTGGCTGTCAGCCTGGGCGCTATCGGCCACCGTGGCCGCGACCGCGCCGTCGAACAGCATTCGCGGTTCCAGGGACATGATCATTGGAGAGGCCAGCGCTCGTGCGCCTTTGGTAATCCGTGACTTGCCGTTGCTCCACCACATGTTACTCACCCGGACTCGAACGTTTTTTCTGCGTAAACGAAAACGCCGCGATCAACTGATCGCAGCATCGGCTTTCATACGAATGACATTGGCGGCGCTGGCAGAGCCATCGAGCCAGAAGGACAATTCTGCGTACTGCTTGAACAAATCCGGCGGCAGAATCGTGCGCCGCGATTGCAACTCGACTTTGGGTTTGACCTTGTGCAGGCCGGACACGCCGAGGGCTTGATCGAACTCCGGCGCGTCGTAGGCCAGGTGGTCGAAATCGTGCTCGAACCAGGGTTCGCCAATGAAGTCGTAGACCAGCCGCATCACCCGGTCTGGCGCCTGGGTCAGCAGGTCGTAATCGACGATCAGCAGCGAGTCGGCGTGTTCACCGTAATAGGCTTCCTTGAGCGCCGCCCAGGCAAAACCGACCAGGCGATTGCGTTGGGCGAGGGTTTCGCAGCGGCTGTAGACCGTGTTGCGTTCGACCGCATCGCCAAACAGCTTGGTGTTTTCAAAAGGGTTGGCGCGATAAAGACGCTCGATGCTGTCCATGACCCAGGCAACATTGCGCACACAGGCAATGACCTTGGCTTGCGGGAACAGATCGCTGATGGCCGGCAGGCGCGAACTCCACAAGCGGTTGGTGTCGAACACCACCGGTTTGTCGGCCTTGTCGGCGTAGAAGGAGTCAAACAGGCCGCGAAGCAAACGGCGGCGCAGGTCGGTATCGATCACCGCGCCGAACTCGCTGCCGGCGCTGCATTGTTCGAGGACACCGGAAAAGAGTGAGCCGACGGGGCTGGTCATGCCGGCATGGAAACGCGGGTTCTGCAAAAGGATTGCAGAAAGCAGGGTCGAGCCCGAGCGCGGCAAGCCGGAAATAAAATGGAACTGCTGCAATCCCTTCACCCTAGTCATAAGTCCTTTATGTATGACGGAGCGTAGACCATGAATGGCCTTAAAAGTAGTGGTGTTTTGATATCAAATCGAAGTTACGGCGCTGACTAAAACGCGTTTTTTATTACTGCTTGTGAGGTGAATCGTTTAAGCATTCCACCGACTCAATGCAGTACGAACAATCGCGCAGTGGCGCCTCCCGCTTGTGTTTCGCCCGAGCGCTGCCAGCCTGAGGGCAACGGCGCGAACTCGTCCGGAACATCGACGGTGCCAATCAGCCAGACCCGGCCACTGCCCTTGGGCAAGCGGTCGAGACTGTCGAGGTACGTGTCCTGAGGCACCAATGTGCCGAAGCCATAGGCGTTCGGCCGGCTCGAAGCGCCATTGGCCAGCGGCGGAGTGAACAGCAGCGGCTTGGCCTCGGTGCGGTTGTAATAGACGTAACTGAGGTACCAGAGCATGTCACTGGTGACGATCCGGTCACCGGTCACGAAGTGCTGGTTCACGTAGTCGACCATGACGTTGATTTGATCATTGGTGTCCACCGTGGCGTTGTTCTTCAGACCCACCAGTTCAACACCGACAAACAGCACCAGCACCGTCACGGCCAGCACCCGAAAGCCTGAATACAGACGATCAACCGCCAGCGCGACAATCATCGGCAGCCCCAGGGCATACGCCGTCAGGTAGCGCTCGATGAACACCGGCGTGATAAACGAAACCCCGAACACCAGCAGCAACGGCAACGCCGTGTAGATCACCAGCAGAGCGCTGCCACGAAAGACACTGCGGTCCCGCGCCAGCGCCACCCCCACAATGGCCAGTAACGCCAGCGGCATCGTGATGAACATCAGCGTCGGCAGGTTCTCGCCATCGTCCTGGATCAGGAACGACCAGAACATCGAAGGCAACGAGCCGAACGTGACAGGCGTTTCCCAGCCCACATCGCCGTTGGCCTTGAGTTGATCCAGGTGCTGGAGCAGATCGATCAGGCTCGGCGCCCACGGCAGGTACAACAACACGATCGCGACATTCGCCAGCCACCAGTCGGGGCGTTGAACATGGCGCAAGCGATGCCCCGGCTGGACGCGGATCAGCCCCAGATACAGCCAGTGGCAGAGCACGCACAGGGCCGTGAAGTAATGGGTGTAGAACGCAGCAGTCATCAACAGCACATACGCCACCAGATATCGCCTGCGATGCGGGCGCTTGATCCAGTAGGCCAGGGCAATCGTCGCGCCGATCAGCCACAACCCCAGCAGCGAATACATACGCACTTCCTGGCTGTAGCGCACCGCCGTGGGCAACAGTGCCAAGAGGAAACCGGCCAGCAGCGCTGCACGGCGAGTGGCGAGCAAGTCCATCAGCCAGACGCCGAGCCACACCGTGACGATGCCGGGCAAGGCGCTGAGGCAGCGGATCGAAAAAATGCCGTCACCGAACAACCCGACCCAGCCATGCAGCAGCAGGAAATACAGCGGAGGGTGCACGTCATGGGCCGCATGGACCCAGATGTCGGCCACTGAATACTGACTCAGTAGCAGGCTGGAACCTTCATCGCCCCAAATGGCGGCCGCCGTCAGGTCGTAGAAACGCACCAGCGCCGCCAACGCCAGGATCGGCAACAGCCAGTGCTCCTGCGCCCAGCGCAACCAGCGCTGAACAATCGCCCAGATGCCGGGCGCGGCGTGCGGCTCATGGGTGCCGCCAAACGGTGTTTCTCTGCGCGCCTCCATTACCCCCCCTGAAACAGCCCTCGACCACCCTGCCTGTTGATCACTTTAGGACGGCGCCGGTTCGTCGTCGATGCCGGTTTTGCGACCAGCGACATTCGGCCGTGAGGCGCATCAACTACGCTCTGGTTTGGCGTGACTCAGCCAGGGAAATGAATGGAGTCGGCTGATCGCAACGATGGTTCCGGACGTCCGGGCCACGCTTGTGGCGCGCCAGACAACTAACCTGAGGGATGAGGAACTATGGAAGTATTCATCGGCACTATCCAGCCTTTCGCCTTTAACTACGCGCCCAGCGGCTGGGCCTTGTGTAATGGCCAGACGCTTGCCGTCCAGCAATACAACGCACTGTTCGCGCTGCTGGGCGTCAACTTCGGAGGCAATGGCGTCTCCAACTTCATGCTGCCCAACCTGCAAGGCCGAATGCCGGTGTGCATGGGTAACGGGCTGAACCTGACCCCACGCGTCATCGGCGAGTTCTCCGGGACCGAGAACGTCACCGCGACCATCACCAACCTGCCCAATCACACCCACGCCCTGTCCGGGCTGACGGCCACCACCACCCTGCAACTGGCCAGCCCGGCGAGCAACCCGGTCACCACCCCCACCGCGACCAACTCGTACATCGGCGCATCCGGCGGCGGACCGGGCTCGGCGAGCATCTACTCCGATCAGCAAGGTGCGGCGGCCGTGCCGCTCAAGGGTGTGGCCACGACGGTCACCGGGGAAATCTCGTCCGCCGGCAACGGCCTGCCCATGGCAACGATGAACCCGTTCCTGGTACTGAACTTCAGCATTGCCCTGGAAGGGCTGTTCCCTTCGCGCGGTTGAAATCCGGCCGGGGGATTCAACGCCCCCGGTCACTTTCATTTTTGGGAGTGACGCCATGCTGCAAGAGGTTCAACACCAACACTTTCAGGCGCTTCTGGGAAAGACGGGGACGCTGCGATTGCCGGATGGCAGTGAGCTGCCGATCCATATCGACAGCCTTGAAGAATCACCCCGATCGCGGATGCCGAATAGCGAGCGCATGCCGTTCGTGGTCGAGTTCAACAGCCTGCAATCCACGGAGTTCGTAGATGGGTTGTGCGCGCTGGAGTTACCGGATCTTGGCCACGTGGAGGATATTTTTGTCTCGCGGGTGCCCGCCATGGGCAGGGATCCGGGCGTGGGTTACTTCTACATCGCATTCAACTGAATTCACCGGGATCAAAATGTGGGAGCGAGACCGGCTTGCCGGCGAAAGGGCCTTCACACTCAACATCACTGCTGAATGATCCACCGCTATCGCGAGCAGGCTCGCTCCCACAGGGTCATGGTTGTATTCAGCCATTCGGATACCACACCAACCGCTCCGCCGCCGGATTACGCTCTTCAACCTGAAACCCCAGCGCCAGGTAATGCTGGCGCGCGTGGGCATTGTTGGCCCAGACCACCGTGGCCACCGGGCAGCGAATCTGCTGTGCAGCTTTCTGCACCCCTTGCAGCACCGCCCGACCGTAACCCTGGCCACGAGCCTGCGGGATGAACGCCAGGTACAGCACGCGGATTTCATTCGGACCAAAATCAGTGGTCAACGCACCGATGGCCGTGTCGAGCTTTTCGATCACGTAGTGCATCGCGTTGGGGAAGTGCTCTCCCAGCCCTTGTTCCTGTACCTGGAATTGCTGGGCGACGACCTGCTCAACCACCTCTCGCTCGCAGTCGATCCATTGCAGATCCGGTCGTGCCGATTGATAAAGCCTGTGCAGAAAAGGACCATCGTTAACGCGCGACGGCCGCACCACCAAACCGTCGGCCACCACAGCATCCGTGTTCGCCATCGCTGCTCTCCCTAGAAACCGCTTTCCCTGACACCCAGCGCGGCCATTCGCCGCCAGGCAACGCCCAGCAATGACTCGCCACTCCCCTGCAACACCACCACGCCACGCAAAGGTTGAAGCGGCGTCGGGGTGGCCTCGAGGGTGTTCAGCCGCGCGCCGTATTGTCCCTGTACCGGCTCGGCCCGTTGCGAGGCATCCCGGCGCACGGCAATCGGCCCGTGGTGATCGGAGGTCAATGCCTCCTGATCGACATAGGTCGCACCGTTGGTGTCGATTTCGGTCAATTGCACGGCGATCGCCGGGTGCATCGGATCATCGGCGATAAACCGCCCACTGGCGCCCGGCGCAACACGCCACAACTCAGCCTCGGCCAGATAACCACGCAGCCGTGCGCCGTCTTCCACCACCCGCGCCAACGGATCTTTGGGCGACAACCAGCGGCCGGCGGACAACTGCGGCAACAGATCTCGCACCTTGCCCGCCTGCGGCGCCCGAATCAGCAGCCGCTCCCGCTGCGCAGCCAACCCACGGTACTCGGCCACGGCCTCCGCCAGGCGCTGCTCGACAATGCCCGCATCGGCGGCGGTTTCGCTGCGACCGGCCTGGCGGCGCATCTGTAATTGCTGGATCTGGATTTCGCGACGGACGATGGCCTGGCGCGAATCCAGATCCGGCGACACCAATTCGATCAGCACGTCGCCCTGAGCCACCACCTGACCGTCACTGACGTTCACTTGTTTGACCCGCGCCGCCACCGGCGCATGCAAGGTACTGACGCGCCCGGCCTCGAGCATCGACGGCAGTTCCACGGCACTGCGCCAGGGCAGCGCCAGAAACAGCACAAAAGCGGCCAGCCCCAACGCACTCAACAACACCCGCGACACATGGGCGTGCTCACGCTGGCTCCACCACTCGCGCCACTCGCGCACGATGGGCAGAAAGATGAACCACACCAGCTCCACCAGCATCAGGAAAATCCCCAGGAGCTTGAAGAACAAGTGGTACACCGCCAGCGCAATCCCGAAAAACAGCACCGCGCGCCACAACCACGTTCCATAACCCCAGACCAGCAAACGCCGCCGCATCGTCGGCGACCAGGGTTCCGGAGCCGGTGCGCCGTAGCCGAACAAGGTCTCACGCAGATGCCAGCGGCACAGGGCAAAGGCTCGCCCTTGCAGGTTCTCCACGTCCCAGAAATCACTGAGCAGAAAGTAGCCGTCGAACCGCATGAACGGGTTGAGGTTGATCACCAGCGTGGTAATCCAGGTGGCACTGGCGAGCATGAACGCCGCCGTGCGCGCCGGTCCGTCGGGCAACAGCGACCAGGCGAGCAGCGCGATACTCGCCAGCAGCAGTTCGGCCAACACGCCACCGGCCCCGATCAGCAAGCGGGCACGTCGATCATTCACCCGCCAGGCATCGCTGACATCGGTGTAAAACATCGGCAGCAGCACCATGAACGCCACACCCATGCTTTGCACCCGACAGCCCGCGCGCTTGGCCATGAACGCGTGACCGAATTCGTGGCACAGCTTGGCAAAGAACAACGCCACGCCGAAGGCCAGCGCGCCACCCAGGCTGAACAAATGGGGGAAAGTCGCGATGAATCGCTGCCAATCCCGGGACACCAGAAATACCCCCAGAATCAGTGTTGCCGGCAATCCGAAGCGCAGCGTTTGCGGACCGAATCGTGACAGCCAGGGCCAGGCGCGATTGAGAAAGGCGTCCGGCCGCCAAAGAGGAATCCGGAAAAACAGGTACTGATGCAACAAGACCTGCCACCACGACTGATGCTGGGCGGCAGCTTTCAAGTTGTAACTTTCACGCTGCTGCGGGTCGAGGGCGCTGATCAGATCGTGGCTGCGCAGAAAGCTCAGCAGTTGCTCCAGATCGCTGCCGGCCAACGGCAAACCCGGCTCGCGATTGGCGGCGTGCACTATTTTTTCGGGATCGCCCAGGGACCAATGTCGCAGCAAGCGCATCGCCGCCACCCCGAGCTTGAAATAGCGACCGCGCACCGGGTCGGCCAACGTCCAGCGCGGCGAGCCGTCCAGCGCCGGTGAAGCGGGCGTCAATTGCAAATCCGCGCGCAGGCTCGGCAGGCTCATCTACAGCCCCACACTCTGGCGCAAACCGGCCAGTGGTTTACGTAACAGGTACAGCGCCAGGGGCGCGCGATCGCCGAAGATTTTCGCCGTCCCTCGCAAGCCGATGCGCGGCGGCGCCTGATCGAAACTGGCATCGAGCCGATAGGCCAACTGTCCGCCGGCGGTGGGTTGTGCTTCGTATGCTGCGCGCTCGAGCCGGGCCGAATGCCGTTGCAACGGATCACTGTCGAGGAACAGTGCGACTTGCGCACCCGGCTCCAGGGAAATCGCATCGCTCACCGCCAGCTCGATACGCAGTTCGGCCTGGCTCGGGTCGGCGATTTCCATCAGCCGTTCGCCGGTCTGCACCGGTTTGCCGGTCCAGCGCTCGGCGTCGGCGAACACCGCGATACCGTCGCGCTCGGCCCGCACTTCGCTGCGCTTGAGCAATTCACGGGCGTAGTCCCGTTCGGCGCGTTTTTGTTCGACGCGCGCCGCCAGCAAGTCAATCTTCGAACTGGACTCGGCATCGGCAAACGAGCGCTGGGAATTGGCTTTCAACTCAGCTTCGGCAACGCCCAACGCGCGTTCGGCCACATCAGCCTGAGCCTTGAGGGTGGTGCCTTCGAAGCGCAGCAACGGGTCGCCGGTTTTCACGGTCTGGTTGGGTTTGACCAGGAATTCGGCGATCACGCCGTCCAGCGGCGCAGCCACGACGCGCCCGCCCAATGGCACTACTTCGGCCGGCGCCAGCACCGATTGGCGCACCGGGATCAACATCCCGAGCACCAGCAGAGCAATCAACGCGACCTGACGTTTTCGGGTCCAGCGCAGTCGCCAGGGCTTGTGCGGTTGCAGCGCCAGCCAGGCGTGACTGTAAGTGTCGCCGAGTTGCGACAGCAGCACTTGTTCGGCCGGGTTCCACGGTAAATCCCGGGCTAGCCACAGACCGCCGAACACTTCGCTTTGGTGATCGATCAGCGGCAACCAGAACACCTGGGCGGCGGACAGACTTTGCCAGTCCGCCTGAATCGATTCGCTGAGCAGATCGGGCGCAATCACCCGCGCCTGCTTCAGCACATCACGTTTGAACAACTGCGCCACGGCCTGCTCGACGAACGCCACGAATGGCGCGTTCGGGTCGACGGTACTCACGCCCGTCACCGCGTGCACCTTGCCGGCAATCAACAACGCGGCATGACGAAAACCGAACAACCCCTGAGCGTCATTGACCAGGCTGTAGGCCAGTTGTGACGGAGTGCGTGCGGCGCGGGTCTGGCGCTCAAGATCGAGAAAGCGGGCGAAGACCTGTTCCGCGCCGCCGCTGACCGGAGCGTTCACTTGAGCTCCGCGAAACGCGCCGTTCCGCTCATGCCGGCCAACAAACCAGAGGCGTTGGGCAACGTCGCGACCAACAGCAAGGTCTGACTGCCCTCGTCAATTCGCGCGCCCAATCGTTTGACCGTGGCATCCAGTGGCCGGCCGGTTTCATCGGGGACAAAACTGAACGTCTGGCCGGGCTTGAGTTTGCCCATCCAGCGCGACGGCACCAGTAAATGGATTTCCAGGGTGCGGTTGTCGACTACATCCAGCAACGGCGCGCCGGCGGCAACGCTTTCAAAACGCTGAACCTTGCGCTCCACCACCTGACCATCAAACGGCGCAACCACGCTGCAGCGTTTGACCTGAACCTGATACACCTGAGATTGCGCCTGCGTCTCGCTGAGCCTTGCCTCGGCCCGCGCCACTTCGAAACGCCCGACCGAATTCAACGCCGCCAGTTGTTTGTTGTGAGCCAACTCCTCACCGGCCCCACGGCTCGCAGCCTGCGCCGCATTGAGCTGCGCCTGATAGGCCGAACAATCGAAACGCGCCAGCGTATCGCCCTTCTTGAACGACTCGCCCTCACTGAACGGCAACTCGACAATCCGCCCGGACAACTCACTGGCAAGCATCGCCTGATCCCGGGCCCGCAGCACGCCACGGGCCTCGGTGCTGGCTGCCGAACCGCTGCTGCCGACGGTGCTGCTGTCCAGCAGCGGATCGTCTGGCACGGGCGTTTGCGCCTGAGCGGTACACGTTAAAATGGTCAATCCGATAACCCACACACGAACTCGTCGCATAACCGTAACTCCCTGACGGATGAGCGGAGTCTATGACAGTGTGGGTGAGCGTCAAGTGGGTGGGGTTGATTGGACTAACGCAGCACCGTTTCCATTACTGGATACACCGACTCCCATCCCCCACCCAACGCCTTGTACAACCCGACCATCGCCAGCGACACCCCGGTCGAACTTTCGACCCATTGCTGCTGAGTCGCCAGCAATTCACCTTGCACGGTGAGTACGTTGACGAAATCCACCACGCCTTCCACGTACTGCTGTTGCGCGGTGCGCAGGGCGATCTGGTTTTGGCGTACGGCTTCGGCGAGGCTGTCGCGGCGCAGTTGGCTGGCGTTGTAGGCGGTCAGTTGATCGTCGATTTCGTGCCAGGCGCGCAGCACGGTTTGCTGGTACGCGATGGCTGCTTCCTGTTGTTGCGCTTCGCGCAAGTTCAGCACACCACGCAGGCGACCGCCGTCGAACAGCGGCAGGCTGAATTGCGGGCCGATTCCGAAAGTACGTGAGCCCCATGAGCCGAAGTCGCTCAGTTGCATGGCCTGCGAACCGAGGTTGCCTGACAGGGTGATGCGCGGATAGAAATCGCCCTTGGCCACGCCAATGTTTGCGGTGGCGGCATGCAAGCGGGCTTCGGCCTGGCGGATGTCCGGGCGACGCTCGGCCAGTTGCGACGGCAGGCCGATGGCGACCTGACGCGGGGTTTGTGGCAACGGCGCGTCTGTGGATAACTCGGCGTGCAGCGCTTGCGGCGGCTCGCCCATCAACAGACTGAGGGCGTTGATCAGTTGTGACTGGCGCTGCTCCAGTGCCGGCAAACGCGATTCGATGGCCGCGACTTGCGCGGCGGCTTCGGCGACATCCAGGTCGGTAGCGACACCGTCGGCCAGGCGCAGTTGCGACAGTTTCAGGCTGTGGCGGGCGACGTCGAGGTTCTGCTCGGTGACAGCTCGTGTGCTTTGCACGCCGCGCAGTTGAATGTAGTCCTGGGCGGTTTCGGCGAGCACCGACAGCAGCACACCGCGCTGGTCGTTTTCCGCAACTTCAAGGGTGGCATCAGCCGCTTCGGTTTCGCGCCGCACACGCCCCCAGAAATCCAGTTCCCAGGAGGCCGAGAAACCTGCGTCCCACAGGTTGAACGCCGAGTCACCGTGGTGCCCCGACGGGTCGCTCAGGCCTTCACCGCTGTTGCGTTTGCGCCCGTAGCTGCCGGTGGCGGCGGTGTTGGGATAGCGTTCGGCGGTGATCACCTGGCGCGCGGCGCGGCTTTGCTGCAAGCGGCTGCTGGCGAGCTTCAGGTCGAGGTTGTCAGTCAGAGCGCGTTGGGTCAGGGCCGAGAGTTTCGGGTCCTGGAAAACTTCCCACCAGCGTTCGTCCATATGAGCGGTTATCACTTCACTGGCGGCGGCTTTCGACGGTTTCGACCATTCGGCAACTTGCCGGGCTTGAGGCTTCTGGAAATCAGGGCCGATGGTGCAGGCGGTGAGGCTCATGACGAGCAAGGTACAAATACTGTGTCGAAGCAGATGGCCTCTTCGCGAGCAGGCTCGCTCCCACAAGGGGTCTTCTTTTGTGCTGAGAATGTGGCCGTTGCGCAGATCCACTGTGGGAGCGAGCCTGCTCGCGATGAGGCCAGCCCGGCCGACGAAGATTTTCATCGTTGCGCAACCTCATGCTTGCCGGTTTCAGCCGTATCAATACTCGCCTCCACCGACATCCCCACCCGCAACCGCTCAGCCAATGGCTGCCCCGGATCGAGGACGATTTTCACCGGTATCCGCTGCACGACCTTGGTGAAATTACCGGTCGCGTTGTCCGGTTTGATCGACGCGAAAGTCACCCCGGTGGCCGGCGCAATGCTCTCGACGCGACCGCGCAATGCTTCGCCGCCAAGGCTGTCGACACGCACCTGAACACCCTGCCCCGGCTGCACCTCGCTCAGTTGGGTTTCCTGGAAATTGGCGACCACATACGCTTGCGCCAGCGGCACCACGGCCAGCAGCTTGCTGCCCGGCGTGACATACGCACCGACACGCACCGCACGCTCGCCCACCATGCCGTCCTGCGGCGCGACGATGCGCGTATAGGACAGCTCGTAGCTGGCCATTTCCAGGGCCGCTAGCGCCCGTTTCAATCCGCCGTCGGCGGCGTCACGCTGGGCGGTGAGGATCTCCACTTGCTTGCGCTCCGCCGACAGCACCGCTGTGGCATTGGCTAACCGGGCACTGGCTTGATCAATGCGCGTACGCGCTTGCTGAGCATTCTGAACCGTACCCGCGCCAACGCCGGCAAGGTGGTTGTAGCGGTTCAATTCATGCTCGGCGAACGCCATTTCAGCCTTCGCCGACACCACCGTGGCTTGCGCCTGAGCAATCACTGACGTCTGGCGCTCAAGGGTCGCCAGGGCGTTTTGCAGTTGCGCTCGCGCCACCAGCGTTTCGGCGTCGGCGGCTTGAGCGGCAGCGCGCAGGTCGCGGTCATCGATCAGCGCCAGCAACTGCCCGGCCTTGACCTGCTGGTTGTCTTCCACCAGCACTTCCTTGATGAACCCGGCGACGCGGGGCACGACCAACGTGAAGTCGGCAGAGACAAAGGCGTCATTGGTGTTCTGTTGCGTACGCTTGCCAAAAATTCCCGGCGCCAGCAGATACACCAGCACGCCGACCGCCACCACGGAGGCAATCGCGACGGCGATTTTTTGCTTGGATTGAGTCGTCATAAAAACCTTCTGTTTCAGTGAAGCATTCATGTCGGCGCACGCGGCGGATAGATCCGCGTCGGCAGCCAGAAAATCAACAGGATCAGCGCCAACGCGACGCCGCCCATGCACAGATAAAGGTCCGAGGCGGTCAGCACCACGGCTTGCTCATGCAGCCGGTGGGCAAGGCCCGCGCTGTCGCTGTCGGCCAACGGCGAGTTGCCGAGACGATCCACCAGCATGGTCGAATGAAAGTGCAGCCGCGATGTGGTCAGTGCGTCGATTACGCCAGTCGCGATCACCGCCGACAGGCCTTTGACGGTGTTGAACCAGGCGGAAGCGAACGGCCCTTCCATCGGGCTGATGCTGCCGGTCGAGAGCATCAACAGCGGCAACACCGCCATCGGTTGACCGAAGATTTGCAGCAGTTGCAGCACGTAAAAATCGTCGCGAATCCACGCTGACGTCAGCTGCGAGCCACCGATGCACGACAACGCCAGCATGCTCAGGCCTATCCCCAACACCCAGCGGCAATCGACCCAGCGCAGGTTGCACAGCGCCGCCACCAACGGCAGCGCGAGCAACTGTGGCAGCGCCGCCAGCAACATGACCGGGGCGGTCTGCACCGGGCGATAACCCTGGACCTGCGCGAGGTAACTGGACGGAATGATGATCACCGCCAGCAAAATCACCAGCACACCGGCCAGGGTCAGCAAGGCGAACGACAGGTTGCGGATGCCGAGCATCTGCATCTTGAAAAAAGGCGTCGGCTGCGACCATTCGTTGATCAGGAACAGCACCAGCAACACCAGCCCGCCGCCGAGCAGTCCGCAGATCAGAGTCGATTCGAACCAGTCCAGCCGATTGCCCTGCAGGATGCCGATCACCAGCATGCAGATCGCCGGAAAACCCAGCAGCAATCCGCGCCAGTTGAACTGCTTGAAACGCTCAAGGCGCAGCGGATCCTGGGGCAAGCCGTAGGCCACCGCCGCCATGGCGAGCAGGCACGGCGCGATGATTTGCCAGAACGTCCATTGCCAGCCGACATGCTCGGTCCACAACCCGGCCAGTGGCGTGCCGAGCCCCGGACCGAAGGTGGCCGTGAGGGCATACCCGGCCAGACCGTAGAGCTTCACGTTGGCCGGTAAAAAACGCAGGGCGACGGTCATCAACATCGGCGGCAAGGCACCGCCCGCCAGGCCTTGCAAGGTGCGCATGAGCAGCAGGCTTTCGTAGTTCGGGGCGAACGGACACAGCACGCCCAACAACGTGAACACGCTGATCGCGCAGAGAGTGAAGCGCCGCAACGAGAACGTCACCGAGCACCACGGCGCGAACGCCATCGCGGCCACCGAGGTCGCGGTGTAACTGGCGACCAGCCAGGTACCTTCGTCATAGCCGATGGCCAATGCACCGCGAATATCGGCGAGGGCGACCTTGGTCACCATCTCGTTGAGGCCCGACACCAGCACCGCCAGCAACACACCCACCAGGCCGATGATGATTCGCGGACCGAAGACCGGTGGCGTCACGGCGACCGTTGGACTGGCCACGGCGAGAGGTGCCGGGGCCGTGAGGGAAGTCATTACTGCAAGCTCCGGGATGTGAATGTCGGAGCATTTTAAGAAGCGCGGGACCTGACGAAAATCAACTTATCGGCAGGTTATAAGTGCGTTCCATGCAGCAATACAAACCCCCTGTAGGAGCTGGCTTGCCAGCGATGGCGATTTTTCAATCAACATCTTCAGCGCCTGATGCATCGCTATCGCCGGTAAGCCGGCTCCTACAGGGGTCCCTGTTCAGTCTGACGTGGGTTGCGCGGCCAGCCATGTCGCGTCGCAGCACGCCTTGAGCGTTTCACGCATCCAGCGATGCGCCGGGTCTTTGTCGAAACGCGGGTGCCAGGCCTGGGTCAGCATGAGGGTCGGCAAAGGGATCGGCAGGGTGAACGAGCGCAATTTCAAGCCCAGCCGCCGCACGCTCAGCAGCGCCTCCTTGGGCACCGGCAGAATCAGATCGGAATCAGGCAAGGCAAACATCGCCGCATGGAAGCTCGGCGCAATCACCGCCACTCGCCGCTCCAGACCCAAGGCATTGAGCGCGGTATCGATCGGGCCGCGAGCAATCCCGCGCCGGGACATACTGATGTGAGAAAACCCGGCAAAACGCTCGGCGGTGATTTCTTCGTCGAACAGCGGATGGTCTTCGCGCACCAGGCCGACAAAGTGTGTGGAAAACAGATTCTGCACCTTCACTTCCGGAGTCTGCGGCCGGGTATTACTGATGTTCAAATCAATCCGGCCTTCGCGCAGCGCCTCATCATCGCCGTCGCCTTCGGGCACAAACCGCAACTCGCAGTGCGGCGCCTGACGGTCCAGCGTGTCGAACAGCTTGCCGCCGTATACGCCCACGAAAAAGTCATTGGCCCGAATGCTGAAGCGCCGGCGTAACGAACCCAGCTCTACCGCGTCTGCCGAACGAAACAGCAACGCGGCCTGCTCCACCACATCGCGCACCTGTTCGCGCAATGCCAGCGCCTTGGGTGTCGGCACCAAGCCACGACCGGCACGCACCAGGATCGGATCGCCGATGGCCTCGCGGATCCGCGTCAACGTCCGGCTCATCGCCGCCGGGCTGAGGTTCATCCGCCGCGCAGCGCCCACCACACTGCCCTCGTCGAGCAGGGCGTCGAGGGCGACCAGCAGGTTCATGTCTGGTAGTTGCATGGTGAGCACTAATGTTTGATCTGGATTGTTTCGAACGCAATGCTAATAGCGTATCTGCGCTGTAGGAGCAAGCTTGCTCGCGATGAACGATAACGCGGTCCGCCTGTGGAACCGAGTCACGCCGATCGCGAGCAAGCGTTGCTCCTGCGTCTGTACTGCAAACCTAGCAGTTCTGATAGTTCTCAACTTTGCCTCAGACGTGTAGAACTCAAAGCCCCCCCTGCCCCACTTCTGCGAGGCTTTGATGAATCAACCCAAAGCGGGTGATCAAAAGAAACCCAAGTGGTCACGGACAGTGCTGCTGGCAACCAACGGCAGCCATTCGATCATCGCCGAAGTCCATAGCGGTAAAGCTAACCCCATCGCCTACTCCGCCTATGGGGAGCAATCCGCGGAGCAGGAAGTCGCCACGAAACTGGGTTTTAATGGCCAATTGCGCGAAGCGAATATGGGTTGGTACTTGCTGGGTAATGGCTACCGTGCTTACAACCCGCGGTTGATGCGCTTTCACAGTCCGGACAGTTGGAGTCCGTTTGGTGGGGGTGGGTTGAATGCGTATATGTATTGTGTGGGGGACCCTGTGAATCGGTCGGATCCTACAGGGCATTTGCCTATCTTGGGCCTGGTTGACATGGCTGTCAGTTGGGTGAAAAAAAATGTGCACCTCCCCGGATATCGGGCCAAGGCATTGGGCGCGCCCCTAAGTCCCGAGCAGACCTCTGAGGCAGTGTGGAGGTTCCATGGAGCCAGGATGAGTGTCGCCAATGAAGGCAGGCATTCCCCCATGCTGGGCTTAGGTGCGATGTTAATCACAGTAGGAACATCAAACAGAATGGCAGGCGGTTCTCCAGCGATCAGTGATATTGGCCCAACGACAATAAAGCCCAACGTAGGGTGGCAAGCGAGTGCATTCGTGGGCACAGTAGCCATTGCGGGCGGTAGTAGTATGCCCAAGGGCAGCGGTGGGCCCCCGTTGACCGGGGTTGGAAGTGTGGGCCGGAGTGGAGGCGGAACGCCGCGATCGAGCTTTGACCAGCCAAGAACCCTATACGATGGCCCTCAATATGTATCACGTTTCGAAAACAATCAGCTTCAAGGGAGCGGCCCTTATACTTCCAGCTTCACAACAACTCACCAGCCGCGCCTTACTCCAAATCCTCAACCCGTACATTGGAATAGCCCGAGCCTTCACCAGCCTCTCAGTCCTCCCAACAGCATCTACCATCCTTCTCCACCAGGCAGCCCAGAGAGTGCGAGAAGTTGGTCCTCAGGGAGCTCGACTCGATCCAGATCATCTAGAAGTTCATATTCCAGCAGTTCCAGCAGCTCCAGCAGCAGTTCTGCCAACTCGAGTATCCGGAGTCGGTAAAGAAGGTCTCCATTCACTCAAGTTCGACTCGAAAAAAGCTCTGTTCCCCTATCAGTTCTGATAGTTCACAGCGTTGAAGGGAGGGAGTACAACTAAAGGCCTTGGGTTCTATTGAACCAATCACCAAGGAAGACGCTTCCATGGCTCCCATTAACTCAGTTCAACAACGCGCCGTGCTGCTGGCGACCGACCGCCAAAACTCGGTGCTCGCCGAAGTCGCCGGTGATACCAATCGTATTGCGTATTCCGTCTATGGGCATTGGTCAGCGCAACACACGGTGATGACTCGCTTGGGGTTCAATGGTGAGCTTTGTGAGGCGCGCATTGATTGGTATTTGCTGGGCAACGGCTACCGAGCCTACAACCCGCGATTAATGCGTTTTCATAGCCCGGATAGTTTGAGTCCGTTTGAGCAGGGTGGGTTGAACGCGTACATGTATTGCGGTGGCGAGCCTGTGATGAATAAAGATCCGACCGGGCATGCTTTTTTTCCAAGTCTTACGACCCTTCGCAATAACGTCGCAACGCTTGTTGGTAGGTATCAAGAGCACAGAGCCGTTGGGCAAAATCCCGTAAATGCGTTGATTTCGACTGTCAGCGGCAGTGGAGGACTGCCCAATACGCTGGGCGCTTCGAGTCCGGAAGGCTTAACGCCTGCGGTACTGCCAACAACACATAATGTTCTCCCCACAGCAAAAGACGGTGGGTTACATCACAACGTAGGGGGTGTTCCAAGCTCGACACCGGCTCCGCAAAGTAATGCCTCCCTCCCGAGCTCATCCGGGAGTGGTCCGGGCGGAGGTTACAAGCGAAGTTATCAAGATGACAGTTGGCATGACAGCCGAGCCAAAATGGATGATAAACAGAGAATCATTAAGACCCGCTATCCTGACGAAGTTAAAAGAAGCCTATCGCCCAATAGTCAAAAAAAGGTGACGGACGTCAGGAAATGAAGAGATTCTGTATAGGAGACGCAGCCTCACCGCTGCATCCCCCACCGCTTCACCGTCACCCGCTCCAGCGAATCAAACACCAGATTCTCCACCAGCAATCCAATCAGAATCACCACCGCCAACCCGGCGAACACCTTATCCGTGTACAGCTCATTGCGATTCTGAAAGATGTACCACCCCAACCCACCCTTGCCACTGGTCGCGCCAAACACCAACTCAGCCGCAATCAGCGTACGCCAGGCAAAGGCCCAGCCGATTTTCAGCCCGGCGAGAATCGACGGCAGCGCCGCCGGAATCAGGATGAACAACACGAAACGCATGCCCTTCAAACCGTAATTTCGCCCGGCCATGCGCAAGGTTTCCGAGACACCCAGAAAACCCGCATAGGTGTTCAACGCCAACGCCCAGAGCACCGAATGCACCAGCACGAAAATCAGGCTGTTCTGCCCCAACCCAAACCACAGCAGCGCCAGCGGCAGCAGCGCAATGGCCGGTAGCGGGTTGAACATCGAGGTCAGCGTACTCAGCAGATCACGCCCGAACTGTGTGGACACCGCCAAGGTGGTCAGGGCAAACGCCAGGACGATGCCGATCAAGTAGCCCTTGAGCAATACCACCAGCGAAATCCACACTTTGCCCAGCAACTCGCCGCTGAGCAGCCCGCCATACAACGCACTGGCGGTTTGCAGAAAACTCGGCAACAGCAGGTCGTTGTTCTGAATGCGGGCAACCACCTCCCACAGCACCGCGAGCAAAATCAGGATCAGGCTTTTGCGAATCCAGCCCTGTTGCCACAGGCGTTGACCCAGGGGCAACTCACGCTCCAGCGGGACGCTGGTCAGCGGCTGCAAAACGGTTTCGAACTCTTCACGCGCAGATGATAACTGGCTCATCGGGCACTCCTCTCAATGGCTCAGTAAGCGATGCGAATGTCGGAAAAATCCAGCTCACGCTCGGTTTCCGGTGACTGGCCTTCATCGAACAACAACCGATGAATCCGCCGCGCCGACTCCTGAAACGCCACGCCGCCGAGACTGTGCAAATCGTACTGATGGCTGTGGACTTCCGCCCGTACCCGACCCGGATGCGGCGACAGCAGCAGGATGCGATTGCCCACCACCAGCGCTTCTTCGATGGAGTGCGTGACGAACAGCAACGTGAACCGCACCTCTTCCCACAACAGCAACAATTCTTCTTGCATCTTGCGGCGTGTAAGGGCGTCGAGGGCGGCGAAGGGTTCGTCCATCAGGAGGATTTTCGGCTGCATCGCCAATGCCCGCGCGATGGCAACGCGAGCCTTCATGCCGCCAGACAAGGTGTGCGGATAGGCATCGGCAAATGCCGCCAGCCCGACCTTGTCCAGATAGTGCAGCGCCCGTTCTTCAGCCTCTTGGCGCTTGAGGGTTTTCGACGCCAGCAGCGGAAACATCACGTTCTGTTTGACGGTTTTCCATGGCGGCAGCTGATCGAATTCCTGGAACACCACGATCCGGTCGGGCCCCGGGGCATGGACGGTTTGCCCTTGCAGACGAATCTCGCCTTCAACGGGCTGAATGAACCCGGCAACCGCCTTGAGCAATGTGGATTTGCCGCAACCGGAAGGACCGAGCAGCACAAAGCGGTCCGCCGGGTCGATTTCAAAACTGACTTGGTGGGTCGCTCGAACCACACGCTGCGGCGTGCGGTATTCGAGGCTGACGTTGTCGACCGACAGCAGCGCCTGAGCTGCGACGTTCGGTTTGCTGACCGTGTGGCCTTGCAAAGGGGCGTTCATGTCGGTCAGCTCCCTTGCAGCGGTTTGGTGTCCTGGAAGAAGTAATCCTTCCATGAATCCGGTTTGTTTTTGATCGCGCCGACGCGGTAGAGGAACTCGGCCAGTGGGTAGGTATTTTTCGGCGTGACACTGAATTCGAACTGCGGGTTATCGATGATTTTCAGCAGCGCGGCGCGATCGATTTTCGCCTTGGTCACACGGATGTAGGTATCGGCGGCAGCGCCTTTATCGTTCTGCGCAAATTGCGCCGCTTCGGTCAGCGCTTCGACGAAGGCCTTGTAGGTTTTCGGGTTCTCGTTGCGGAATTTCTCGGTGGCGAACAGCACCGTCGGCGAGTTCGGGCCGAGCAGGTCATAGGTGTTCAACACCACATGGACGTTGGGGTTGGCCAGCGCCTGATCCTGGAATGGCGGGTTGGAGAAATGCCCGGTCAACTCGGTGCCGCCGGCAATCAGCGCGGCCGTGGCGTCCGGGTGCGGAACGGCGATGGTGTACTTGTCGAGGCGATTGAATTCCTTGTCGCCCCATTGCTTGGCGGCCGCGTACTGCAGGAAGCGCGACTGCACCGACACGCCCACGGCCGGCACCGCGATGCGGTCCTGCTCGGTGAAGTCGGCGATGGTTTTGACCTTCGGATTGTTGCTCACCAGGTAGTACGGGAAGTTGCCGAGGGAAGCCACGGCTTTGACGTTCTGCTTGCCGTGGGTGCGATCCCAGATGGTCAGCAGCGGACCGACGCCGGCACCGGCGATATCAATCGAACCGGAGAGCAACGCATCGTTGACCGCCGCGCCGCCGGACAGCTGAGTCCAGTCGACCTTGATGTCGATGCCTTCCTGCTTGCCGTACTTCTCGATCAGGTTCTGATCGCGCACTACGTTAAGCAACAAGTAAACGATGCCGAACTGTTCGGCGATGCGGATTTCACCTTCGGCGTGAGCCACAGTCGGCGCCACCAGGCTGCCGGCGATCAGGCTGAAACCCAGGCCGATGGCCGCAGCCAACGGTGCAAAGGGAAGACGTTTGGACATGATTCAATCTCCGACAAATCAGAAAGGCGCGTCGCCCTGAATGGTGGTGCGATACAACTTGCGGCGCAGATGGCTGGGGCATCCGGCGGCGAGGTGGATCAGCGAACGGTTGTCCCAGAACACCAGGTCATGGGGCTGCCATTGATGGCGGTAGATGTTGTGCGGCAGCACGCTGTGGGCGTAGAGCTCGTCGAGCAGTTGCTTGCTCTCGTCGTCCGGCAAACCAACGATGCGGGTGGTGAAACCTTCGCTGACGAACAACGCCTTGCGACCGTTTTCCGGGTGCGTGCGCACGATGGGATGGACGACTTCGGCAACCTGGGCCAGTTGCTCCGGCGTCAGGGTCGGACGCCAGTTGCCTTCGAATTTGGTCTCGCTGTAACGCGCCGTGTACGAGTGCGCCGCCGAGCGACCTTCGACCGCTTTGCGCAACGCTTCAGGCAGGTTGTCCCAGGCTTTGTGCATGTCGGCGAACAAGGTGTCGCCGCCCTCGGACGGCAATTCCTGGGCGTGCAGCATCGAGCCCAGGCTCGGCAATTCTTTATAGGACAGGTCGGAGTGCCAGAACTTGCCGGCGTCACCGAGGCCGATGGATTGGCCGTTTTCGATGATGTTGGAAACGATGAGGATTTCCGGGTGCCCGGTCAGCAGGAACTGCTTGAGCACGTGGATCTGCAACACGCCAAAACGGCGGCTGAAGTCGATGTGCTGTTCGGGGGTAATGCGTTGGTCGCGGAACACCACGACGTGATGATCCAGGTGCGCGCGGTGGATGCGGGCGAAGTCCTGATCATTGATCGGGCGGGACAGGTCCAGGCCGATGATTTCGGCTCCGACAGCACCGCTGAACGGGCGAATCTCAAAGGTTTGCGGTGCGATTGCAGGTGACGCAGAGACGGCTGACATAAAAATCACTCCCACGCACGGCACGCTCAAGGGCGCGCACGTCGATCAGAAACTCACGGAGGTCCCGTGTTGGTTCGTGTCGTGCGGCGCGCCGATTGGTCGGCAGGTACGCAGGAGGTTGACTTTATAGATATAAGAACGTGAATTTAAATACCGTTAGCGAATAACCATATGGCTTATTTCGCCTATGCTGCTGACAGGATGACGCTGCTCAACGCTTGAGGGACGCTCAATGTTCTACGTGCAACGCAATGCAGATGGTCAACTGATGCGCGTGGAAGCCGAGGCCTATGCCGGGTCCACCGAAACCTTGCCCGCTGAACACCCGGACCTTCAGGCCTGGTTTGCCAGCGAAGTCATGGCCACCAGCCACAAACAACTTCAACAAATCAAACAACTCAAGCAGTTGAAGCAGAGCGACCTGGACATGATCCGGGTACTGGACGACTTGATTCAGGTGCTGACCGATAAAGGCGTGATCCGCGTCACCGATCTGCCGGCCGCCGCACAAGCCAAACTCATGGACCGGTCCCAGGCGCGGGAGGCGTTGGGTGGGTTGAGTCTTTTGGTGGATGAAGATGAGACCGGGTTGATCTGAGTCCCTCCTTCATTGTTGCCTGTTTTGACGCCATCGCCGGCAAGCCGGCTCCTACAGGGTTTGTGATCAACCACTACCTCTGTAGGAGCCGGCTTGCCGGCGATGGCGGCCTTCAAGTCACCGCAGGCTCATCCTTCTTGAACAAAACGCCAACAACTCCGGCGACTCCAGATGATCCTGCGCCCGCTCCACCAACAAATGCACCCCGTCGGCCATTCGGTCAAGCGCCAGTGCGACGCATCGGCTTGAGCCGTCCTCATCGTCGGCGAGGTTGGCAGCGATGGCACTGATGGAGAACAGGTCTTCGAAAGCCCCACTACCAAGGCTTCGGCTCACCAAACAACTGCCCTTGCACACCGTAAATCCCCATCTCGCGAATCACCTCCAACTCCCCGTCCGTCTCGACCCGCTCGGCAATCAACGGCAAGTCGATGCTGTGCGCCGCCCGCTGAATCGCCTCGATGAACAAACGCTTGTCGCTCTCCTGATCAATCGCGCGGATGTAAACGCCGTCGATCTTCAAATACGCCAACCCGAGCCGTGCCAGGTTGCCGATCATGCTGAAGCGCCCGCCAAAGTGTTGCAGGCTCAACGAGAATCCGAGTTCACGTAGTCGCCGTGTCAGCTCTTCCAGCTCAGCCTGCTCCGGCAGTTGTTCCTCGCCGATTTCCAGTGTCAGCCGCGACCCCAAACTGGAATGCGCCCGCAAAATATCGAAGAGTTGACTCAGCGCCTGCGGATTGGCCAGCGTCGCCGAGGACAGGTTCAGCGCCAACGACGCTTCATGGTCGGCCATCTGCTCAAGCACCCGCTCCAACATCAGGCGGTCGAGGCGCGCGGCCCAGCCGAAACGCTCAAGCCACGGCAAGAACCGGCCGGCGGGGATCACCTGGCCCTGCTCGTCGATCAGGCGCGAAAGCACTTTGTAATGCAGCACCAGCGTCGTGTCCTGACTGGCCACCACCGGCTGGAAATACAGCTCGAAGCGCTGCTGATTCAGCGCCAGGTCGAGCAAGCTGTGCCAGGCATGATGATCATCGCCGACAGGGGCCGACGTTGCGCGGTCCAGGCACACCCACCGGGAATCGCCCTGGCCTTCAGCCTGCGCCAGTGCCTGATCCGCCAGCCCGAGTACCGCTTGCGGAGCGTCGCCATACACAAACGGCGCAAGCCCGATGAAGGCCACTGCGGCCACGTCGGTGGCGCCGGTCGCATGCAGGCTGGCCAAGGCACTGTCGAGGTTTTGCGCCAGTTGCAGCGCTTCTGCGCGCAGCAATCCCGGCGCCAGCACGGCAAACTCACCACCACGGATCCGCGTGACAAGGTTCAGCGTTTCGGGGTATTTGGCGCACTCGCGGGACAGTTGTTCGCCGACCGCTATCAACAAATCATCGGTGTGTTGACCGCCCAGGCGCTGATTCAGCCCGGCGAGGTCCTTGACCCGTAGCAGCAACAAATAACCCGAACTCGCCTGTTCCGGATTGCTCACCCGCGCGTTCAATTGCATCTCGAAGTAGCGCCGGTTGGCCAACCCGGTCAGGTTGTCCTGATAGGACTCGGCGCGCAGTTTTTCACTGCGTTCGGCCTGCTCCTGGAACAACGCCTTGAGCTTCTCGACCATCTGGTTCATGGCCTGCACCACGCGGCGCAATTCAGGTGTGCGCGGCAGGTCCGGCAGGCTGAGGAATTCGCGGCGGGCAATGGCGTGGGATTGCTGGACCATGTAGTCCAGCGGTTTCAATTGCCGACGCAACAGCAACGCACCGAGCGCCGCACTCACCGCGCCGCAAAGCAGCAACCAGCCGAGACTGCCCAGTGCGCTCTGCCAAAGCTTGGCCAGCGCGAACATCGGATGGCTGACCACTTCGACCCGCGCGGCCTGTTCCCAGCCACGGCTGACAATCGCATCGCCACCCGCCGGTTCCAGGCCGATCAGTTTGATGAACCAGTCCGGCACATTGGTGACCGCCGGGATGCCGTTGCGTTCGACCAGCGTCTTGTCGCTCGACAGATCAACCACGCGGATGCTCGCGTAGTAACCGCTGTCGAAGATCGAGCTGACCAGCAGCTCGACCATCGCCGGGTCATCGATGTTCGGCGTCAACGACAGCGCCAACGCCGTCGCGGCGTCCTGGGCGTGGGAGCGCAACTGGTTGACGTACTGGGTGCGCGAGCTCTCGAGGCTGACCATGAAGCTGCCGGTGAAGGCGACCACCAGGAACAGACAAATAGCGATCAATAGCTGTTTGAACAAAGACATCTGAGCGCGTGCTCCTAGTTAATCGTTTCGACCGGGAATCCTTCCGCCTGCATTTTCTTCAACACATCCTGCCAACGGGACAACCGCTTGGTATCGCCCACTTTCTTGTTGCCCTTGGCACCCGGCAACCACAAGCCTTCGGCATTGAAAGCGTAGACCGGCAACAGATCGGTACGTTGGCTGGCGGGCTTGATCGCATCGATCAGGCTGTCGAGCACCAGCGGCATGGCGTCAGGGCTGGCGTAGTACGTCAGCACCATGTGCGCGCGATTGAGGCTCAGGGCCTTTACGTAAGTAATGCGCAACTTGTCACTGGAAACGCCGAGGCGGCGCAGGCTGAAATACTTGGCGATGGCGAAGTCTTCGCAATCACCGGCGCCTTTCCACAAGGCTTCGATCGGGGTTTCCCAATAATCGACCTCGTGCCACAGGTCGATGTCCTCTTCATAGCGCATCTGTTTGTTGAAGAATTGGTTGACCACATTGAGCTGGTCCAGCTCACTGAGTTGCTTCTGCGTCGCCAACAATTGCTGCCAGGCATCGATGCGCTGCTGACCCTCGCCCAATGGCCCGTACAACGCCTGCGCCCGACGACTGATCAGGGAAAAATCCCAGTCGGCGTGCAGGCCGCCCGAAATGACACCGGCCAGCAGCAACGCGCAGCACAACCAGCGCAAGGTCCGAGGGATCGCGAAACGTGCCGCCAATGCGAGGCATCCAGGGTGGGCAGGTGGAATCGATTGATGTTGAAGGTTAGCCTGTTAAATGACAATGGCACGGTGAGATCACTGCGGGCCGACTAAACTTGAAGTGTGACCCTGTGTGCGTTTGACAACCTGTCAGGCAGTCACTAGTGTCCTCTTGGATCCAAATTATCTCAGTCATTCAGGGTGCGTAGTAGTGACACAGAAGCCCAACCCTCTCAGCAGTATCAAGGTCAACGGGCCGATTCCCGCTCATCTGGCCCGCTCGGTCATCGAAGAGACCCTGCGTGCCGCCATTCTCGATGGTCGCATTCCTTGCGGCACGGCCCTTCGCCAACAAGACCTGGCCGACCTGTTTGGTGTCAGCCGCATGCCGGTCCGTGAAGCCTTGCGCCAGCTCGAAGCCCAAGCGCTGCTTAACGTGGTCGCCCACAAAGGTGCGGTGGTCGCGCCACTGGTTCAGGGCGACGCCGTCGAGACTTACGCATTGCGCATCCTTCTGGAGTCCGAAGCCCTGCGCCTGTCGATCCCTTTGCTCACCAACGAAGACTTCGAGCAGGCGGCCCGCTACATCGACGAACTGGAAACGGAACACGACTACACCGAAATCGGCCGGCTGAACCGCCTGTTCCACATGTCGATGTATTGCAAGGCGCCTAACCGTCGGCTCTTGAGGCTGGTCGAAGACGGCCTGAACGAAGAGGAGCGCTTCCTGCGCTTCAACCTGGAAGCCATGGGCCTGGGCAAACTGTCCCAGGAAGATCACCGTGCGTTGCTGCGGGCGGTGGAAGACCGCGACGTCGAGCGTTCGGTGAAGCTGCTCGAACATCACCTCAACCGAGGTGTCGAGGTCATCACCCGCTATCTCGAAAGCCCCGAAGCGCAAAGCAGAAAAACCTCGAAATAAATCACCCCGGCAACAGCGCGAGCAGGTCAACCTGCTCGCCCGCGCCTGCCGCGCCTGCACATCCTTTCTGCCAAACCCGCCCCTTGCACTGACCCTACGACGCGTCGGTGATAGCGGCTGCCTTGATTTACGCTCACTCTTGGGCTGCCAACGAATAACAAACGGGCGACGCACCGCATGAGCGGCACAGTCCCCGCATCAAGAACCTAAGGAAGGAGTCTTGCCACGGGAAAGGAAGCATCGGCGTCCCGGCCAACTTCCACCCCTCAAATCACACTAACGATCACCCTTAGAAAGTTGCTTCGAGTGAGGCATTCACTCTTTATTTCGATTTCGACTTATATAAGCCGAAAGGAGCAACTACGCCCAAATAAAACTTATTCATAAAGTCTTATTGGAACTTGTCACGCTCGAAAAAGTTAAACTTTAAAATAGTATAAAAATAACTTGCCCAGCACTTTATTCGTGTATTAGCTTTTCTCCGCCACTACTGGCCACTGGCTGAAACCCCTTAGCCATAAGACCTATATGCAACTAATACCGATCAATTCATTTGAGGCATCTGCTCGCCATCAGACTACTTAAAACGCTCGTTACTTATTGATCACACCTCACTCCGGACCACTTATAGGCTCGCCATGAAATCGACTAAAGACCGTCTTAATCAGAAGAAAGCAGAACTTAGCGCGCACCCGATTTTCTCTGAAATACATTCGCTTTCGGTACTTCAACGTTTCATGGAATCCCATGTGTTTGCGGTATGGGATTTCATGTCGCTGACCAAGCGCCTGCAACAGGAGCTGACCTGCGTTCAGTTGCCCTGGCTGCCGCCGAGCGATCCGCAAGCGGCGCGCCTGATCAACGAGATCGTGCTTGGCGAAGAGTCCGATGATCGTCCGGCCCACGGCCATTACAGCCATTTCGAGTTGTACCTCGATGCGATGCGCGAAGTGGGGGCCAGCACGGCCGTCATCGAACGCTTCGTAGCCCTGCAGCAAGAAGGCGTGAGTTATGACGTGGCATTGCAGAGCGTGGACGTTGACCCGGCCGCTGCGCAGTTCGTGCGCCATACCTTGCACACCGCGCTGCATGCACCCGGCCACAGTGTTGCAGCGGCATTTTTGCACGGTCGCGAGAGCGTGATACCGCAGATGTTCCAGCGGATTCTCGACGATTGGGGCATCGGCATCGAGCAGGCGCCGACCTTCCGTTACTACCTGGAACGGCACATCGAAGTCGATTCCGAAGACCACGGCCCGGCAGCGGAAAAACTCCTCGCGAGATTGGTCAATGGCGATCCGCAACGCGAAGAAGACGTCTACGCCAGCGCCCTCGCCGCCGTGGAAAGCCGCATTGCCCTGTGGGACGGCCTGCGCCTGAGCATGAGCGAGCCGTTGGCGGAGGTGAACGCATGAACGCCGCCGACTACCAATCCTTCGCCGACGCCTGGGAAAGCCGCGCGACCATCCGCACCCGACCGCGCCGCGTGCTGGAGAACGACGAAAAGCTGATCTACCCGCTCAGTCGCCAACCGCTGGTATTGAGCGAAACCTTCCTGCGCGAATGCCCGGAGCAACGGGATTTCGCCCTGGTGCAGACGCTCTACAAATTCATCAACGACGTGGTGATTTTCGAAACCGAGATCGTCGACAAAACCGCGCGCAGTATCGCCAAGAACCGCTTTGCCGTGGCCTTCCCGTTCGCCTGCCGGTACGACGCCATGACCGTGGTGGTGGACGAGGATTACCACGCGCTGGTGGCGATGGATTTCATGCAGCAAACCGTCGCCATGACGGGCATCACGCCCATCGACCTGCCGTATGAAATCGAACTGAGCCGGGCGATTCCGGCCGCCGTGGCACTCGCACCGGAACACCTGCGCAGTGCCGTGGAGTTGATCTGCGTAGCCATCGCCGAGAACACCGTCACCGGTGATGTGGCGGCGTTTGCCAAGGACGACACGGTCAAGCAATCGATCAAGGGTTTGATGGCAGATCACCTGCTCGACGAGGGTCGCCACTCCGGCTTCTGGGCGCGGCTGGTGCGCATCTACTGGCACACCGCAAGTGAAGAAGATCGGCGATACATCGCGCAGATTTTGCCGGTCTTCATCGGCCATTACCTGACCAACGACATTCAGAAGTCGTTCGACTTCCGCCTGATCGATTCCTTGCAGATCAGCGAAGCCGCGCGCGCCGCACTCAAGCGCGAAGTGTCGGGACTGGCCTTCCCGATCAACCGCCATCACCCATTGGTCGCCAACATCGTGCGGTTTTTTCGCAGCAGTTCGCTGCTCGATTCGCCGTGCGTTCAAGAAGCCCTGAGCGACTACCTGGTTTGACGAGGAGCACATCATGAGACGTCTCGACATTCTGCTCATCGGGCAGAGCCAGGCCCTGACCGACCTGGCGCTGGAGCTCGAACAACACGGTCATTCACTGATGCGGCTTGAGGCAGTTGATCAGCCTGCGGCGGGACCATTCGATTTGCTGATCGACGACACAAGCCTGCCGTTTGAGGACTTCGACGCGACATCGCGACTGACGCTGCAACTGGGCGTCGGCGAGCCGCAGACTTCAGGTCTTGTGACGTTGGACTTGCTATGCCTGCACGGTTCGACGCTGCTCACGCGCGTGCCGATTGCCGACGAACCTTCGGGTAACGGCCAGGCATTGCGTGTGCGGGCGGTGGCGGAATTGGTGGACCACGTAGCGTTGCTGGTCAGTCGTTTCTCGCGGGACGCCGACTATTTTCTATTGGCCGAGCCAGCGACCCCGGTGCATTTCGAGCGGCTAGAAAGCCTGCGGTTCCTGGAACGCCTGGCCTTCGTCCATCGGCTCAATTCCACTGCTGATCCTCGGTTGCTGCAACTCGCGCAAGTGCCGATGATCGAGCGGCTTGAGCAGCGCTTCACGCAGTCCGCCGAAAGACCGGCGCTGAACCTTGCCGGCACGTCCCTCAACTATCGCCAACTGCATGCTCACAGCCGCGCCATCCAGCAGCGTTTGCAGCCAATGCTCGAACAACTCGACGGGCCGTGGGTGATCGGCATTTGCCTGCCGAAATGCAGTGCGTTGTATGCGGGGATTCTGGCGATTCTCGGCAGCGGCGCGGTGTATCTGCCGCTGGAGCCGAGCCACCCGCTGCAACGTCAGCACTACATTCTGTCGAATGCCGGTGCCGTGTTGCTGCTGCACGACGGGCAGCATCCTCTTGCATCCGAGATGCTCAGCCTGGACATCAGCGCGATCGACATCGACAGCGTGGATCTCGACCAACCTTTGATGCGCCAGCGCCCGGACCTCGACGCGCCGTGCATGGCGCTCTACACCTCCGGCACCACCGGCCATCCCAAAGGCGTGTTGCTCAGCCAGGCCAACCTCGCGCACTTCACCGCGTGGTACGCCGACTATGTACAACTGACGGAGCAGAGCCGGGCGCTGCAGTTTTCGTCGTTGAGTTTCGACTCGTCGCTGATCGATATTTTCCCGACCCTGTTGCAGGGCGCCGAGCTGATCGTGCCCAGCGATGATCAACGCCGTGATCCGCTGCAACTGGTGGAACTGATCCGCCACCAACGCTTGAGCCACGCGTTTCTGCCACCAGCCTTGTTGAGCATTCTGCCGCTGGAGCAGTTGCAGGTGCTGGATCACGTGATGACCGGTGGCGATGTGTGCGAACCCTATGTCATCGAGCAGCTCACCCGCCAGGGCAACCTCTACAACCTCTATGGCCCGACCGAAGCGACGGTGCTGATCACCGCGCGGCAACTGCGCACCGGCGACAGCAATCGCACCCTCGGCGCGCCTATTGCCAACAGTCAGGTGCTGATTCTCGACGAGGATTTTCAGCCGGTGGGCGAACAGACCGTCGGCGAGTTGTACATCGTCGGGCCCGGTGTCTGCCTGGGCTATCTGAACAATTCACAACAGACCGCCGAGCGCTATTTGAACGTGAGCCTGCCGAGCGGTGAGCACCTGCGGGCCTACCGCACCGGCGACATGGCGAAGTGGACCGACGCCGGTATCGAGCTGTGCGGACGCCGGGACAATCAGGTAAAAATTCGTGGCTTTCGGGTCGAGCCGGAGGAGATCGAACGTTGCCTGCGCGACAGTCAGCTGTACCGCCAGGTGGCCGTGGTCATCGACAGCCAACGGCGGATTCTGGCGTTCCTCGCCCAGCCTCAGGAAGCGCTACCCGGCGCTGCGCGTGAAGCGCTGAAGGCGCACGCCACCCAGTTTCTGCCGGACTACATGCAGCCCACCGCCTGGACCGAACTGGCGAGCATGCCGTTTGCCAGCAACGGCAAGGTCGATCGTAAAGCCCTGCTGGAGCTGCCCGTCAGCATCGCCGAAAACACCGAGCGACGCTTGCCGGCCAGTGCCGATGAAGCGCTGCTGCTGGAAATCTGGGCCGAGCTGCTGGAGTTGCCGGCCAGCGACATTTCCACCGACGAAAGTTTCTTCAATTTGGGCGGCCACTCGATCCTGCTGTCGCGCATGCTGTTGCGCCTGCGTGAAGAGTTCGGTCGCAGCATCTCGATCAATCGCTTCATCGAACTGCCGACCATCGCGAAACTGGCGACGCTGGTGCGCGGCTCCGGTACTGAGGAAGTACTGAGCGAACAGGCCATGGCGGATGCCTTCCGCGAACTGGATATCGAGCCGCTGCCCGTCAGTCGCATGGGTGATGTACACAAGGTGATCGTCACCGGCGCCAACAGTTTTGTCGGTGTGCATATTGTCGAAGCGTTGTTGGCGTGGGGCGCCAGCGAAGTGGCGTGTCTGGTGCGCGATGGCAGCGGGCAATCGGCAGCGGAACGCTTTGCCCACGCGTTGCGGGAAAACCGTCTGGAGCATCTGGATTTGAGCCGGGTGCGGGTTTACGCGGCGGACATCACACAGCCCTCGCTGGGGCTTGCGGTGGGTGTTTATGAGCGCCTGGATCGCGAGTATGGCGCGCTGGTGCACAACGCCGCCAACGTCAATCACGTGCTGGATTACGAGTCGCTGGCGCGGGACAACGTAGAACCAATCTTCGAGTGCCTGCGCCTGTGCGAAGGACGCAGTAAAAAAATCTTCAATTTCGTCTCGACGCTGTCGGCTTCGAGCACGATTTCCGCTGATTGCCGGGTGCTCGAACTGCCCGCCGCGCAGACCCCGCCGATCTATATCAAGAATGGCTACAACCTGTCCAAGTGGGTCGGCGAACGGATCCTGGAAAGGGCTCGGGAGCGCGGGGTTCGGGTCAATCTGTACCGCCCCGGCAACATCAGTTTCAACAGCTTGAGCGGCGTCTGCCAACCGCACAAAAACCGTTTGATGCTGATGCTCAAAGGCTCGATCCAGCTCGGTCAGGTGCCGGAATTCGCGTTGAATTTCGACCTGATGCCGGTGGACTTTCTCGCCCGTTTCATCGCCTTCCACGCCAGCCGATATTCAGCGGAAAAAGCGGTGTTCAACCTGCACAACCCCGAGCCGCTGAGTTGGGACGATTATGTCGCGTCCTTTCGTGAGGCGGGTCGGGAATTCTCCATGGTCAGCGTCTCCGACTGGCAGCAGCAACTGGGACGGGTCGACAGCGACAACGCGCTGTTCGGCGTGCTCGGTTTTTACCTCAACGGCTTCGAAGAAGACATCGGCGACATCTCGATGATCGGCCATGACAACGCTCAGGCCGGCGTGCGGCAGATGGGCGCGCACTACCCGGAAAAATCCCCGGCGCTGCTGCGTCGCGGCTGCGATTACCTCAAAGAAATCAACTTCATCTGAATCACTCAAGCGGAGCAAAACCATGAAAAACCTGCAACCCGATACCCTGATCAAAAACCCGCAAGGCTGCCACGTCGTGTCGTCCGTGGACGTGCCGGCGCAGGCCGAAAAAGTCTGGGCGGTGGTCGGCAACTTTGCCGGCTTCGATCAATTCATCCCGGCGTTGTCGCACATCGAGATGACCGGCGAAGGCGTGTCATCGCTGCGCAAGAAATTTTTCAAGGACGGCAACCTGGTGGTCGAGCAACTCAATTCGCGGGATGACCAGGCGCGAAGCATGACCTGGACCACGATCTACAACACCTTGGGCGTGGCCAATTTGTGGGCGGCGATGACGGTTGAGGTGCTGGGTGAAGGCAAGTCCCGAGCGACCTGGACCATCAAGGCCGAGCCAGCCTCGGGCGGCGCGGAGGCGCTGCCGGGATTCAAGGATTTTGTGCAGGGGTTTGCCGATGATGCGATGAATAATGTGTTGAAGCTGTTTGCGTAGGACGTTACTTCGGCGGTGACTCATCCATCGCTATCGCGAGCAGGCTCGCTCCCACATTGGACCTTCATTGAACACAGCCTATGTGAACAATGATGATCCCTGTGGGAGCGAGCCTGCTCGCGATTGAACGATAACGCGGTCTGACAAATCTGAATCAGATCTTGAAGCTATCAACCAACTGCTTCAACCGATTCGCCTGCAACGACAATGCATCGCAATCCTTCAACGTTTCATTGAGGTTGGCCACGCTCTGCTGATTCAGCAGATTGATCTGATTAACGTCGACGTTGAGGGTTTCCACCACCGCCGTCTGCTCCTCGGTCGCAGCCGCCACCGACTGGTTCATCCCATCGATTTCGCCAATGCGCTTCGTCACGCTGACCAGACGCAGACCCGCCTGGTTCGCCACTTCAACGCTCTCTTCGCTGGAGACCTGACTGGCGTTCATGGTGGTCACCGCTTCACGCGAGCCGACCTGCAGCGACGTGATCATCTTGTGAATCTCCTCGGCCGACTCCTGCGTGCGATGCGCCAGGTTGCGTACCTCGTCCGCCACCACCGCAAAACCACGACCGGCTTCACCGGCGCGTGCCGCTTCAATGGCGGCGTTGAGCGCCAACAAGTTGGTCTGCTGGGAGATGCCTTTGATCACATCGAGAATGTGCCCGATGTTGTCGGTGCTCGCGTTCAGGGTTTCGATCTGCGTGCACGACAGGCTGATTTTCTGCGACAGCTCGGTCATGGCCAGAATGGTTTTTTCCACCACCTGGCGACCGTCATCGGCCTGCTCGCTCGCGCCGCTTGCATGCTGCGAAGCGTCGGCGGCGTTGCGGGCGATTTCCTGGGTGGCGGCGCCCAACTGGTTAATTGCCGCCGCCACGCTGTTGGTGCGCGCACTTTGTTCGTCGGAACCGACGATCGACGCGTTGGACGAAGCCATCACCCGTTGCGACAGGTCATGGACCTGCCGGGTTGCCGAGGACACTTCGGAAATCGACGCGTGAATTCGCTCCACGAACTGGTTGAAGGAGCCGCCCAGTTCGCCGAATTCATCTTTGCTTTCCACGGACAGTCGACGGGTCAGGTCGCCTTCGCCCTGGGCGATGTCCTGCATCGCACGACCCATGGTGGTCAGCGGGCGCATCAGCACGTTGATCAGCAGGGTCAGCAGCACCGCAATGACGGTGACAGCGATAAACATCGCGATCAACGCTGAGGTGCGGAATTGGCTCAATGGTGCGTAGGCCTTGTCCTTATCGATCGACAGACCGATGTACCACGCAGCATTCGGCAAACCGTTGACCGGGGTGAACGAGAGGATGCGTTCCTGGTTGTTCAGGGTGACTTGCTGATTGCCCTTCTCGATGCGCAGGCCGGCGTTGGGGTAGATGTCCTTCAGGTTCTTCATGACCTGGTCTTTGTCAGGGCTGACGATCACCTGGCCGTCGGCACTGACCAGAAACGCATGGCCAATGCCGCCGAAGTCCACTGAGTTGATGATCTTCACCAGGGTTTCCAGACTCAGGTCACCACCGACCACACCAAGCAACTCGCCATTCTTTTTCACCGGCATGGCGATGGTCACGACCAACCCTCCGACGGCCGCCATGTAAGGCGGGGTCAGCATGGTTTTGTCAGCGACAACCGCTTGCTTGTACCAGGGACGCTGACGCGGATCGTAGCCGTCCGGCATCTTCGCGTCAGGGCGCTGAGTGAACACGCCATTAGTCTGGCCGACGTACGTGAACTGGAAGTTGGAGGTGAAGGCCGGCTGATCAACCAGCCCCGGCATATCGGCATTGGCGCCTTGATGAGCGACGTTTTGCGCGAGGTTTTCCAGCACCAGCACGCGGCCGCTCATCCAGTTCTGCACGCTGCTGGCGGTCAGGTCGCCGGCTTGTTGAACAGAGGATTCGAGGTTTTGCCGAATGGTATTTCGCTGCAGATAGTCGTTGTACAAAGTGAACAACGCAAAAGCCAGCACCACGACGCCGGAGGCGGCCAACAGGATTTTATGGCTGAACTTGAGATTCATTTCATAGGGCTTCTATGCAGAAAGTGGGGATGCGTTCCGGGTTGCAACATTCCATGTACAGCTCAAGCGGCTCTATGGCCGCTCTACTTTGGTGCACGCATGTCTCACCAGTCTGTCGGCACAGGCGGGATAAATCTTAGGGGCATGTACGAAATGACCGGTATTTCCGTCAGATACCCGCCGAACGGCGTGCTAGAGCGCTTGAGTAGCATTGGTGTGATGACGTTTGTTCGAGCGGCAGTTGCAAATTCCCCGTCCCTTGACAACAATGCGAGTAATTATCATTTGTGACGTTCGGGCTAATGCAGCCGAAGGGCTCACTCTCAACGTTCGGTGGAGCGCTATGTCGCTGATTCGCTCTATCACTGCTACCTGCTGCGGTACCCAACATGATGCCTGTGGATAATCCTGCACTGGGTCGGCGTGGCGAACCTCATCAACAAGTGGTCAAACAAGCCATCCACTGGCTGCTGCGCTTGCGAAACAACGCGAGCAATTCCAGGCTGCGCCAGCAATGCGATGTCTGGCGGGCAGAACATCAGGAACACGAATTGGCCTGGCAACGGGTGCAGTCCCTGCACGCTGAACTCAACAACAATCTGCATGCGGCACCCGGTGCCCACGTTGCCTTCAACACGCTGGAAAACAGTGCTCAAGGACTGGGCAGGCGCCAGGCCTTGAAGCTGTTGTCGGGTGCGTTGTTGATGGGATCGGCAGCATGGCTGGGCAGGGATCTGACGGGCTGGCAACAGTGGACCGCGGATTTCGCCACCGTTACGGGCGAGCGCCGTGGTTTCCAGCTGCCGGATGGCACGCGACTGGAACTGAACACCGCCAGTTCAGTGGATCTGGACTACACCGCGCACCAGCGTCTGATCAAACTGACCCGTGGCGAAATCATCGTGACGTGCGGCGGGGCCGATGAAGGATCTTCACTGGATCGACCGCTACGCGTGCACAGTCGCCACGGTGTGTATGAGGGCGTCGCCGCACGCTTCATCCTTCGCCAGGAAGCGGACTGCACGCGGCTCAGCGTGACCAGCGGCATGGTCGCGATCCATTCACCATCGCCTGCCGATGGCATGCCGATTCAGGTGCAGGCCGGTCAGAGCTATGTGATTGATCATCAGCGGGCACGATTGGCACCACCGCAGGACATGGATGTCGGCGCCTGGGTCGACGGTCTGATCGTCACCCGCAACATGCGTCTTGGCGATTTCCTGCAGGAGGTCGGACGCTACCGTCATGGTTATCTGACGTGCACAACAGATATCGCCGACTTGCGGCTGTCCGGTGTCTTCCGGTTGGAGGACACCGACAAACTGCTGGCCATCCTTCCGCAGACCTTGCCGGTGCAACTGCGCTACCGCACCCGATGGTGGGTGACGTTGGAGCGGCAGTCAGCACCCACCGCTACAACGTTGCCGCCGGACCTTTGAGCGATGTGCTCAGTCAGTTTGCACGCCAGGCGGGCATCTAACCGAAAACCGCCACAGTGAGCTACCAGTTCCAAATACTCGGCATACACAAAAGCCAGCCCTTGATTTTCAGGGGCTGGCTTTTTTGTTTTTCCTAAGCAGGCAATCGAGATATTAGCGAGCCCGAAACGAAAAAACCCCTGCCTGCGCTAGCAGACAGGGGTTTCGGAATTCAATCTTGACGATGACCTACTCTCACATGGGGAAACCCCACACTACCATCGGCGATGCATCGTTTCACTGCTGAGTTCGGGATGGGATCAGGTGGTTCCAATGCTCTATGGTCGTCAAGAAATTCTGTGACCAGCCCGTTACGCCGTAACGTGCCAGCAAAATTGGTGACTTCTACTAAAACAAAACCCCAATTGCTTTCGCAATTGGGGTTTCGGAATTTAATCTTGACGATGACCTACTCTCACATGGGGAAACCCCACACTACCATCGGCGATGCATCGTTTCACTGCTGAGTTCGGGATGGGATCAGGTGGTTCCA
>NZ_JAHBDB010000053.1:0-33846 GCF_019956105.1 Pseudomonas sp. BF-RE-25
CTGCGTAGTGGGCAACCCGGCATGGATGCCGGGTTAGCCGCCCCCGGCCATGGATGGCCGATGGCGGCGGGCCCACGGAGCAGGACCGGAGCGAGGGTATGCCGAGCCACAGCGAGGCACCGAACGAAAGGGGCAAGAGCCCTTGGTTACTTGGGGCTCTTCCAAGTGACTCGCCGTAAGGGCGAAACCGATAGAAGCCGTAACCGCAGGAATGGATATGTACACCATCAAAATCCTCGCCGACTGACACACAGCATTCGCAAACAGGCTCGCTCCTACTAGGAATGCGCTGTTCTGGAAAATCGCTGGGTGCAAATATGCCGCGCGGCTGGCCTGAGTGCTCAAGAAGGCCTAGAATTCCCGCATCTGTTAATTCCCAAGGTAGCCCTTTAATGTCCTTCGCTGAGCAACTAACCCGCCTGCAAGTCTTCCTCGACGCCGATGAACTGCATGACGAGGCGCTGGACTACGTGGCCGCCCACGGCTACCTCACCGCGCTGTCGATCTGTTCCGAAAGCGTTCCCGACCGTGAATGGATCGACGCCCTCTTCGCCGAAGAGCCGCATTACGCCGATGACACCGAGCGTGAAGCCATCGAATCCACCCTGCTGGCCCTCAAGGCTCACATCGCCCGCCAACTGGCGTCCGATGAAGAGTTCGAGCTGCCATGCGAACTGGACCTCGGCGACGATCCGGACGATTCCGACCTGCGTGGCTGGTGCATCGGCTTCATGGAAGGCGTGTTCCTGCGCGAAGCGGCCTGGTTCGAAACCGCCGAAGACGAAGTCAGCGAAATGCTGCTGCCGATCATGGTCGGTTCGGGTCTGTTCGACGAGCAGCCAGAATTCTCCGACATCGCAGCCGACGCCAACCTGATGGACGACATGATCGTGCAGATCCCGGAAGCCCTGACCGCGCTGTACCTGCTGTGCAACGCGCCAGACGAAAAACCGGCGATCCTCAAGCCACGTCACCACTAAGGTTTTGCCTATGGACAACCCCATAGGCAACCGCTCCCTGATGTTGCGTTACGTACTGCTGGCCATTGGCTGGCTGAGCGTAGCGCTGGGGGTGATCGGGATTTTCCTGCCGGTATTACCCACCACGCCCTTCCTGTTGCTGGCGGCTGCCTGTTTCGCCCGCAGCTCGCCGCGCTTTTACAACTGGCTGGTGGGACACCCACGGCTGGGTCCGTGGATTCGCGACTACCTCGATGGCAACGGCATTCCGCTCAAGGGCAAGGTCTACGCCATTGGTCTGATGTGGGTCAGCATTCTGTTGTCCTGCTACCTGGTGCCCCTGCCATGGGCACGCGGATTCATGCTGACCAGTGCCGTGCTGGTGACGATTTACATCCTCAAGCAGAAAACCCTGCATCGATCCTGAGTGTTCGTCCGCAATAAAAAACCCGCCATCCCTGTGTAAGGGATGGCGGGTTTGTTGTTTAAGGTTTCAGATCACACGGTATCCACTTTCAACGAATGGTCATTCAACATCCCGTTGATGATGGTCGCCGTATCCGCCCCGCCGGCAATCACCCCTCCCGCACCCGGCGTCACGCCGTAATGGCTCGCAAGGTTCACACCCGCGAGCTCGATGGTCTGGTTCGGTAAAGCGCCGGCCATGCCGCTGACGTCGATGCTGGTGACCAGTGAATCGCCGCTGCCGGTGACTTTGAAGTGCAGGTAGTCATCCAGCGACGCCGCGGTGCCGTTCTCCCCTTGCAACAATTGCGACAGGTCGAGTTTGTCGGTGCCCGGGGTGAAGTCGGTGACCACGTCGTGGCCGCTGTTGCCTTTGAGCCACTGGAAGGTGTCGGCGCCGGCACCACCGGTGAGAGTGTTGTTGCCGAGGCCGCCGATGAGCAAGTCATCGCCACCGCCACCGTTGAGCACGTCGTTGCCGAGGCCGCCGGTGATGATGTTGTTGTGGTTGTCGCCGGTCAGTTTGTCGTCGAAGTTGGAACCGGTGAGGTTTTCGATCGCGGTCAGGCTATCGGTGCCGGCACCCACGGTGTTTTGCGCGCCGAGCAGGCTCAGATCCACCTTGACCCCGGCGGTGGCGTGGGCGTAGCTCGCGGTGTCGATACCGGTGCCGCCGTCGAGCAAGTCATTGCCCGCGCCGCTGTAGAGCAAGTCATTGCCGACGCCGCCGTACAGTTCGTTGTTGCCTGCACCGGCGGTGAGCACATCGTTGCCATCGCCGGCGTTGATCACGTTGTTGCCGGTGCCCGCCACCAGCACATCGTCGCCCGCTGTGCCGGTCAGGGTGTGACCGTCCTGATAGCTGATGGTCACCGCTGCGCTGTCACTGCCACCATGGTTGTCGCCGGCGACGTAAGCGCCGTGATAGTCCGGGGTGGTGCTGTGGGCGCCGGAGTAGTCGACGGTCAGGATCAGTTGGTAATTTTCCGCGCCTTTGCCGTTGCCCTGCCCGCCGTCATCGATGTTGGTGATGTGGATCTGGTAGGTGCCGTCCACTGCGGCAGTGATGGTCTGGCCATCGCCGATGCCGATGAACGCGCCGCCGTTGACCGAGTACTCCAGGGTGACGTGACCGGCCGCCAGGTTGTGATCGAGGTTCAGGGTTTCACCCTGTTTGAGGGTAACGGTGATGCGATCCTCGTCATTGGTGTTGTTGTTTTTGACTTCGCCCAACGCCCCGCTGACCACCAGTACCGCGGTCATGGCTGCGGTGTTGGCGACGAATGCGCTGCGGGCGATGGTCACCGATTGAGCGTTGTTGCCGGTGAAACTGTAGTTCTGGTTGCTGCCGGTAAAGTCCGCGCCTTTGACAATCCAGCCGGTATTGAAGGTGGTTGGCGATGCGGTGAGCGGATCGCCGTTGGGGTCGGTGTCGTTGGCCAGCAACAGCTCGCCAGGTACCACGATATTGCCCGACAGCACGTTGGTGATGACGTGATCATCGACCGCCACCGGGGGCGCATTCGGAACGACCTTGACCACCAGGGTCGAGCTGGCCAGGTCACCGTCGTTGTCGCTGACCGTGTAGCCGATGTTTTCGGTGATCACCACCGACGTGGATTTTTGCGAGGTGTAGGTGTATTCGCCAGTGTCGAGGTTCACCACGAGGGTGCCTTTGCCGTCGGTGGCAATGCTCAGGGTGATATTGGCCGTGTTGAAAGTGCCGTGGTTGGCGCCGCCGCTGAAGTTCAGCGCACCCTGGTTGTTGTCGCCTTTGGGGTCGTAGGTGTAAGTGGTGCCGTCGACCGTGATGGCTTTGATGAAACCGCCATCGGCACCGAACGTACCGCCCTCGCCCAGCAGCGAACCGGTGACCGGCGCACCGACCACAGTGCCCGACAGTACCGAGTTGAGCTGGCCGAGTTCGTTGACGATGACGGCGTTGGTATTGGTGCCATTGCCAAGGCCGGCGCTGCCGTCATAGGCCAGCGGATCGAGATTGGATTGGCCGACCCCGTTGGCGAGGCCGACCGCGTAGTTCTTGATGTGATTCTCTTCGAGGAATGCTTTCCAGGCCGCTTCCTCCGAAGGATCGATCGCGCCTTCGTTGGGTTTGCCGTCAGAGAAGAAATAGCCGACGTTCTGCGCCCCGGTCAGTTTGCCGCTGGTGTCGAACGCCGTTTGCGCCACCGTCACGGCCGCATCGTAGTTGGTGTTACCGCCCGCCGACAGGCCGGTGATGATTGACTTGGCGGTCGCCACATCGACCCAGACCGAGGTCTTGTCGGAGGCGCCGCTGCTGAAGGTGACGATCTGCACTTTCACATCGCCCAGATCGTCGTACTTGTCGAGCAACGCGCTGATGGCCTGTTTGGCCAACGCAAGGCGCGACAGGCCATCCACGCCGGAAGCGTCCCCCATACTGCCGGACACATCAATCACCAGCAGCAGGTTGGAATCGATGTCCGCAGCAACCACTGAACGCTCCGAGGCAACCGCTTTGGGCACGTCATCAACGATGTTGACCTTGATCGTGCTGAGGCTGGAATTGCCCAGGGCATCGGTGGCCTGATAGGTGAAGCTTTCGCTCAGAGTATTGGCGCCGTTGTCCGCATGCGGCGTGGTGCTGGCCGGCGAGGTCAGGGTGTAGGTGTAGGTGCCGTTGGGGTTGAGCGCGATTTGCCCGTAAGCGCCGGTGGCACTGCCGACCAAGGTGTAGGTGATCGCGCCCGACGCGCCGCTGACCGAACCGACCAGCGTGCCACTGGCGGTTTCGCCGGTATGGCCCGGCTCGCTGCCGGTGACGGTGCCCGCCGCGAGGTCCTGGCCATCCTTGCTCAGGTCCAGCGCTTTTTCGTAAACGGTGACGTCGTTGTCGACGGCCGCTCTGATGCAGCTGTTGTTGACGTCGATGGTGATGGTCGTGGTGCTTTCGTCGCCGTCATTATCGCGCAGGGTGTAGGTGAAGGTGTCGGTCGCGCCGGGACCGTTCACGCTGTTCGGGTAGCTGTGGTATTCGGCGTTGCCCTCGGCGTCCAGGGTCAGGTAGCCGTAGGTGCCATTGATGTGGGTGTCGAGGCCGCCGCTGACCGGGGTCGAGGTGTCCGAGCCGACGCGCACGCCGACCACTCCACCGCCGGACAACGGACCATCGGCGCCGCCGTCGTCGTTCCACAGAACGTTGCCGCTGACCATGCCGCCCTCCGCCACTGAGGTCGCATCAGGGTTGGCGGTCGGCGTGTCATCGACGATGTTGACGTTGATTTGCCCGGTCGCGGTGCTGCCGTCGGTGTCGGTCGCGACGACGTCGAAGTTCTCGACGATGCTGTTGGCGCCGTCGGCATTCGGGTGGTTGCGGTCGTAATTCAGCGTGTAGCTGTAACTCACCACGCCGGTCGCCGGCTCGTAACCGGTGATGGTTAGCGTGCTGCCGTGCCAGGTGCCGACCGATTGCGGAAACGCTGCCGCCACGCCACCGCTGACCACGGCAATGCCGCCCACGCTCAGGGTTTGCAGGCCATCCGGCGCGTTGACGGTGAAGGTGCCGGATTGGGTCAGGGACGGGGCATCGGGGTCCGAGCCGTAGGTGAGGTTTTTCTCGTAGACGCTCAGCTCGCCGCCACATACGTCGAGGCCGTTGAGGGTCACCGGGCTGTTATGGATGTTCAGCTCCAGCGTCGCAGTGCTGATGTCGCCGTCGGCATCGGTGAGGGTGTAGTTGAATTTCTCCTTTCCCTCGCCGCCATTGTGCAGCGCCTTGAAATCGGCATCGCTGACGCTCAGCGTGTAGGTGTACGTGCCGTTGGCATTCAGCACCAGGGTGCCGTAAGTCCCGGTGAACGTGCCCGCGGTAATCGGTCCGCTGTCCGGCCCGGTCGGCACGCGATCCGCGCCTTGCACGTCGTTGCTCAGGACGTTGCCTTCGAGGGTCAGGTGCGTTGGCGTGGCGGTACCGTCGTTGCTGTCATCCATCGCTTTGGGTACGTCGTCGACAATGTTGACCTTGATCGTGCTGGTGACGGTGTTGCCCAGAGAGTCGGTGGCCTGATAGGTGAAGCTTTCGCTCAGGGTATTGGCGCCGTTGTCCGCATGCGGCGTGGTGCTGGCCGGCGAGGTCAGGGTGTAGGTGTAGGTGCCGTTGGGGTTGAGCGCAATTTGCCCGTAAGCGCCGGTGGCACTGCCGACCAGCGCATAGGTGATCGCGCCCGACGCGCCGCTGACCGAACCGACCAGCGTGCCACTGGCGGTTTCGCCAGTATGGCTTGGCTCGCTGCCGGTGACGGTGCCCGCCGCGAGGTCCTGGCCATCCTTGCTCAGGTCCAGCGCTTTTTCGTAAACGGTGACGTCGTTGTCGACGGCCGCGCTGATGCAGCTGTTGTTGACGTCGATGGTGATGGTCGTGGTGCTTTCGTCGCCGTCATTATCGCGCAGGGTGTAGGTGAACACGTCAGTCGCACCAGGACCGTTCACGCTGTTCGGGTAGCTGTGGTATTCGGCGTTGCCCTCGGCGTCGAGGGTCAGGTAGCCATAGGTGCCATTGATGTGGGTGTCGAGGCCGCCGCTGACCGGGGTCGAGGTGTCCGAGCCGACGCGCACGCCGACCACGCCACCGCCGGACAACGGCCCATCGGCGCCGCCGTCGTCGTTCCACAGCACGTTGCCGCTGACCATGCCGCCCTCCGCCACCGAGGTCGCATCAGGGTTGGCGGTCGGCGTGTCATCGACGATGTTGACGTTGATTTGCCCGGTCGCGGTGCTGCCGTCGGTGTCGGTCGCGACGACGTCGAAGTTCTCGACGATGCTGTTGGCGCCGTCGGCATTCGGGTGGTTGCGGTCGTAATTCAGCGTGTAGCTGTAACTCACCACGCCGGTCGCTGGCTCGTAACCGGTGATGGTTAGCGTGCTGCCGTGCCAGGTGCCGACCGATTGCGGAAACGCTGCCGCCACGCCGCCGCTGACCACGGCAATGCCGCCCACGGTCAGGGTTTGCAGGCCATCCGGCGCGTTGACGGTGAAGGTGCCGGATTGGGTCAGGGACGGGGCATCGGGGTCCGAGCCGTAGGTGAGGTTTTTCTCGTAGACGCTCAGCTCGCCACCCTCTACGTCCAGCCCGCTGAGGGTGACGGGGTTGTCCGGAGTATCAGGAACGTCCGGATTATCAGCAACAACAACCGGCGCAGCAGGCGCGTTGCCGCCATTGTCCGGATCACCGGCCAGACGCACCAAGGGAAATTCGGGAACACCATTGAAGCCTGCTGTGGGAAAACCGACAGTAGGATCGACCCGCCCGGCCACTTCCTCCAGCAGCACAAAACTATGGCCGCCGCCCAATGCACCGCCGGGCGCACCCGGTGTGCCCGGCCCTGCCGCCGTCGCTTCAGCGGTTTGGGTCGGGTCGTCGCCCGCTGCGATGGCTTTTTGTACTCGCTCGACATCTGACAGTTGAGCCTGAGTCGGCGTGGTCGCTTCAGGTGTATTCACATGGGAGGCGTGATCCACCAGCAATTGGGGGTTCATTTGCAGACTGCTGCCACGCCCGAGCGTCAGTTCCTGGCCATTTTGCAGGTGCACCGCCACCGCGCCTTCGGCCCCGGTGATCAGTTGATCGCCCGCAAACAGCCGGTCCCCTTCGACCAGAGCACGCCGAGTGCCGTTGCTCGCCTCGGCGAACACCTGACCAATGACCTTACTGACGATACCGATGAGCGTAGCCATGTGCACTTCCTCCGCTGCCGACTGCCGTCGGCATCCTGTTGTTTGCGAAGAACGTGCTCATGGGTCAAGCGGTGGCCAGCGAGCCTCTTCCGGGGAGCAACTTGTCAACACCAAGCCGCTGCCCTGGCGACTATCTCGCCAAGCGTGTCGCTCACAGGCGACGTGTCAGCTACGGAATAAAACCCTCTGCGATCAAAGGCATCGGGATCCTGTTCGGTAACACCTCGTCCAGTGAGCGATGCGTAACGGTTCTGAACCCATCAAGTGACAAAAAACCGTCACCAAAAAAACCGTTTCGCGTCCCTCCCCTCCAGCACTTCTACGCCCTAGTCGATATGTGGGTGGAACTTTCCTTTTGCCCTTTCGAGCGCCCTAACGCTCATAAATCAAGGGCTTTCGACGTGAACAATGTGCTGGATTTTGCAGAGCGCATAAGTTTTTTTTGGCATAACCCTTATGAAAAATCCTTCTTAGATTCTTCCCAGAATGTTCTTAGCTCTGTTGTAACGAGCATGAAACGGTTTTACCTATAAATGTCGTCAAATAATTGGCGACTAATAAGCACCATTAGGACTCAGGGAGATGTACCCATGCGCCGATTGAACCCCATCTGCAGTGCGATTCTATTGGCCATGGCCTGTACTTCTCAGGCTCACGCCATGTCACTGACCGAGGCGATCCAGAGCACCCTTGCGACCCACCCGGAACTGGCGTCGCGGGTGGACAGCCGTCTGTCGGCCGATGAAGACGTGAAAGTCGCCAAAGGGGGCTTTTATCCTTCCGTGGATCTGAACGCCTCGTACGGGCGCGGGTACAGCGATAACACCAATACCCGGGCCTTCGGCAATCACCACACGGAAATCCTGAACTACACCCAATCGGAACTGCGTCTGCGGCAGATGCTGTTCGATGGCTTCAACACATCCAACGAAGTCGAGCGCACCAAAGGCGTGGTCAATTCACGGGCCTATTACGCGCAGGGCACTGCTCAGGACTTGGCCCTGCGCACCATCGAGGTCTACCTCGAAGTGCTCAAGCGCCGCGAACTGGTGACGCTGGCCAAGAACAACCTGCAAGCCCACCTGCGAGTCAACGACCAGATCGGCCTGCGCACCCAGCGCGGGATCGGCAGCACCGCTGACGCCGACCAGTCCGTGGCGCGTCGGGCACTCGCGGAAAACAACCTCGACACCGCGGAAGTCGATCTGGCCGATGCCGAAGCGAATTTCTACGCCGTCACAGGGCGCATGCCCGATGAACTGGAAACGCTGCCATCGATTCGCGGCGAATTGCCGGCCACGATCCGGGATGCCCAACAGAGCATGGTCGACAACAACCCGTACCTGAAATCGGCCCAGGCAGATGTGCAATCGGCCGAGAGCCAGTACGAAGTCGCCAAGTCGCCGTTCTACCCACGCTTCGACGCTGAAGCCGCGGTGGGGGCGAATAACAACATCGCCGGTGAAGAAGGCCACGACAACGAATGGCGCGTCGGCGTCGTGATGAACTACAACCTGTTCCGCGGCGGCAGCGACAAGGCGCGACTGGCCTCCGACGCGCACAAGATCAACCAGGCCATGGACATCCGCAACAATGCCCTGCGCCAGCTCAACGAGAACATTCACCTGGCCTGGAACGCCATGGTCAACGCGAAAAAACAAACCCCGACCGCCCGCGAATACGCCGAAACCACTACCCGCGTACGGGCGGCGTATCAAGACCAGTTCGGCCTCGGCCAACGGACCCTGCTTGACGTGCTCGACAGCGAAAACGAACTCTACAACGCCAACCGTCGCTATACCGAAGTGCGCTACACCGAGGAATTCTCGATGTACCGCGTGCTGGCGAACATGGGCCAGTTGCTGAGCAAACAACGCGTGGTGCTGCCCGCCGACGCGATTGCCCGGACCGAAGTGAAAAACGAAGCCCGTTTGCCTGAACTGAAGTAGCGTACTGGAGCGAGCAATGTGACCAGCATGGAATCCGGCAACACTGGTGTCGATCCGCGGCTGAGCTTCGATGACCCGCTCCTGGACGGTCTGTTGATTCTCTGCAAACTTCATGGCGCGACGGTCAGTCGCGCCAGCCTGAGTGCCGGGCTGCCAATGGCACACCAACGCCTGAGCCTGGACCTGCTGCCGCGCGCAGCGGCCCGGGCCAGTTTGCAGGCGCGTTTGTTGCGCCGTGAACTGGACGACATTTCTGCGCTCAACCTGCCCGTGCTGCTGATCCTCGACAACGGTCGCACCGCCGTGCTGCGTCGCTTTGGCGATGATGGTCGCCTGCTGATTCTGCCAAGCGAAGCCGACGGCGGCGAGCAATGGGTCAGCCGTGAAGAGCTGGCCGAAAGCTACAGCGGCCAGGCCTTGTTCGCCCGACCACGGCATGAACTCGAAGACCTGCGTTCGCCACTGGTGCCGCGTGTGGAGGCGTGGTTTCGCGACACCTTGAAGCTGTCGAAATGGCTGTACAGCGATGCGATCCTGGCGAGCTTCCTGATCAACCTGCTGGGGCTGATGGTGCCGTTGTTCGTGATGCAGACCTACGACCGAGTGGTGCCGAACCAGGCCACTTCGACCCTGTGGGTGCTGTCCATCGGCTTGCTGATCGGCACCGGTTTCGAGCTGGCATTGCGGGTGGTCCGCGCGCATTTGCTGGACACCGCCGGCAAGAAAACCGACGTGATCCTGTCCGCGACCTTGTTCGAACGCATCACCGGCATGTCGATGAAAGCGCGGCCGGCGACCATCGGTGGTTTCGCCCAGAGCATCCATGACTTCCAGGGCCTGCGCGAATTCCTCACCGCCGTCACGCTGACCAGCCTGATCGACCTGCCCTTCGCCGTGCTGATGCTAGTGGTGATCGGCCTGCTCGGTGGCTGGCTGGTAGTCATTCCGTTGCTGGCGTTTCCGATCACGATCCTGTTCGCAATGGTGATTCAGGTACGGCTGCGCGACACCGTGCAAAAAAGCCTGACCCTCGGCGCCGAACGCCAGGCGCTGCTGATCGAGACCCTCGGCGGCCTGGAAACCCTCAAGGCCTGCAGCGCAGAAAGCGAGCGCCAGCACAAATGGGAAAGCACCCACGGCGCCCTCACCCGCCTCGACAGCCACGCGCGCAACCTCTCGGCGCTGGCCACCAACGGCACGCTGTTCATCCAGCAGTTCTCCGGCATGGCGACCATCGTCGCCGGGGTCTACAGCATCATCGCCGGCAACCTCAGCGTCGGCGCGCTGGTGGCGACCTACATGCTTGGCAGTCGCGTTCTTGCACCGCTGGGGCAGATCGCCGGGCTGATCACGCGCTATCAGCAAGCGCAACTGACCATGAAAAGTACCGATGCGCTGATGGGCCTGCCGCAGGAGCGCGATGCGAAACAGCGGCCACTGGAGCGCACGCAACTGCAAGGCGCCCTCGACGTCAGCGGCGTGACCTTTCGCTACAACGGCCAGAATGCACCAGCGCTGGCCAACATCAGTTTCAGCCTCAAACCCGGTGAGCGGGTCGGCATCATCGGTCGCAGCGGCTCGGGCAAAAGCACCTTGGGGCGACTGGTTATGGGGTTCTACGAACCGGAGGAAGGCCAGTTGCTGCTTGATGGCCTGGACCTGCGGCAACTGGACGTCGCCGACCTGCGCCAGCAGATCGGTTACGTCGCCCATGACCTGCCACTGCTGGCCGGCAGCCTGCGCGACAACCTGACACTCGGCGCACGCTATATCAGCGATGCGCGGATGCTGGAAGTGGCCGAACTGACCGGCGTCACCGAGCTCGCGCGTCAACACCCACAAGGGTTTGACCGCCCCGTCGGCGAACGCGGGCAGTTGTTGTCGGGGGGGCAACGCCAAGCTGTATTGCTGGCCCGCGCCTTGTTGCTCGACCCGCCGATCATGCTGCTCGACGAACCCACCAGCGCCATGGACAACAGCAGCGAAGATGTTTTGCGGCAAAAACTTCACGGTTGGGTCCAGGGCAAAACCTTGCTGCTGGTGACCCACCGCACCTCGATGCTCAGCCTGGTGGATCGGCTGGTGGTGCTCGACAACGGGCGGATCGTCGCCGACGGTCCGAAAGAAGCGGTCATCGATGCACTGCGCAAGGGCCGTGTCGGCTCTGCGGCCGTCTAGGAGTCCGCTCATGTCATCGTCACAAAGCTCACGCGGCTACTTCGACAGCTTCAGCAAAAGCGCCGAAAGCGAGTTCATGCCGGAAACGGCCGGCGCTTCGTTGCAGGATTCACCGCGCTGGTCGCGGATCACCGTGTGGCTCGCCGCTGCGCTGATCATCAGCGCCGTGGTCTGGGCCAAATTCGCCGTGTTGCAGGAAGTCACCATGGGCGAAGGCAAGGCGATTCCGTCGAGCAAGGTGCAGGTGATCCAGAACCTGGAGGGCGGCATCGTCACCGAAATCTTCGTGCGCGAAGGGCAAATGGTGAACAAGGGCGACACATTGCTGCGCCTGGATGACACACGGTTTCTGTCGAACAAGGGCGAGAGTGAAGCGGATCGTTACGCCTTGACCGCGCAGGTCGAACGTCTGTCCGCCGAGGCCGAGGGGCGGCCGTTCAAATTGTCGCCGGAGGTGATTGCCAAAGCCCCGCAAGTGGCCGAGGACGAGCGTTCGCTGTACGAACAACGGCAACGCCGGTTGGCCAGCGAGCAACGCACCCTGACCGAACAACTGCGGCAGAAAACCCAGGAACTGGCGGAATTCCGCTCCAAACAGGGTCAATACAGTTCAAGCCTGGCGCTGCTGCAACAAGAGATGAACATGTCTGCGCCGCTGGTGGGCACCGGGGCGGTGTCGCCGGTGGAAATCCTGCGGCTCAAACGCAGCGCGGTGGAAATCCGCGGTTCGCTGAATGCCACGACGCTGGCGATACCTCGCGCCGAGTCGGCGATCAACGAGATCAAAAGCAAGATCGACGAGTCGGAACAAACCTTCCGTTCGGACGCGGCGAAAGAGCTGAATGAGAAACGCACCGAGCTGTCGAAAATCACCGCGTCGAGCATCGCCATCGACGACCGCGTGAGCCGCACCACGGTGGTATCGCCGGTGCACGGGATTATCAAAGTGCTGAAGGTCAACACCATCGGCGGCGTGGTCCAGCCGGGCAGCGACATGGTGGAAATCGTGCCCATCGAAGACAACCTGCTGATCGAAGCCAAGGTGCGCCCGCAAGACGTGGCGTTCCTGCATCCGGGGCAGAAAGCGATGGTCAAGTTCAGTGCGTATGACTACACGATTTATGGTGGGTTGAGTGCCAGGCTTGAGTTGATTGGTGCGGACACGATCACCGATGACAAGGGCAACAGCTTCTATCTGATTCAGGTGCGAACCGATAAAAACCACTTGGGCGGGGATGTGAAACCGCTGCTGATCATTCCGGGGATGGTGGCGACGGTGGATATCATTACCGGGGAGAAAAGTGTGCTGGATTATCTGCTGAAACCGGTGCTTAAGGCCCGGACAGAGGCGATGCGGGAGCGGTAATAACTTTCCGAAAAATTTGGTGATTGACCCGGCCTCTTCGCGGGCAAGCCTCGCTCCTACAGGTTATGCGTTGATTTCGACATTACGCATACCTGTAGGAGCGAGGCTTGCCCGCGAAGAGGCCCTCACTGACGACTATTGCGGACCATGGTTGCGCTGGAAAACCTCCTCCCCCATCGCCGCAATCTGCCCCTCGATCAACGCCTCGAACGGTTTCAACAACGGCTCGAAACTGACAGGCGCTTCCAGCGTCTGCAACGCCTGCACAATCGCCTCCACCGTCGACAACGCCCCCGGCGCCGGCGCCTTGCGCAAGCGATACCGCGACACGCCGCCCGCCACCAAAGTCACTCGGGGCAATGCCGCCAGCAACGGATTGAGGTGCAGCATTTTGCGCGCCTTGCGCCAGGTGCCGTCCGGAACAACCAACAAAAGTGGCTCATCGTTTGCGGCATACGCCTGCATCGGTTGCGCATCATCGGCCGGAAACAATAATCGCGCCTGATAGCCCGGCTGATTCAACAGCGCCGGCAAATCCTCGAACACCTCACCCACAACCAATTCGGCATTGTTCAACCCCAACGCCGCCAGCCTTGCGGTGTTCAGCGCATGGTTCACTTCGCTCGGATGCTGCAGCAGCAACACCCGAGTGCGGCTGTCGAGGCTCGGGATCAATGGGCACAGGCAGTGGGTTTGCGGGCGCAGGCAGCGCGGGCATTGGATTCTGGACATGGTTTCAAGCCTGATTGAGCTGCGCCTTGAGCAGGTCGCGGAAGGTCTGGATCAACGGTTCGCGGCTGCGGCCCCGGCGCATGATCATCGAAAACGGCGCCTGGTAACCGAAGGTCGCCGGCAGCAACACGCGCAAATCACCCTTGTCGGCCCAGGCCTGGGCGTAATGCTCCGGCAGGTAACCGATGTAGGCGCCGGACAGCACCAGAATCAACTGCGCCTCCATACTTTCTACGGTCGCGGCACTGTGCTTGAAGCCGTGGCGCGCCAGTTCGGCCTGGCTCCAATAGCCGCGGCCGACCATGCGTTGCTGAGTGATGACCTGTTCGGGAATGCGCCGCTCGGTGAACAGCGGATGACGGCTGCTGCAATACAGCCAGTGTTGCTCGCGGTACAACGGCATGTAGACCAGCCCGCTCATGCGCGTGGAAAACGCGCCGATGGCCAGGTCGAGGCGGTTGTCCTGCACGCCGAGTTGCAGCTCGTACGGGCTCATCACCGACAGGTGCAAATGCACGGCCGGGTGTTCCTGGCTGTAGGCGCCGATGGCTTCGGCGAACGGCAAGGCTTTGTCGCTGACGGTGGAGTCGATGACGCCGAGGTTCAGCGTACCGCGCAATTCGCCCTTCAGCGCCGCCGCGTATTGCTCGAAGCCTTCGAGTTCGCCGAGCAGGCGCAGGGTTTCCTGATGGAACAGCTCGCCTTTGCTGGTCAGGCTGAAACCGCCGCGCCCGCGATGGCACAGCACCAGGCCGAGGGCCGCTTCGAGCTGGCTCATGTAGGTGCTGATCGCCGAGGTCGAGAGGTTGAGCTCTTGCTGGGCGTTGGCAAACCCCTGATGGCGGACCACGCTGACGAAGATGCGTAATAGTTTCAGGTCGGGTAAAGCGTTGGCCATGGGGGCTCCGTAGCGTGTATCGGTGAGTCCGCGTTGTTTGACGGCGGTTGCTGCGCAACCGATCGCCAGCAAGCTGGCTCCTACAGGGTCGTGCAGCATTGACGATTATGCTCAACCTGTAGGAGCCGGCTTGCCGGCGATTCGATTGCATGGACAACCCATCCCTCAAGCCGGGAAGTCTATCCCCCCTCCCGCCATTAGTTTAGAAAAATCTGAACTAAGTATTTGTCCGTAGCGATTCTTCCCGGCCACTACATTTCGCAGAATCGGCCCCTAACGGTGCCCGAGCCTCCCCGGTGCGGTGCAACCGACATAAATAAAACAACGACGATGAGGCCCTACCCGTGGACAAGATTCTTCACCAACCACTGGGCGGCAACGAAATGCCGCGCTTCGGCGGCATCGCCACCATGCTCCGACTCCCCCATGTACCTACCGCTGCCGGCCTGGACGCTGCCTTTATCGGCATCCCACTGGACATCGGTACTTCCCTGCGCCCTGGCACCCGTTTCGGGCCGCGTGAAATCCGCGCCGAATCGGTCATGATCCGCCCGTACAACATGGCCACCGGTGCGGCACCGTTCGACTCGCTGTCGGTTGCCGACATCGGCGACATCGCGATCAACACCTTCAACCTGCTCGACGCCGTGCGGATCATCGAAGAGTCCTACGACAACATCCTTGAACACGATGTGATCCCCCTGACCCTCGGCGGCGACCACACCATCACCCTGCCGATCCTGCGTGCCATCCACAAAAAGCACGGCAAGGTCGGCCTGGTGCACATCGACGCTCACGCCGATGTGAACGATCACATGTTCGGCGAGAAAATCGCCCACGGCACCACCTTCCGTCGCGCCGTCGAAGAAGGTCTTCTGGATTGCGACCGTGTAGTGCAAATTGGCCTGCGCGCTCAGGGCTACACCGCCGATGACTTCAACTGGAGCCGCAATCAGGGCTTCCGTGTGGTTCAGGCCGAAGAATGCTGGCACAAATCCCTGGCCCCCCTGATGGCCGAAGTTCGCGAAAAAGTCGGCGGCGGTCCGGTGTACCTGAGCTTCGATATCGACGGTATCGACCCGGCCTGGGCACCTGGCACCGGCACTCCGGAAATCGGCGGCCTGACCACCATTCAGGCAATCGAGATCGTTCGTGGCTGCCAAGGTCTCGACCTGGTCGGTTGCGACCTGGTAGAAGTCTCGCCCGCTTATGACACCACCGGCAACACCTCGCTGCTGGGCGCCAACCTGCTGTACGAAATGCTCTGCGTACTGCCTGGCGTGGCCCACCGCTGAGGATTGGTCATGAACGAGCGTGATCAGGTTCTGCACGCTGCCGCCGATCTGGTGGCAGCCTTTGCCCGTAACGATCGCGAAGCCTACTTCGGCGCCTTCAGCGCCGATGCCAGCTTCGTCTTTTACACCCTCGAGCAGCCTCTGCTGTCGCGCGATGCCTATCAGGCGTTGTGGGACACCTGGCGTGCCGAGGATGGCTTCGAGGTGCTGTCGTGCACCTCGAGCAACGCTTTCGTCAGCCTGCAAGGTGACGTCGCGATTTTCATCCATGACGTGGCCACCGAGCTGCGCATGCAAGGGGAGCAACACTTCAGCCAGGAGCGCGAGACGATTGTTTTCAAGAAACAAGCGTCTGGCCAAGAACAACAAGGCCTATGGCTGGCCTGCCACGAACATTTGTCCGCAATGCCGGAAGGGCTGCCAACCCCTTAGCCAAACAGGTGACGCTCACACACGATGAGCGCGCCTTTATGATCGGAGCAGATCATGAATAACAACAACAACGACCAAAGCCTTACGCACATTGAAACCTACGGGGTCGAACAGATCCCGGACAACGAACGCACCGCAGGCCCGACGGATTTGTTCCGGATGATCTTCGGCGGTTCCAATACCTTTGCCACCGCCGTGCTCGGCAGTTTCCCGGTGCTGTTCGGCCTGTCATTCCAGGCGGGCGTCTGGGCGATTGTGCTGGGCGTGTTGCTGGGCTCGCTGATCCTCGCGCCGATGGGCCTGTTCGGCCCGATCAATGGCACCAACAACGCCGTGTCTTCCGGTGCGCACTTCGGCGTGCACGGGCGGATCGTCGGTTCGTTCCTGTCGCTGTTGACCGCCATCGCCTTCTTCTCGCTCTCGGTGTGGAGTTCGGGTGATGCGCTGATCGGTGGCGCAAAACGCCTGATCGGCCTGCCGGAAACCGACCTGACCCTGGGCCTGGCCTACGGTCTGTTCGCGATCCTGGTACTGACGGTTTGCATCTACGGCTTCCGTTTCCTGCTGTGGGTCAACAAGATCGCGGTGTGGAGCGCCAGCCTGCTGTTCCTGCTGGGCATCTTCGCTTTCGCCGGTCCTTTCGATGTGAACTACGCCGGCACCGTGAGCATGGGCCAACCGGGTTTCTGGGCTGCCTTCATCGGCGCTGCGCTGGTGGCGATGAGCAACCCGATTTCCTTCGGCGCGTTCCTCGGCGACTGGTCGCGTTACATCCCGCGTGAAACCTCCAAGCGCCGGATCATGGCCGCGGTGGTGATCTCGCAGATCGCAACGTTCATCCCGTTCCTGTTCGGCCTCGCCACCGCCACTATCGTAGCGATCAAGGCGCCGGACTACATCGCCGCCAACAACTACGTCGGCGGCCTGCTGGCCGTCTCGCCGAGCTGGTTCTTCCTGCCGGTGTGCCTGATTGCGGTAATCGGCGGCATGTCCACCGGCACCACCTCGCTGTATGGCACCGGGCTGGACATGTCCAGCGTGTTCCCGCGTGTGCTGTCGCGGGTCAAGGCCACCCTGTTGATCGGTGTGATGTCGATTGCCTTCATCTTCATCGGTCGCTTTGCGGCGAACCTGGTGCAGAGCGTGTCGACCTTCGCCGTGCTGATCATCACCTGCACCACTCCGTGGATGGTGATCATGATCATCGGCCTGCTGGTGCGCCGCGGCTTCTATTGCCCGGATGACCTGCAAGTGTTCACCCGCGGCGAGAAAGGCGGTCGTTACTGGTTCACCCACGGCTGGAACTGGCGTGGGCTGGGTGCCTGGATCCCGAGTGCATTGGTCGGTTTGTGCTTTGTGAACCTGCCGGGGCAATTCGTGGGTGTACTGGGGAACCTGGCGGATGGCATCGACATCAGCCTGCCGGTAACTCTCGGCCTGGCGTCGCTGGTGTACCTGGCGCTGCTGAGCCTGTTCCCGGAATCGGCTGCGGTGTTCGGCCCGAATGATCCACGCAGCAAGAGCACGGATTCGCTCGGTAAACCGGCGTTGCGACAAGCCGCCTGATTAAACGCATTACCTGTGGCAAACGCATTACCTGTAGGAGCGAGCGATGCGGCGTTCCGACTTGCCCGCGAAGAACGATGACGCGGTCTGCCTGACTGTCCGCGGCGCTCCTTTCGCGGGCAAGCCTTGCTCCTACAGGGATGGGTTTTTCCACAGGGATTGATTTTCGCCTCACCATAAAAAAGACAATCGGAGACTCGCCATCATGGCATTGGATTTATTCGTCGTACTCATCTACGCCGCCGCGATGCTGATACTCGGCTACTACGGCATGCGCAAGGCCAAGACCAACGAAGACTTTTTGGTCGCCGGTCGTAACCTCGGCCCGAGCCTGTACATGGGCACCATGGCCGCTACCGTTCTGGGCGGCGCATCTACCGTCGGCACCGTGCGCCTGGGCTACGTCCATGGCATTTCCGGTTTCTGGCTCTGCGCGGCTCTCGGTTGCGGGATCGTGGCGCTGAACCTGTTCCTCGCCAAACCGCTGCTGAAACTGAAAATCTACACCGTTACCCAAGTGCTGGAAAAACGCTACAACCCGATGGCCCGCTCCGCGAGCGCGGTGATCATGCTGGCGTATGCACTGATGATCGGCGTGGTTTCGATCCTGGCCATCGGCACCGTACTGCAAGTGCTGTTCGACCTGCCGTTCTGGCTGTCGGTATTGGTCGGCGGTGGCGTGGTGGTGATTTATTCGGCGATCGGCGGCATGTGGTCCCTGACCCTGACCGACATCGTCCAGTTCGTCATCAAGACCGTGGGCCTGATGTTCATCCTGTTGCCGATCTGCCTGTACCGCGTCGGTGGTTGGGATCAGTTGGTGGCCAAACTGCCGGAGGCGAGCTTCAGCTTCACCACCATCGGCTGGGACACCATCATCACCTACTTCGTGATCTACTTCTTCGGCATCCTGATCGGTCAGGACATCTGGCAACGGGTGTTCACCGTCAAGACCGCCAAGGTCGCGCAATACGCCGGTACTGCCGCAGGCCTCTACTGCATCATCTACGGTCTGGCGTGCGCCCTGATCGGCATGGCCGCTCACGTACTGATCCCGGATCTGGACAACGTCAACAACGCTTTCGCCGCCATCGTCAAACTGTCGCTGCCTGACGGTATCCGTGGCCTGGTCATCGCCGCTGCACTGGCCGCCATGATGTCCACCGCCAGCGCAGGCCTGTTGGCTGCCGCCACTACTCTGAGCGAAGACCTGCTACCTAAACTGCGTGGCGGTAAACAGTCGAGCCTGAGCCTGAACCGCCTGGTGACGCTGCTGACCGGTATTGTCGTGCTGGGTATCGCCCTGGTGGTGAACGATGTGATCAGCGCCCTGACCCTGGCCTACAACCTGTTGGTCGGCGGCATGCTGATCCCGCTGATGGGTGCGATTTTCTGGAAACGCGCCACTACCGCCGGCGCCATCGCCAGCATGGGCCTGGGCTTCGCAACCGCTCTGCTGTTCATGGTCAAGGACGGTCTGGATGCCAACACCCCGATCTACTACAGCCTGCTCGCAGGTCTGGTGAGCTTCATTGTGGTGAGCCTGATGTCTCGCCGCCCGGCTGCGGTGGCGAACGCCATCTAAGCTTTCTATAACGACTTGATGCTTTCTTCGACGGGTGTGGCGTCGGTTGCCACACCCGTTTTTTTTCGCCTGGAGAAAACCTTTGATGAAGATTGTTTCTCGCGATCAGTGGTTCGAGGTCAAGCAACTCAGCGACGGCATCCGTCTGATTCACGAGCCTTACATCCGTCCCTTCTACCGATGCAACCTCTGGCACATTCAGGGCCGTGACAAGGACCTGCTGCTGGACAGCGGCTCCGGTTTGGTGAGCCTGCGCGAGCAACTGCCGTGGATCACCGAACGGCCATTGGTGGCGGTGGCCAGTCATTGCCATTTCGACCACATCGCCGGCCATCACGAATTTGCCGAACGCCTGGTGCATCCTGCCGAGGCCGACATCCTGGCGGCACCTGACGGCGAAAACGATTTGAGCCGGGCATTTGTCGGCGACGATATGTTCGAGGCGCATCCTGATTGCCCGCTGTGCTACGCCGAATACCGGGTCAAAGCCGCGCCGGCCACGGGAATGATCGAGGAAGGTGACGTGCTGGATCTGGGCAATCGCGTATTGCAGGTGCTGCATACGCCGGGACATTCACCGGGCGGCATCAGCCTGTATGAAGCTGCGACCGAAACCCTGTTCAGCGGCGACATCATCTACGACGGGCCGCTGATCGAAGACGCTTACCATTCCAACCTCGACGACTACGCGCGCAGTCTGCAACGCTTGCGTGAGCTGCCGATCCGCACCGTGCATGGCGGGCATTTCGGCAGTTTTTCCGGGGAACATCTGCGCACGATGATTGATGAGTGGCAGCGCTCGCATGGCTGACGCCTGCTGTACTCGACACCAGGGAAAACAACAGGCATTTAGCGCCGAAGAAGACCGGATGCTCAAAATCGCCAGGACGGCGAATGATCTGAGTCGGTTTTTGATGGAGATCGGGCGGTACTGATTTCGCCCGATTTTTGAATTTACACCTGCTACGCAGCCGAATGCAGCCGTCGACAGCTGCTACAACACGGCTGCGGTGTTCCAGGCCTTGACGTTACCGACGACGCTGCTGGCGTCGACGCTGTTCATCGTCAGTGCGAATAGGCACAGGTTGCAGAGGCGGTTCGATCAAACCGAGTGCGACACCCAGGTCATGCAGCCAGTTTTGAATTTTCTCTTTCATGGTGCCCCCTTCAGGGTAGTGCCGAGCGGCTGAAATTCTGTAGCCCCTTCGCACTGATAATAGTCCGAAGTCCTACGAAATGCTCGGCAAAATCCGCAATGATCTGTTACTGAATTGATCAAAATACCTGACCATTAGCTCAGGCAATCGCCTGGGCCTGGATCGACACCCTGGGTTGACCGGTCACTGCTGGCCAAGGGCTTTGCGCAAACGACGGCGCACCCACTGCTCAGCGCTGACAAACGTGATACCGAGCAGCACCAGCACGGCACCGATGACAAAGTTGAGACTCAGCACCTCACCCAGTAACACCACACCGAACGTGACACCGAACAACGGCGTCATGAACGAAAACACCGCGAGGTTCGCCGCCAGATACCGGCGCAACAGCCAAAACCACGTCAGGTAGCTGAAAAACGAGACCACCAGCCCCTGGAACAGCACGCTGGCCACGGCCACGGTCGTCAGACTGACGTGGGTAACCTGGCCGCTGAGCATCGCGATCAGCAGCAGGCCGACGAAACCGACAATCAACTGATAGAACAACGTGAGCGTCACCGGCGCTTCCGACAGGCGCGAGGCCCGCACCACGACCGTGGTCGCCCCCCAGGAGGCACCGGCTAATACGCCCAGTGCATCGCCCATCAACATGCGGTGATCGAGGTTGTCCCAGGACACCCCACCGGCAAACGCGATGGCAATCCCGACAAACGCCAGAAAAATCCCCAACCATTGCACCGGTCTTAAACGCTCACTCGGCAACAGCCAGTGCACGCCCAGCGCGGTGAAGATCGGCGCCGTGTAAAGGAACACCGACATGTGTGCGGCCGTGGTCAGCTGCAAGCCTTCGGAAATGAAGAAAAACTCCAGTCCAAACAGCGCGCCGGCCAGTAATCCACCGCGCCATGTATGGCTGACCTGATCCCAACCGCCCTTCCAGCAGATCAGCAATCCTACAAGCAACGCAGAAATGCCTGACCGACCGGCAGCCTGCATGACTGGCGCGATGTCCGGCGCAGCCCACTTGATCATGACTTGCTGTACGCCCCAGATCAGGCACAACCCGACCATCACTTGCAGGGCAAACCCATCGGCGCTACGCCGGGTGGCGCTCACCGGAACACCTCGACAACACAGTCCATGGCAGTGACTCACAGTAGAAAGCAAAGCCCCGACTCAAGGTCGGGGCAAATAATTATGCTGTCGATTATTAACCAGATGGCCAGAAAAAGTAGCCTGTGGGAGACCTTCAAGTCACCACGGACGCCATCTTGCGCGACGTCACTTCAGTTCAATGCGATCGGCATGAATGACGATCTGGCCATTCTTGTACAACGCGCCGATGGCCTTCTTGAAGTTGCCCTTGCTGACACCGAACATGCTGGTGATCACCGCCGGATCGCTCTTGTCGCTCACCGGCAGCGCGCCGTTGTTGTCGCGCAACTTGGCGAGGATCTTCGAGTTCAGGCTGGTGGCGGCTTCTTCGCCCACTGGTTGCAGGCTCAGGCTGATCTTGCCGTCGGCACGGACTTCTTTGATAAAGCCCTTCTCTTCTTTACCGGCGCGCATGAACTTGAAAATTTCGTTCTTGTGGATCAAGCCCCAGTGCTTGTTGTTGATGATTGCCTTGAAGCCCATATCGGTGGCTTCGGCAACCAGCAGATCAACTTCCTGGCCAGGGGTGTAGTTGGCCGGGGTCTTGTCCAGGTAACGGTCCAGACGCGCGGTCGCGGTGATACGACGGGTGTGCTTGTCGAGGTAGACATGCACCACGACGTACTCGCCCGCGGTCATCTGACGCTTTTCTTCGGAAAACGGCAGCAACAGATCCTTCGGCAAGCCCCAATCCAGGAAGACGCCGATGCTGTTGACTTCAACGACTTTCAAACTGGCGAATTCACCGACCTGAACTTTCGGCTTTTCGGTAGTTGCGATGAGTTTGTCATCGCTGTCCAGATAAATAAAAACGTTGAGCCAGTCTTCATCTTCGCTGGGAATATCTTTGGGAATATAACGATTAGGCAGAAGGATTTCGCCGTCCGCACCACCGTCCAGATATAAACCGAAGTTAGTGTGTTTAACCACTTGCAAACTGTTGTAACGCCCGACTAAAGCCATTTCCAATACCCTCATTGCGTGGGCGGCATTCTACCCGTTTTTGCAGGCCGCGTTCGGCGCCCGGCCCGGTGGCGCGAGAAAATCCTCTGGGGGCCTTAATTTTCCTGGGGTTTGACAGGCGGGTCTGTCCGCTCGTCAGGCCGACCTGTCGATTCATCGCCCTTCCAGCCAGGTAAAAATCCATTCTTCCCCACCGATGTTCTTATTTAAAACAGCAGCTTAGGGACATAACTCGAATAATAACTTGCGATTAATGGCGCTTTTGTGATGTGTATTTCAGGGGGATATTTGCCAAGCAATTGTCAAGTATTTCCTGTACGATGCGTGGCCAAGTTAATTTTCTACAGGTTAATGGCCGCCATGCGCGTAAAAGCATCCACCAGCAAAGCAAAGCCAGCTCCAGCCGTTGAAACCAGCGAATCGATCAACAATCAGATTGCTGCGTTCCTCAAATCCGGCGGCGAGATCCAGCAAATTGCCAAAGGCGTCAGCGGCCAGACGTTCGGCCCGTCCAAGCAGATTACCTTGGGCAAAAAATAACACCCGCGTTACCTGGTCCCTAAGCGCTTTGAGCTTCGAAGCGCTTGGACTGGAACCCTCCCCGTAACACCCCGCCAAACCCCATCAATATTTCAAAAATCGACGAACGGCCCTCGATGCCGAGCATTCGCCGGTAGCTCCGCCAATTCCGGGCACAACTGTCAGTGCGTTGGCCTGATCACCTTCAAGGCTGAATGCGCGTTTTATTGATTGGCTGAACTGGCAGGCTCATCCTGCGATCACATGAGAACCTACGCTTTCGCAAGGACTCGCCCATGTCGCGCTGGTTGAAGTGTCTCGCCGTCGTCATCACCCTCAGTCTTGCCCTCGGTGCCTGCAGCCGCATGGGCCTGGCCTATCGCAACCTCGACGTGATCATCCCGTGGACGCTCAGCGATTACCTGGACATGAACGGCGAGCAGAAAGGCTGGTTCAACGAGCGCCTCAAGGAACACCTGAGCTGGCACTGCACCACGCAACTGCCAGGCTATCTCGACTGGCTGGACCGTTTGCAGGTGATGGTTGAAACCAATCAGGTCACCGACGCAGCGCTGCAATCCCGCACCCAGGAAGCCAAACAAGCCATCGCCCAGACCGCCCGGGAAATCACCCCGTCGGCCATCGAGTTGTTGCAGGGGCTGGACGACAAACAAGTCGCGGAAATGAACGAAGCCTTCGCCAAGGACCGGCGAAAACGCCAGCAGGATTACGTGAAACCGTCGCTCGTTCAGCAGGTCAAGGAACGTAGCGAGCGCATGGAAAAACGTCTGGATGGCTGGATCGGACCGCTGAGCCCGCCCCAACAACAACGGGTCGTTGCCTGGTCAAATGCGTTGGGCGACCAGAACACGCAATGGATTGCCAACCGCGTGCATTGGCAGAAACAGTTCAGCGCGGCGGTTGCGCAGCGCCAAAGTCCAGGATTCCCACAGCGCATCGAGACGCTTCTGGTGAATCGCGAGAGCCTATGGACACCCGATTACCGCAAGGCCTACGCCAACACCGAAGCACAGGCACGAAGCCTGTTTGTGGATTTGATGGCCGAAAGCACACCGGCTCAACGCCAGCGGCTGCTGAAAAAAATCGAAGGAGTGCGCAAAGACTTCAACGACTTGAAGTGCCTTAAAACAGCGAAGCAGGAATAGTCACCTCACCACAACCCCCTGTAGGAGCTGGCTTGCCAGCGATGAGGCCGTTACATCCAACATCCATGCTGGCTGAAAGACCGCAATCGCTGGCAAGCCGGCTCCTACAAGGGATATGCGGGGTCTTCAGGCAATTTGCGCGTGGGACGCCACTTCATCAAACGTCACCTCATCCAGCGCATCGTCCTGCTCATCCAGCACTTGCCGCGGATGATCATTGCCCGGAATGCTGCTGTCGATCAGGCTCAACAACCTTGAACCCCGCATCGTCAGCCTGTAATTCGAACCGGTTCCACCCTGCTCTTCAGGTCGAGGCTCGATGTAGCCACGCGCCAACAGTAACTTTTCATACTCGCCGGCCACCGCTTTCAGGTGATCCAGGTTCTCAGTCTCTTCGCCCTCCGTGGCTTTCTCCGCCGCGTACTGCTCGGCATAGGGCCGTGGCGTGAAGCTGGGTGCTGCGTTCTGCACTTCGTGCAGCAGGCGTTCAATCAAATCCCAGTTATAAGTCGTCATCCTGTCCAACCTCCAAAACCCGTGAGTGTGATGGCCTTCATAGCTTGTGACCGACAGCGCTCGCCGCCGTTCAGCGCAGTTCTTTAACGGCGCTGACCGGCGGTATGTCGAATTTGGCATAGGTCAAACGACAAGGTTGTGTCAGTCACCGCCCAGCATTGCGCAGGAGAAAACCCGATGAACGTTCAGAACCATCCGGTTGTGTCGCGAGAAGAATGGCTCGCCGCCCGCAAACAGCACCTGGCCCACGAAAAAGCCTTCACCCGGGAACGGGACAAACTCAGTGCCGAACGCCGCGCCCTGCCCTGGGTGAAAATCGACAAGGACTATCACTTCCAGGGCCCCAATGGTGAATTGAAGCTGGCCGACCTGTTCGGCGGTCGCAGCCAACTGGTCATCTACCACTTCATGTTTGCCGACGGCTGGGACGAAGGCTGCCCCGGTTGCTCATTCCTGTCCGACCACATTGACGGCGCCAACCAGCACCTGGCGCATCACGACGTGGCGGTGGTGGCGGTTTCCCACGCACCCTTCGCCGAATTCCAGGCGTTCAAGCGACGCATGGGCTGGAAATTCGATTGGGTGTCGTCAGAAGGTTGCGACTTTAACTACGACTTTGGCGTCTCGGCCCGAGCTGAAGATGTAGCCGCCGGAAAAGCCACCTACAACTACGAAAAAACTGACGGCGCCGAAGAAGAACTCCCAGGCCTCAGCGTGTTTTATCGCAACGAAGCAGGCGAGATTTTTCACACCTATTCAACTTATGCCCGTGGCCTGGACATGCTGGTCGGCGCTTATAACTACCTCGACCTGACACCCAAGGGGCGCAACGAAGAGCAGATCATGGAATGGGTACGGCATCACGACAGGTATGAAGACAAGGTGAGTTCGAGCTGCTGCCATGGGGGGTAGACCACACCTTCGCGAACCAGCTTGCTCCCTCAGCGGTCAGGACCGGACACAATGTCCGTGAACACCGCAATTCCTGTAGGAGCAAGCTTGCTCGCGATGCCTACTTACAATCAACGCCGATGCAACTGACACACCGCTATCGGCTATTTCACCGGTATATAAGCCCCACCACCGCACTGTCATTGATGCTGAACACGCTGTCATAAAAGCTGCCTTGAATGACCTGGGTCCGCATCATGTAAACCAACGCCTTGCCCTGAGGTGGCGCCGGTGGCTCGAAATAAGGCTGGGTGGAGCTAGTGTGACCGCAGCCGGCCAACAGCAGCATGAGCAACAACGCAGGAATACTTTTCATTACTGTGCTCATTTGTTTTGCCCCAGTAACTGCTTGATCACCGGCCCCATCTTTTCCTCGACCGACGCCACTTTGGACGGATCGAGCCCGCCCTCCCCACTTGGGCTTGCACACCCGAGGAGGCCACCGCCAAACGCAAACAATTGGCCAAGGAAGTGGCCAAGCTCACCGAGCAGAATCCGGACAAGTGCCAGTTGATCGATCAGCGAATGAAGGAGCTGGAAACAGCGGATAAAAAAGCCGAAAACTGACCTTGTAGGAGCCAGCTTGCTGGCGATTCGGTTGACCAGATACACCGAGTCGCCAAGGATCGCCGGCAAGCCGGCTCCTACAAGGGTTTGTGCAATGCTTAAGTGATGCGCTCAGCCGCCTTGAGCAACTCGCGATTGTCGCCGCCTAACGCGACAGTTGCCCTGGCCGCTGCGTCGAGCAACAAGCCGCACGCCGTGGCAACTTTTTCCTGGCTGAATCGCTCCGCCGGGCCGGACAAGGTCAACGCACCGGTCAATTCATACGCGGCATTGAATACAGGCACCGACACCGAAGCCGTCTCCGGATCCCGTTCACCAAAGGAGCTCGCCCAGAATTGCTCGCGAATCGCACCGAGGGTCGGCTCGGACAGCGCGCCAAAGGCTCGCAGGACTTTGCCCGACGCCCCGGCATTCAGTGGGAATCGTGCACCTTCATGCAGGGAAACCCTGACTGCGCGCTTCGGCTCGACGCGAAACAACACCACGCGGCTGTCGTTTTCCCGTACGTAAAAAGAGGAGGTTTCGCCGCTCGTGTCGGACAAGGATTCCAGCAGCGGGTAGATCACGTCCCGCAGGCGGAACGAGGTCTGGTAGACCTGCGCCAACCGCAGCGGTTCGGGGCCGACGGCGTATTGGCCATCGCCGAGGCGGCGGATGAAACCGGCGCGTTCCAGTGAACTCATCAAACGCAGGATGGTGCTTTTATACAGGCCGGTGCGCCGGGCGATTTCCGCCAGTGGCAGGCTGTTGCTGCCGACGTCGAACGCCTCGAGGATCGCAAAGGCGCGATCCACGGCCGCCACGCCGCCTTCGGCAGTGGGCGTGGAAGGTTCGTCTTCCGATGGGGTTTGTTTGCTCATGTTCGCTCGTGACAAAACTTCAGGACGGCGCCAGCACCGGGCTGCGCAGCGGCTACCTTAACCGTTGAGCGAACGGGCGACCACCCTTCACCCCTCGGACTTGATCACGCCAGCGCGATGCAGTGCGCTGATATCGCTATCCGAATAACCCAACTCGGCCAGCAACTCATCGCTATGGCTGCCCAACTCAGGCACATTCAAGCGCGTACCAAAACGCTGGCCGTCCATTTCAAACGGCAGCATCGGCACCTTGACCGATTGACCGTCAGGCAACGTCACCTCAGCCATGCCACCCGACTCATTCAGGTGTTTGTCGTCGAACAGGTCCTGAGGTCGCTGGATCGGCGAAAACGGCAGACCGGCCTTTTCACACAGCGCCATCACCTGTTCCTTGCTCATGCCCGCCAGGCATTCGCGGACTTGCGGCAGGATCACCTTGCGCGCGGCGACTCGCTGGTTGTTGCCGGCCAACTGCGGATCACTGCCGAAGGCATCGAAGCCGAACACCTCACAAAAACTTTTCCACTGACTGTCGCTGACCACGCCGAGGAAGACCTGCTCTTCACCGGCGCAACTGAACACGTCATAAATCGCCCACGCCGAAACCCGACTCGGCATCGGCGCCGCCGGTGTGCCGGTGACCACGTTTTGCATCATGTGCTGGGCCACCAGGAACGCCGAATTCTCGAACAGGCCGGTCTGCACGAACTGCCCCTGAGCGCCTTGGTTACGCTGCAACAGCGCCGCCAGAATCGAAATCGCGCTGAACATCCCGCCCATGACGTCGTTGACCGACGCCCCGGCGCGCAAAGGCTGGCCGACCGGGCCGGTCATGTAGGCCAACCCCGTCATCATCTGCACCACTTCGTCCAGCGCCGTACGATGTTCGTAGGGGCCGGGCAGGAAACCTTTCATGGAGCTGTAAATAATGTCCGGCTTGATGGCTTTCACGTCGGCGTAACCCAGGCCAAGTTTTTCCATGGTGCCGGGGCGAAAGTTCTCGGTGACCACATCGGCGGTGGCAATCAGCTTTTTGACCGCAGCAATGCCTTCGGCGGATTTCAGGTCGACGGCGAAGCTTTTCTTGTTGCGGTTATAGGTGGTCCAGTACCCCGCGCCGGAGCCCATCAAGCGCCGGGTGTTGTCACCCGCAGGAACAGGTTCGACCTTGATCACCTCCGCCCCGAGGTCAGCCAGCACCAGGCCGCAGGTCGGTCCCATGACCATGTGGACAAACTCGATGACCCGAATGCCGGCCAGCGGCAGAGGCTTTTGTTGTTGGCTGGGGCTCATGTTCATAGCGCCTTCTGTGCATAGTGAAAATTCTTGCCGACTCCGGCGTCCGGGATGAAGCCGTACAGCGCTTCACCCGGCAGGCCCTGGCGCAACCATTCGCGGGCGTGCACCAGCCGATCGATGTCGATGCCGGTGCGCAGGCCCATGGATTCGAGCAGGTACACCAGGTCTTCGGTGACGATGTTGCCGGACGCGCCGGGCGCATAAGGGCACCCGCCGATGCCGCCCTGAGACGCGTCTATGGTGGTCACGCCGACGTCCAGCGCCGCGAGCACATTGGCCAGGCCCTGGCCGCGGGTGTTGTGGAAATGGGCACTGCCGGCAATGCCCGGCAATTCTTGACGCAGCCGGGTGAACAAGCGCCGTACTTGTGTCGGGTTGGCGTAACCGACGGTGTCGGCCAGCCCCACTTCGTTGACGCCCAGCCCGGCCATGATCAGGGCCATGCGCACGGTGTCGTCGTCCGGCACTTCGCCCTGGATCGTGCAGCCAAACACCGTCGACAAGCCGGCCTCGATTTCGACGTGCGGGTACTGCTCGTTGCGCAAGGCAACGACGTTGCGCACCTCCTGATAAACCTCGGCGTGGGTCTTGCGGATGTTGGCCAGGGAATGGGGTTCGCTCACCGAAATCGGCATCGTGATTTTCTGCACGCCCGCCTTGAAGGCCGCTTCGGCACCCTTGAGGTTGGGCACCAGCGCGGTCACGAACAGGTTGGGCAAGGTCCGTGCAAAAGCCACCACTGCAGCGGTATCGGCCATCTGCGGCAGCAGTTTGGGCGACACGAAGGACCCCACTTCGATCTCTCGTAGCCCGGCGCTCGCCAACGCGGCGATCCATTTCAGTTTCAGTTCGGTCGGCATGGTCGCCGCGACGCTTTGCAACCCGTCACGGGGCCCGACTTCGCTGACCAAAATATCGATTTCGTTCGAATGACCCATCACCAGCCCTCCTGAGACGCCACGAAAGCCCCTGTTTCAGGGCACCTCGATCAGCGTTCTATCTGACAGAATATTGTTCTATTTTTAGTATCTGCCGGGTTTCGGTGGCTTGTCAACGAATGGACAAAAACTTGACAGCGTAAAAATTTGGCCGGAAAGTTGTTCCACCAAAAGGAATGACGTTCCGTCTAACAGAACACTATCAATGACAAAGCGTTGCTTTCGCCCGCCGTCATACCCGGACAAAACCTATAAAAAACGAGGGAAATCATGCTGACCCTACTCAGCTATTCGATGATCACGTGCTTCATGTACCTGGTCATGAGCAAACGCCTGTCGCCGCTGGTTGCGCTGTTGCTGGTCCCGGTCGCCTTTGCCTGCCTGGCCGGCTACACCACGACGCTGGGGCCGATGATGTTCGATGGCCTGAAAATGCTGGCCCCGACCGGGGTGATGCTGACCTTTGCGATCCTGTATTTCTGCATGATGACCGACGCCGGATTGTTCAACCCGCTGGTCAAACTGATCCTCAAAGCGGTGAAAGGCGATCCGCAGAAAATCGTGCTGGGCACGGCGATTCTCGGGATTTGCGTCGGCCTCGACGGCGATGGCGCCACCACTTACATCATCACCTGCGCGGCGCTGCTACCGCTGTATCGCCGCACCGGCGTGCGCCTGCAAGTCATGGCCACGGTGCTGTTGCTGGCCATTGGCGTGATGAACATTCTGCCGTGGGCCGGGCCGTTTTCCCGGGCGGCCAGTGCCATGAAAGTCGACATTACCGAGCTGTTCGTGGCGATGCTGCCATTGATGGCCATCGGACTTGTGTGGGTGATTTTTGTGGCGCTGTACCTCGGACGGCTGGAGCGACGCCGCTTGGGCGTGGTGCAACTCGACGCCAATGAAGGGCTGGAGCACTTCACCGAATTTCGCTTGAACGACTGGCGCTTTCTGTTCAATGCCGCGCTGACCATCGCCCTGATCGCGATGATGATGCTCGCGGTGATGCCACCTGCGGTGTTGTTCATGCTCGCGTTCGGCATTGGCCTGGTGGTGAATTTCCCCAACCTGAAAGAGCAGAAAGCCGTGATCGCGCGCCACGCCGATAACGTCATGGCGGTGACCTTGCTGATCTTCGCGGCAGGGATTTTCGTCGGCATTATGGGCGGCACCGGCATGACCAAGGCCATTTCCGAAAGCCTGATCCATGTCATCCCGCAATGGGCCGGCAGTTCGATGTCGATCATCACTGCGTTCATCAGCATGCCGTTCACCTACGTGCTGACCAACGACGCGTTCTACTTTGGCGTGCTGCCGATCCTCGCCGAAACCGCCAGCCACTACGGCATCAGCGGCAAGGAAATGGCAATCGCCGGGTTGATTGGCCAGCCGGTGCATTTGCTCAGTCCGCTGGTGGCGTCCACGTATCTGCTGTGTGGGTTGCTGGATCTGGACTACGGCGATAACCAGCGCATGACGTTGAAATGGACGATCGGCACGGTGGGGGTGATGTTGTTGGCGGCGCTGGCGTTGGGGTCGATTTCCGTCATCCGGTAATCGTTCTGTAGGAGCCAGCTTGCTGGCGATCGCCTCGACGCGGTGTGTCAGGAAGAATCGCCGGCAAGCCGGCTCCTACAGGGGATCGCGTTATAAAAAAAACCGGACATTTGTCCGGTTTTTTTATGGGATCGCTACGGCGCTTTATTCAGCAGCCGGCGCTTCCGGCTTGCGGCGCTTGAGCGGGGCCATGCCGTCCTTGCTGACCAGCGACAGGGCGTCGGTCTTCGGGCGGTTGGCGATTTTGCGCTTGGTCGGTGCCTTCGCGCCGGTTTTCTTCTTCTCGCCCTTGGCGTCGACCTTTTTCTTCTTCACGCCAACCGCTTTGCCCGAGGCCTTGACCTTTTTCGGTCCGCCGTAGGTGCCTTTGACTTCCTTGATAGTGCGGCGCTCGAAGCTCTGCTTGAGGTAGCGCTCGATGCTCGACATCAGGTTCCAGTCGCCGTGGCAGATCAGCGAGATGGCCAGGCCATCGTTGCCGGCACGACCGGTGCGACCGATGCGGTGAACGTATTCGTCGCCGCTGCGCGGCATGTCGAAGTTGATCACCAGGTCCAGGCCATCAACGTCCAGGCCGCGAGCGGCAACGTCGGTGGCCACGAGGATTTTCACGCCGCCTTGCTTCAGGCGATCGATCGCCAGCTTGCGGTCTTTCTGGTCCTTGTCACCGTGCAGGACGAACGCTTTGTATTCCTGCGCTACCAGGCGGCCGTAGATACGGTCGGCCATGGCCCGGGTGTTGGTGAACACGATGGCCTTCTGATAGGTCTCGTTGGCCAGCAGCCAGTTCACGATCTGCTCTTTGTGCTGGTTGTGGTCAGCGGTGATGATCTGCTGACGAGTGGTCGCATTCAGGTCGCTGACGTTGTTCAGCTGCAGGTGTTCCGGGTTGTTCAGAACCTTGGCAACCATCTCGCGCAGACCCGAACCGCCAGTGGTGGCGGAGAACAGCATGGTCTGCTGGCGATTGGTGCACTCGTCCACCAGACGCTGCACGTCTTCGGCAAAGCCCATGTCCAGCATACGGTCGGCTTCGTCGAGCACCAGCACTTCGACTTCTTTCAGGTCGAGGTTGCCGGCATTCAGTTGCTCGATCATCCGGCCCGGCGTACCGATCAGGATGTCCGGCACCTTGCGCAGCATGGCGGCCTGGACCTTGAAGTCTTCACCGCCGGTGATCAGGCCGGACTTGATGAAGGTGAATTGCGCAAAGCGCTCGACTTCCTTGATGGTCTGCTGGGCCAGCTCGCGGGTTGGCAGCAGGATCAGGGTCTTGATGCTGACGCGGATTTTCGCCGGGCCGATCAGACGGTTGAGGATCGGCAAAACGAAAGCAGCGGTTTTGCCGCTACCGGTTTGCGCTGTCACCCGCAGGTCACGCCCTTGGAGCGCCAGCGGAATAGCCGCTGCTTGCACAGGCGTTGGCTCGACAAATTTAAGCTCGGCCACGGCTTTGAGCAGGCGTTCGTGCAGGGCGAATTGGGAAAACACGGGTGCTACCTCGAAGAAATACAAAAAAACAGCTGCATAGGGTAACGGTTTCGAGCGCGAAGGCCGAGTTTCTTTATGCAATCGACCGTAAACAGTGGCTTTTTTGTTGCCTCTTTTGTCCTTAAACGTCATGCAAAGCGTCTTAAATGCTCTAATCGCTCCGACGCGCCCTATAGAAGAAACGGTTTTACCCATGGATATCAAACAGCTCTGGCTCAACGTCCAAGACCTCTGGGGTGCTCTCGATCAGCATCCGCTCCTGCATTCCGGCCTCGGGCTGCTTCTGTTGCTGGTGGTGGCACTGACCCTCGGACGAGTGGCGCGTTACCTGATCCTCCACGCGACCAAAATGCTCGGCCGCCAACCGGCGTTGCACTGGGTCAACGACTTTCGCCAGAACAAAGTGTTTCATCGCCTGGCGCAGATGACGCCGTCGCTGGTGATCCAGTTCGGCCTGCACCTGGTGCCGGAGCTGGGTAAAACCAGCCTGATTTTCCTCGGCAACGTCGCACTGGCCTTCACCATTCTGTTCCTGGTGCTGGCGATCAGCGCCCTGCTCAATGCGTTGCTGGACATCTACGCCCGCACCGAACACGCCCGCACCCGCTCGATCAAAGGCTATGTGCAACTGGCGAAAATGGTGTTGTACGTATTTGGCGCGATCATCATCGTCGCCACGTTGATCGACCGCTCGCCGCTGTTGCTGCTGTCGGGGCTGGGCGCCATGTCGGCGGTGATTCTGTTGGTCTACAAGGACACATTGTTGTCGTTTGTCGCCAGCGTGCAGTTGACCAGCAACGACATGCTGCGGGTCGGCGACTGGATCGAGATGCCGCAAGTCGGCGCCGATGGCGATGTGGTGGACATCACGCTGCACACGGTCAAGGTGCAGAACTTCGACAAGACCATCGTTTCGATTCCGACCTGGCGCCTGATGTCCGAGTCGTTCAAGAACTGGCGTGGCATGCAGCAGTCCGGTGGACGACGGATCAAACGCAGCCTGTTCATCGACGCCAGCGGCGTGCGATTCATCCGTGATGACGAAGAGCAAAAACTGTCTCAGGTGCACCTGCTGACCGACTACATCAGCCGCAAACAGGCTGAACTCAAGGCCTGGAACGAGGCTCAGGGCAACGTCGCGGCAATGTCGGCCAATCGTCGGCGGATGACCAACATCGGGACATTCCGCGCCTACGCGCTGGCGTATTTGAAGAGTCACCCGGAGGTCCAGCCGAACATGACCTGCATGGTGCGGCAGATGCAGACCACGGCGCAGGGGATTCCGCTGGAAATCTACTGCTTCACCCGCACCACGGCGTGGGCGGATTACGAGCGGATTCAGGGGGATATTTTCGATTATCTGCTGGCGGTGCTGCCGGAGTTTGGCTTGAGCCTTTATCAGCAGCCGAGTGGCGGGGATCTGCGGGCCGGATTGCTCCCGGCGATGCTAGGCGCAAGCCACATCCCCGAACCCGAAAAACACATCATGTAACCCCCAAACCCTTGTAGGAGCGAGGCTTGCCCGCGAAGGCGGAGTGTCAGTCAAAATAGTTATCGACTGATACTC
>NZ_JAHBDB010000054.1:0-32508 GCF_019956105.1 Pseudomonas sp. BF-RE-25
GGGTCATTCAACATAGATGCTGGATGATCCACCGCCATCGCGAGCAGGCTCGCTCCCACAGGGTTTTATGGTGGATGCAGGAATTGTTGCCGAAGCGGTAACGGTTTTTACTCCACTGAGGTTTGTGCCCGGCGGCGAACTGGGCATAAGCTTTCGCCCCCTTACGACTTTCGTCTCGTCCCCCGATTTTTCAGGAAACCCCATGTCCAGTCAGTTCCCCGAAGCACGTCCACGCCGTCTGCGCCGCAATGCGAGCCTGCGCAGCCTGTTCCAGGAAACCGAATTCAGCTTGAACGATCTGGTGCTGCCGATTTTCGTCGAGGAAGAAATCGACGACTTCGTGCCGATCAAAAGCATGCCCGGTGTGATGCGGATTCCGGAGTCGAAACTGGCCGGCGAGATCGAGCGCTATGCCCGGGCGGGGATCAAGTCGGTGATGACCTTCGGCGTGTCCCATCATCTGGACAGCAGCGGCAGCGACACCTGGAGTGACAATGGCCTGGTCTCGCGCATGGCGCGCATCGCCAAGGAAGCGGTGCCGGAGATGATCGTGATGTCCGACACCTGCTTTTGCGAATACACCGACCACGGTCACTGCGGCGTGTTGCACAACCACGAAGTCGACAACGACCAGACCCTGATCAACCTCGGCAAACAAGCCGTCGCGGCAGCCCGTGCCGGTGCCGATGTGATCGCGCCGTCGGCGGCCATGGACGGGCAGGTCCAGGCGATTCGCCGGGCGCTGGATGATGCCGGTTTCACCCAGACCGCGATCATGGCCTATTCGACCAAATTCGCCTCGGCGCTCTACGGCCCGTTCCGCGAAGCCGGCGGCAGCGCACTCAAGGGCGACCGCAAAAGCTATCAAATGAACCCGATGAATCGCCGCGAAGCGGTGCGTGAATCGCTGATGGACGAGCAGGAAGGCGCCGACGCGCTGATGGTCAAGCCGGCCGGCGCGTACCTGGACATCATCCGCGACATTCGCGAGGTTTCGCGCCTGCCGCTGTCGGCGTATCAGGTGAGCGGCGAGTACGCGATGATCAAGTTCGGCGCACAGGCCGGGGCCATCGATGAGGACCGCGTGGTGCGCGAGAGTCTCGGTGCGATCAAACGGGCGGGGGCGGATTTGATCTTCACCTACTTCGCAATGGACCTGGCCCTGGCCGGGATCTAAAAAACACACACACAAAACCCCTGTGGGAGCGGGCTTGCTCGCGAAGGCGGTGTATCAGTCAATGCAACTGTCGACTGACACACCGCCTTCGCGAGCAAGCCCGCTCCCACATTTGGACTGTGTTGAATCAGTGAGGGCCGAAATACGGCCGTATCCCGCGATCCCGGAAGTACCGTTCGATCACCTTCGGATCCGAGCACGACTCGGCCACCGCCACATAAGTATCCGGCCGCAACAAATAAAACCCGTTGCGCCCAAGGCCTGATGTTTCAAACGCCGGTCGCCAGTCAAACACATGCAACGGCAAGTGATGTTCATTGCACCAGGCAATCATTTCGTCGCTGGTGTCGCCGTACACATGTACCTGCCAGTTCGGGCACTTCAGCGGCCCGAAATTATCCCCTTCACCATCATGCGCCCACGGCAAGCGGTCGCCACCGTGAACGTGCCCGGCGACGCCGGTGCTCAATGGCATTCCACGATAATTGAGGGTGATCTGCGACACCGTACGAAACAGGAATTCCCGGGAGGCCTCGAACGAAGCCATTTTCGGCAACAGGAACGGCGCCAGACGGGTACGCAGCAAATCCGCCATGCGTCCTTCGGCGGTGACAAAACTGAACACCCGGTCGGTGGTGGCGACCAGTTTGCGGGCAAAGGCGATGCGCTCGGTTTCATACGTGTCGAGCAGATGCGGGGCAGCACCGCCGCTCAACACGGCCGCGAGTTTCCAGGCGAGGTTGATGGCATCGCCGATGCCGGTGTTCATGCCCTGGCCGCCCGCCGGGCTGTGGACATGGGCCGCGTCGCCCAATAGAAATGCGCGACCGCTGCGAAAGTGATCGGCCACCCGATGATGCACACGGTAGGTCGAGAACCAGTTCACCTGCTCGATCTGCACTTTCAAGTGTTCGATGGCGCGGGTGCTGACGTCTTCGAATCGCAGGGTTTCCACGTGCTCGGCGCGTTCGTCGCGAACGGTGCCGATCAACCGCGCGCGACCTTCGCCGGCGAGGGGAAACACCGCGAGAAAGTCCGCTTCATCGAGGTCCAAATGCAGCTCGCCATTGAGCGCCGGCCCGCTGGCCTGCACGTCGGCCACGTAGAAAATCTGCTGGTAGGTGCCGCCGGGAAATCCGGTATCGAGGGTTTTGCGCACCCGCGAGCGGGCACCGTCGCAGCCGGCGAGGTAACAGGCCTGACAGATTTCCTCTTGACCATCGGGCAGGCGCAGCCGTGCGGTGATGCCATCGCCGGTTTCTTCGAAGCTCTCCAGCTCGGTGTTGCGCTCGACCCGGATGCCAAAGGTTTCCAGGCGTTCAATCAGCAATTGTTCGTGCTCGTCCTGGGGAAAAATCTCCAGGAATGCATACGGCGTCAGACCCTCGCCAATCCGGCCCAACGGCAAGCGCGCCACGGGTTCGCCCTTGACCCAGAAGTTGGCTGCCGCCACGCGATGCCCTTTGTGTATCACGGCCTCGTTGAGGTCGAGCTGGCGATACAGTTCCAGTGTGCGCGCCTGTACGGCCAACGCCCGTGAAGTGGTGCCGGGGGCCGATGTCTTGTCGATAATCCGCACGCGGATCCCCAGTTTGCTCAGCCACAGCGCGAGCACCAGCCCGGTGGGGCCGGCGCCGATGATCAATACGTCGCTACGGTTCATGCGCCTGTTCTCCCCTGGCGTCTTGGCTCAAGTATGGTTCAGCCGAAGAGGGCCGTCAGACAGCCCGCCCAACGGAAAAAGACCCTGTAGGAGCCCGTTTGCTGGCGATGAACGATAACGCGGTCATCTTGATGCACCTCGGTGCTCCCATCGCCAGCAAGCCGGCTCCCACCGTTCAATGTGTCTGTGCCGGGAACAGTGTGTCGCCGGCACAGTCATAGCCTGCGCCATGCCATTGATCGTATGGTTAACCTGGTTCAACGGATCTGATGGAGCGCCATGCAAGCCAATCGATTGATCACGAGCGTCGCGGCGCTGTTGGTGCTGGCCGGTTGCGGGACTCAGCGCACCCAGGAAGCCCCGGCCCGCACACCCAAAGAGGTCAAGGCCGAGATCGTGCGCCTGCTGCCGGCGAAAACCGTTGATCGCCAAGGCTGGGCCACGGACATCTACGCGGCGTTTGCTGCGCAGAACATTTATCCCTCTACGCAAAATCTGTGTTCCGTACTGGCGGTCACCGAACAGGAGTCGACCTTTCAGGCGGACCCGCCGGTGCCGGGCCTGGGCAAGATCGCCCGAGAGGAAATCGACCGCCGTGCCGCCAAAGCCCACATCCCCGGCCTGCTGGTGAGCGGTGCGCTGCAAATACGTTCCAGTACCGGCAAAAGCTACAGCGACCGATTGAATGCTGCGCGCAGTGAAAAGGAATTGAGCGCGATCTTCGATGATTTCATCGGCAGGGTGCCCATGGGCCGCACGCTGTTCGGTGGTTTCAATCCGGTGCACACCGGTGGGCCGATGCAGGTCAGTATCGACTTCGCCGAGCAACAGGCGCGGGGTTATCCGTACCCGGTGGACGGCTCGATTCGGCATGAAGTGTTCAGCCGTCGCGGCGGTATGTATTTCGGCATCGCCCACTTGCTCGGTTATCCGGTGAGCTACAAGCAGCCGCTGTACCGCTTCGCCGATTTCAACGCCGGTTGGTACGCCAGTCGAAACGCCGCATTTCAGAACGCGGTGAGCCGTGCTTCGGGGATTCCTCTGGCGCTGGACGGTGATCTGGTGCGCTACGACTCGATCATGCCCGGCACCACGGAACTGGCCGTGCGCACCCTCGGCAAGCAACTGGGCATGCGCAATCCGACGATTAGGGATCAACTGGAGAAGGGCAAAAGCCTCGAGTTCGAGGACAGCACGTTGTATCAGCGGGTTTTCGAATTGGCCGAGAAGGCCGAAGGCCGTTCATTGCCGCGAGCGGTATTGCCGGGGATTGCGTTGCAGAGCCCGAAAATCACCCGAAAACTCACCACGGCGTGGTTTGCCAAGCGGGTCGACGAGCGTTATCAGCGCTGCATGGCGCTGGCGGGGAAGTGACCGGTCTCAAAAAATGCATAAAAAAACCCGGCGGGTGAGGCCGGGTTTTTTGTCGAGTGTTGCTGCAAAGCCATTCATTCATACAGCGCGGCTCTCGATCAGACGGTCGGAACCACCTTCGGCGACGCGGTTTTCAATCAGGCGGTCAGAACCACCTTCGGCAACGCGATTTTCGATCAGACGGTCGGAACCACCTTCGGCAACGCGGTTTTCGATCAGGCGGTCGGAACCACCTTCGGCGACGCGGTTTTCGATCAGACGGTCGGAACCACCCTCGGCGACGCGGTTCTCGATCAAGCGGTCGGAACCACCTTCGGCAACGCGGTTTTCGATCAGACGGTCAGAGCCACCTTCGGCAACGCGGTTTTCGATCAGACGGTCGGAACCACCTTCGGCCACACGATTTTCGATCAAACGATCCGAACCACCCTCAGCCACACGGCTTTCAATCAACCGATCCGAGCCGCCTTCAGCGACAACCGGGTGAGCGGACGAAGCGGCAAAAGCGTTAACTGCAAAAACCGAGAAAGCGATGCTGAGGAAGAGTTGGCGTTTCATGGTGGTGTGCTCCGGGGTGTAGTTGTTTGGTATGGAGCTGATGGTACGCCGCACAATTTTTATGAGAACTTCATTGACGTGATGGTGAACATCGACGGCAGTGATGGAACAGCTGACGCCCCGTGCGTGGGCGTGATGGTTCTGCCGTCGGCAGGCCGGGGGTGGTTTTACACGGGGGGCGAGCCGGGCAGCAATCCAGCAAACAATCCAGATCCCTGTAGGAGCCGGCTTGCCGGCGATAGCGGTGGATCAGTCCCACCCTTCATTGACGGGACGGACGTCATCGCCGGCAAGCCGGCTCCTACAGAGGATTGCGTTGGGCTTGGGGGTTAGCTGGCGTCTTGCGCAGTAACAAGGGCTGCTACAGGGACTACCCGGCGGAAAGCGATTTGGATGCAGTGGCCAAAAAAATAACTGAATGCCTGTGGCGCACGCCGGGTTCAGGTCCGACGCCGAACAAACTTGCGCCACAACCAGACCCACAGCATGAACAGTGGAAACGCGAGGATCAGGAAGGGCAGGGCGTAACTGGTTTTTTCCAGTGCATCGGCGGCGCCTTCGGCCAGGTTGTCGAGCAAATTGCTGAATGCCTGGCTCAAGTGCGACGAGCGACTGCTGGCGCCGGTCGGCAGGAACGATAAGGTGACCCGATTGGTGTCCAGACGCCGCTGGTGCCCGGCGGCAATCTGCGCCAGGGCTTGCAGATCGTTTTCGATCCCGGCCTGCTCTTTGCTCAGGGTAATCAGATCGGTGACGCTGATGTCTTTGCGGGTCGCCAGTTCATCCAGGCGCTGCTGTTGAGCCTTGAGTCGTTCCTGGCGTCGACGGGTGTCGTCCACGGCATCGGCGAGGTCTTCGGCGCTGGTGATCCGCTGACCCAGTTCGCCACCCTCGGCGGCCATCGCCACCAACGGCTCGACGCCGGCAGGGGCAATGCGCAAGGTGATGTCGGCGCGGCCGGCGCCTTGCTCGATGCGCAAGACGTTGCAGGCGCCGAAGCGTGCGGTTTCGCACGCCTCACGTGTGGCCTGCAAGCGCGGGGCGATTTCTGCCTGGGGCAGCAACAGCTGCAATTCGTGTTCATAGGCCAGCATGGCCCCGCCACGCCCTTGTTCACCGGCTAAACTGGCCGATGACGAGTGGTCGCTTGGCGAGCAGGCACTTAGCGCCAGGCAGGCCAGAATGAAACCGACGGTACGAAAAAGTGCGGCGCGTTGGCCATCCTGTTGGCGCATGTTCTTTCCTTGAAGTGTGCTGCGGGGGTATTGGAAGAGTGCCCCGGGATCGCGCATCTTACCTGCATCGACCCGCCAAATGGCAGGGAACGTGACCTTTGCCCGCTCGTCTACCGACTACCTGTTCGTCTCGCCAGGAGCGCGATATGTATCAGCTATACGGACACCAGAACTCCGGCGCCGCCGCCATCGAAGCCGCGTTGGAGCTGTGCGAGATTCCTTACCGCTTCATCGACGTCGAGTTATCCACCGAGGCGGCCCACGCGTTGGAGAAGATCAACCCGCTGAAGCAGATTCCGACCCTGCAACTGCCTGACGGCAGCGTGCTCACCGAAAGTGCGGCGATTTTGATTCATCTCGGGTTGACGTTTCCCAAGTCGAAACTGCTGCCGAAAGACGCCGCCGAGCGCGATCAGGCGATCCGGGGGCTGGTGTACATCGTCACCAATTGTTATGCGGCGATCGGCATCATCGATTACCCCGAGCGCTGGCTGCTCGTGGCGGACAAACCCTCGCGGGACAACCTCATGGCCGGCGCTCGCGAACGGTTGCACTGGAGTTGGGAGGTGTTTGCCGATCAGTTCTCGGGCGAGTTGTACCTGGGCGATGAGACGCCCGGTGCGCTGGATGTATTGGCGGCGGTGATCTCGCGGTGGGCGGGCACCCGGGAGCATTTGCGCAGTGCCCGGCCCGGTTTTTCTGCCTGGCTGGAGCGAATCGACCGGCATCCGACGTTGGCACCGGTCTTTGCGCGGCATTGGCCCGCCTGAATAACACCGCAATTCCAATTGTAGGAGTGAGCCTGCTCGCGATAGCGGTGGGTCAGTCGGTACAAGAGCTGACTGACCCACCGCTATCGCGAGCAGGCTCACTCCTACAAGGGGCATTGCGGTGTTTTCGAATCATTCGCCGCGAATGTACTGCTCCAGCTGGCGGATCAGTTCTGCCTGCTCCGCAATCGCTTCCTTGACCAGGTCGCCGATCGACAGCAAGCCGATCAACTTGCCGTTCTCCACCACCGGCAGGTGACGCAGGCGCCTGTCAGACATGATGCCCAGGCACGTATCGACGGTTTGATGGGTGTCTACGGTGATGACTGGCGACACCATGATGTCGCGCACCGGGGTGCCCACGGAAGAGCGGCCATGCAGCACCAGTTTGCGTGCGTAATCACGTTCACTGATGATGCCCAGCACTTCGTCGTTCTCTACCACCAGCAAGGCACCGACGTTCTTCTCGGCCATCTTCATCAGTGCTTCGAGCACCATGTGATCGGGTTTGATCTGGTGCACTTCCTGATTTTTCTGATCTTTCAACTTGAGCAGTTGGGCGACGGTTTTCATGGTGGCTTCTCGGGTGTTGTCGTTGTTCTTGAAGAATCGTAGACCCGAGCGCCGAGGGCAAGGCAGAAAACGGCAGATAACGCGCAAAAAACGTCATTCAGCCGTTTTTCTTCGATAAACCTCACATTTTCGAACACACCACCGACCTGTAGGAGCTGGCTTGCCAGCGATGGTCGTCAACGATAACGCGTGCTGACTGGTTAAACGCGGTAGGTTGGAGTCCATCGCTGGCAAGCCAGCTCCTACAAGGGATCGCATTCCAGAGCAGGCGTTCACTGCTATTGGCGGGAATGCCGCGTAGAATTGCGCTCTGAATCAGAGGTGAGGTTGCAGTGGTGGATTTACAGCGGGGCTTCGTCCTGACCCGGCATTGGCGCGATACCCCGGCCGGTACGGAAGTCGAGTTCTGGCTGGCGACCGACACCGGTCCCCAGCATATTCGCCTGCCGCATCAACCGTCGGTGGCGTTCATCCCCGCCGAGCAGCGCGAGCAGGCTGAGCAGGTGCTGCACGGCGAAAAAAACGTCGAGCTCAAACCCCTGGCCCTGCTGGATTTCGAGCATCGCCCGGTGCTCGGCCTGTATTGCCAGCAACACGGTCAGCTGATGCGCCTGGAAACCGCGCTGCGCAAGGCCGGCGTCGAGATGTTCGAGGCCGACGTACGCCCACCGGAACGCTACATGATGGAGCGCTTCATCACCGCGCCGGTGATCTTCGGTGGCACACCCGATGCCGAAGGCCTGCTGCTCGACGCGCAGATGAAACCCGATCCCGACTATCGTCCGACGCTCAGGCTGGTGTCCCTGGACATCGAAACCACCGCTCAGGGCGATCTGTATTCCATCGCGCTGGAAGGCTGCGGTGAGCGCCAGGTGTACATGCTCGGCCCGCCCAACGGCGACGACAGCAAGGTCGACTTCCAGCTCGAATACTGTGAGTCGCGAACCCTGCTGCTGAAAAAGCTCAACGAATGGTTCGCCCGGCACGACCCTGACGCAATCATTGGCTGGAACGTCGTGCAGTTCGATTTGCGCGTGCTTCACGAACACGCCCGACGCCTGGCGGTGCCGCTGAAACTGGGGCGCGGCGGCGAGGAAATGCAGTGGCGCGAGCACGGCAGCCGCAACCATTACTTCGCCTCGGCCGCCGGGCGATTGATCATCGACGGCATCGAATCCCTGCGTTCGGCGACCTGGAGTTTTCCATCGTTCAGCCTGGAAAACGTCGCGCAAACCCTGCTCGGCGAGGGCAAGTCGATCAGCACGCCGTACCAGCGCATGGACGAAATCAACCGCATGTTCGCCGAGGACAAACCGGCGCTCGCCACTTACAACCTCAAGGACTGCGAACTGGTCACGCGGATTTTCGCCAAGACCCAATTGCTCACTTTCCTGCTGGAGCGGGCCAGCGTGACCGGTTTGCCGGCGGATCGCAGTGGCGGTTCGGTGGCGGCCTTCACGCACCTGTACATGCCGCTGATGCACCGCCAGGGGTTCGTTGCGCCCAACCTCGGCAGCAAACCTGCACAGGCCAGCCCCGGCGGATTTGTCATGGACTCGCAGCCGGGCCTGTACGAATCGGTGCTGGTGCTCGACTACAAAAGCCTCTATCCATCGATCATCCGCACCTTCCTCATCGACCCGGTGGGCCTGATCGAAGGGCTCAAGCATCCCGAGGACAGCGAGTCCGTGCCCGGTTTTCGCGGGGCGCGTTTTTCCAGAACCCGGCACTGCCTGCCGGCCATTGTCGCCCGGGTCGCCGAGGGCCGCGAAACCGCCAAGCGCGAACACAACGCACCGTTGTCCCAGGCGCTGAAGATCATCATGAACGCCTTCTACGGCGTGCTCGGTTCCAGCGGTTGCCGTTTCTTCGATACGCGTCTGGCCTCGTCGATCACGTTGCGCGGGCACGAAATCATGCTGCGTACCCGCCAGTTGATCGAAGCCCAGGGGCACACGGTGATCTATGGCGATACCGACTCGACGTTTGTCTGGCTGCGCCGCGCCCACGGTCAGCAGGAAGCGGCGCAGATCGGCCACGCGCTGGTGGATCACGTCAACCAGTGGTGGCGCGTGCATGTGCAAGAGGAGTACGGGCTGCAAAGCGCATTGGAGTTACAGTTCGAAACCCACTACAAGCGCTTTCTGATGCCGACCATTCGCGGTGCGGAGGAGGGCAGCAAGAAGCGTTATGCCGGGCTGGTCACGCGTGACGACGGCACTGACGAGATGGTCTACAAGGGGCTGGAAACCGTGCGCACCGACTGGTCGCTGCTGGCCCGGCAATTCCAGCAAGAGCTGTACACGCGAATCTTCCATCGCCAGCCCTATCAGGATTATGTCCGCGAGTACGTGCGCAAGACCCTGGCGGGCGAGTTCGATGATCGCCTGATCTACCGCAAGCGCTTGCGCCGGACCCTGGATGACTATGAGCGCAACGTGCCGCCGCATGTCCGCGCGGCGCGGATCGCCGACGACTACAACGATCAACAGGGCCGTCCGCGGCAATACCAGAACGGCGGCTGGATCAGCTACGTGATCACCGTCGCCGGGCCCGAGCCGCTGGAGATCCGCAGCGCGCCGATCGATTACGACCACTACGTCACCCGGCAACTGCAACCGGTGGCGGATGCGATTCTGCCGTTCGTGGATGACGATTTCTCAACCCTGATTGGGGGGCAGTTGGGCCTGTTTTGAGTCCAGCAGCGATAACGTCCAGTCATCCGGAATCCCATGGAAGTGCCGCATCAGCGCTTGCTGGAACAGGCTGTCATCCGGGGCGAACTGCGCGAACAGGGTCATCGACGAGCGGAATTTCAGATTGTCCGGATGGCCGAAAATTTCGATGATGGAGCGTTCCGGAATATCCAGCACCAACTGCGTGCAGGTGCGCAGCCGTGGGCCCAGCTGCGCATGCTTGAGGTACGCCGAAGCCTCCTCTCCCGAGTGAATGGCATATCGTTGCGACATTTCGCTGCCGCCCAGGCCGATGAATTGCGGAAAGATGAACCACATCCAGTGACTGCGCTTGCGGCCCGCAACGAGCTCGTTTTTCACCCGTTCGAATACCGGGTCCTGCGCCCGTAGAAAGCGTTGCAGATCAAAGACGTCGAGCTGATCGGTGCTTCTCATGAGAAGCCCTCTGACAGAACCGCGATGGCTCAGACCATGGCCAGTCGCTGTTTGCGGTGTGGCGCGTGAAACGCGTGGTCCAGCGCCTCCAGATCCCCGGCTACAAGCTTCAATTGCGCGGCATGCGCATTCAGTTGCACATGCTCAGGTCGGACCGCCTTGGGGATGGCAATGACTCCATCCTGCCGCAGAATCCATGCCAAGGCTACCTGGGCCGGTGTCGCCGCGTGACGGGCGGCCACCTGCTTGAGTGTCGGGTGAGCGAGCAAACTCCCGCCCTGGCCGATGGGACAGTACGCCATCAATGGCTGACGATGCTGTTGGCTCCACGGCAGTAAATCAAATTCTATTCCACGCTCCTCAAGGTTGTAGAGCACTTGATTGGTGGCGCAGGCTGGGGAGGCCAGTTCTTGCAGGTCATCCACGTCGAAATTGGACACGCCCCAACGGCCGATCTTGCCGGCCTCGCGCAGGCGTTCGAATGCCTCAACGGTTTCTTCAAGGGGATACTGGCCGCGCCAGTGCAGCAGGTACAAATCAATGTAATCGGTGTTCAACCGCCGCAGGCTGCGTTCGCAGGCCTCGGGAATGCCCTTGCGGCTGGCGTTGTGCGGATACACCTTGCTGACCAGAAACACCTTGTCGCGCAGGCCGGCAATGGCTTCGCCGACGACTTTCTCGGCGCCCCCTTCGCCATACATTTCTGCGGTGTCGATCAAGGTCATGCCCAACTCGATGCCCAGGCGCAACGCGGCGACTTCCTCGCGGTGTCGAGCGCGATCTTCACCCATGCGCCAGGTGCCCTGGCCGATAACCGGTACGTTGATGCCGGCCAGTTCGAGAGTCCGCATGCAAAGCTCCTTGATGTCATTCGGTCGATACTTCGGTTGGCAGCAGAATAGCCCATGGGTTCCCCGGGCTGTAGGTGTCAACGATAACGCGGGCTGTCTGAATGAACGCGTCGCCCAGACGTTTTTCGCCGGCAAGCCGGCTCCTACAGGGATCGCGTGCGCTTTTGATTTTCACCACTCACCAGGCCGAGCGTTAGCTCGCCTTGCGCTTTTGATCTGAGCGCCCCCTCGAGAGGCCGAGTGGAGGTTCTGCGCAGTGGGCAACCCGGCATGGATGCCGGGTTAGCCGCCCCCGGCCATGGATGGCCGATGGCGGCGGGCCCACGGAGCAGGACCGGAGCGAGGGCATGGCGAGCATTAGCGAGCCACCGAACGAAAGGGGCAAGAGCGCTTGGTTACTTGGCGCTTCTCCAAGTGACTCGCCGTAAGGGCGAAACCACGATCAGCCATCACCGAAATAATGGATATTCACCCAAGCGCCGATGCCCCCCAACGTCTTACCGAGCAGAAAACTTCAACACAGTACTCTGGGTATACGTCTTGCCCGGATCCAGTCGCGTAGACGGGAAGTTCGGCTGATTGGGCGCGTCCGGGTAATGCTGGGTTTCCAGAGTGAACGCGCTCCAGTGTGCGTAAGTCTTGCCGGCCTTGCCCTTGACCGAGCCATCAAGGAAGTTGCTGGTATAGAACTGCACGCCGGGCTCAGTGGTATAGAGCTGCAAACGACGCCCGGACTGCGGGTCGCTGACATCGGCAGCCAGTTTGCCGAGGTCCCCCTTGGCATCCAGCACCCAGTTGAAATCGAAGCCACCCTGTTTCGGCTCAGCAAATTTCAGCTGCGGATGATCCGCCTTGATGTGTTTGCCAATGGCGGTGGGTTGGGTGAAGTCCATCGGCGTACCAGCCACCGGAGCCAGCTCGCCGGTAGGAATCAACTTACCGTTGACCGGCGTGTAGTGACTGGCGTGCAAGGTTGCGACCTGTTGCAACACGTCGCCGTTACCCGCGCCGGCCAGGTTGAAGTAGCTGTGATTGGTCAGGTTCAGCACCGTCGGTTTGTCGGTGGAGGCCTTGTATTCAATGCGCAGCTCGTTGTTTTCGTTGAGGCTGTAGGTGACCTCGGTTGTCAGGTTGCCAGGAAAACCCATTTCGCCGTCCGCCGACAGGTATGTCAGCGTCACGCCCACTGAATCCTTGCCCTTCGCCGGTTTGGCTTTCCAGACATGTTTGTCAAAACCCTGCGGGCCGCCGTGCAGTGAATTCGAGCCGTCATTTTGCGGCACCTGAAAGCGCTTGCCATCGATTTCGAACGCACCGTTGGCCAGGCGATTACCGAAGCGCCCGATGGTCGCGCCGAAGTAGGCCTTGCCGCTCTGATAGCCCTGTACGTTGTCGAAGCCGAGCACCACGTCTTCGAGCTTGCCGTTTTTGTCCGGCACGGCAAGCGACTGCAGCGTCGCTCCGTAGGTGATCACGGTGGCCTGCATGCCGTGGCTGTTACGCAACACGTATTGTTCGACGGCTGTGCCGTCATTGGTTTTGCCGAAGGCTTTATGTTCGCTGGACAGACCATTGGCCTGGGCGGTGAGGGTGGCGATCATCAGGGACAGTCCAAGGGCGTAGTGCGGGTATCTGGAGTGAAGCATGGGTTACCTTCCTTTTTATTGTTTTTTAAAAGTAGTCATACTAAATGTCGATTATTAATTCGACAGGGAAGGATTTATAGCTGAGTCGTGCGGCTTTGCAATTAAAAAGTATGACTAATTAGTGATCCTCTTCACTTTGTTTGGAAAGGGCGGACTGCAGGTTCTGCACTTTTTCGCAATCCACGGCTCTACCCTTGGCCAGCCTGCGGCGATCCCCTCCGCCGGCCCATACCCAAGTTCAAGCACCCATGGCCCGAGTTTTACCCCTCACCGCTGTGCACATCCGCCGCCATTGCCTGCTGCTCGCCGTGCTGTCGATGCTCTTCACGACCGGTTGCAGTCAGCAGCAGGGCCGGGACATCGTCAGCCAGTTTCGTGAAGGCAGGCCCCAGGAATTCCTCCAGACCAGCGTCGACCGCATGGCCACCCTGGCCATGCGCGACAACCTCGACAGCCTCTACCTGCTGATGGGCAAGCTCTACCTGCGCAACCCGCAGGAGCTGAAGAAGTCCGGATTCCTCGACGCCCGCACCGCCGGCAAACAGGTGCGCCTGGCCATCGAACAGCAACAACCGCTGCCGACGCTGGGGGGCAAGAAGGATCTGGCGGCGCTGAGGTACGCCATGAGTCCGGAGTTCCTCGGCGACCGGGTCGGCGCTTTCATCTACGCCATCGGCAGCATGCTGGTCACCGCTCACGGCAATCGGCTGGAGTTTTACATGACCGATGCGATCAATCCGGTCTTCGTCAGCAACGCTGCGCGCAACATCGAGAAAGCCACCTGGATCCTCAGCCAGCGGCAAAACAAAAACGGCGAGCCCTTGCTGTTTTCCAACGAGATCTCGGAGGAGGGCAGCAACCTGAGTTTTGCCGTGGAGTTCGGCAAGATCGTCGCGCGCCTGGACCTGCTGACCCAGATGCTGGACGAGCGCTACCGGCGGATCGGCCTGAACTACGCACAGAGCCTGTTGTTCCTCAATTTCCTCCCCGTCCAGTAAACCCGACCCTGTAGGAGCCAGCTTGCTGGCGATAGCGGCATATCTGCGACATTGATTTGACTGACACACCGCTATCGCCGGCAAGCCGGCTCCTACAGGGAGTGCGCATGAAGGAATAACGATAGACCGCATCGATATAAGTAGTTATAAGAAAAATCGCTATGCTGCGGGCCAGTTTTTTCATGTGTTTTTGTGGGCGTGTTAATGGATTTCGTTAACTTCGGTTTGGTTGTGGCAGGTTTGGTGGTGGGGTTCATTGTCGGCATGACCGGCGTGGGCGGCGGCTCGCTGATGACGCCGATCCTGCTTTGGTTCGGCATCAATCCGGCGACTGCGGTGGGTACGGACCTGCTGTACGCCGCGATTACCAAATCCAGTGGTGTGCTGGTACATCGCAAGAACAAGAACATCGACTGGGCCATTACCGGTTGGCTGACGCTCGGCAGCGTACCGGCCGTGGCGCTGACGTTGTGGTTCCTGAGCAGTTTGCAAACGTCCCCCGACGCGATGAACGCCATCATCAAACAGGCGCTGGGCTTTGTCCTGTTTGCCACGGCACTGGCGATTTTCTTCAAGAAACGCCTGCTCGACTTCGCCCACAAACGCGCCGGCGGTACCTACAACCCAAGCGGCAAACGCTTGAATGGGCTGACGGTGATCACCGGCCTGATCCTCGGCACGATGGTCGCCCTGACCTCCATCGGCGCGGGCGCCCTGGGCACCGTGGCGCTGTTTATCCTGTATCCGCTGTTGCCTACCCGCCGCCTCGTCGGCACGGAAATCGCCCACGCCGTACCGCTAACCCTGGTCGCCGGTCTCGGCCATGCGAGCATGGGCAACATGGATTGGCATGTGCTGGGCTACTTGCTGGTCGGTTCGCTGCCGGGGATTTACCTGGGCAGCCACCTGACCGGCCGCATCTCGGATGAGGTGTTGCGCCCGTGCCTGGCGACGATGCTGGTGCTGATCGGCTACAAACTGGCGTTCTAGGTTCTGTACGAAATCCCTTGAAATCTCACGGCAGGCTCTTGGGAGCCGAGATTCGGTAGCGTTCGCTATCATCGCTGGAAAGGAATCTCCCACGGATCCATTGAGCCAAATCCTGTGGGGCCAAAGGGCGCGAGAAACAATAACCTTGCGCTATCTGGTATCCCTGGCCTCGAAGGATTTCAAGTTGCGCATCGGTTTCAACACCTTCGGCGACAATGTTCAATTGCAAGCTCTTGCAGATCCCGGCAATCGACTGCGCCAGCGTCCGGGCGCTTTCACTTTTTTCAATATCGTCGATAAAACTCTTGTCCAGCTTGATGGTGTCCACGGGCAGTCGCAGCAAGTAGCTCAGGCTGGAGTAACCGGTGCCAAAATCGTCAATGGATAAGCTGACGCCTAATTGACGGACCTCGGTAATGACCGATATGACATTGTCGGTGGCGTCCAGTATGAAGTCTTCCGTGACCTCCAGCGTCAAGCAGGAGGGTAAGAGCCCATGCTTTGTCAGCAGAGACTGGATGAGATCAATAATGGCTCTGTCGCGAAAGGCGACGGGGAAGATGTTTACCGACATGCGAGGCACAGCAAGTCCCGAGTCGCGCCATTGAGCCATCTGCCGGCAGGCTTCGGTGAGTACCCATTGATTGAGCTTGGGCATCAATCCTGCCTCGCGCACCAAGGGGATGAATCGATTTGGCGGGATGTTTCCAAGCTCCGGATGACACCAGCGGGCAAGTGCCTCGACACCAAAGAGTTGGTTGTCGTCGAGCGCTATCTGGGGCTGGTAATGCAGCGTCAGCTGATTGGACTCCAGGGCATTCTCGAGGGCCAGGCTCAGTGTCAGTTCGTCATTGGTTGAATCGTTGATCACCTGGTCGAACACTTCAATTGCCTGGCGGCCTGCGGACTTGGCTTTGTACATCGCCTGATCGGCATGCAAAAGCAACGAGTGAATGTCGTTACCGTGGTCTGGATAAATACCAATACCAATGCTGGCGGAGGGCGCAATTTTTACATCGGCCAACATCATGGGTTCCGATAGTTTGCTGATTATTCTTTCTGAAAAGGCAATCGCCTGTTCAGCGCTGGAAGGGGACAGAATAATGACGAATTCATCTCCTGAAAGCCGGCTGACAAAGTCGTTGCCCCTCACAGAACCCTGAAGCCTCCTGGCTATTTCAGACAGAAGCAAATCCCCGGCGGCATGCCCAAGTGAGTCATTGATTTGCTTGAACTTATTAATGTCGATGAACAACACGGCCATTGATGATTGCGAGCGCTGAGCATTGGCAATCATTGAGTTTGCTTTCATCATCAACAGTCGCCGATTGGGCAACATCGTCAGGCTGTCATAGTAGGCCAGTCGTTCAATATCGTTGATAAAACTGTCCCTCTCGAGGGCGAGAGCGCACAGCTTCAGGCTGGTTTCAAGCAGCCTGTGATGTTGGACCGCAGGGAGGTGATTTTCACGGTAGTAAAGGGTAAATGTGCCTAAACAACGTCCGTTGTTGGAGCGAATGGTGTTAACCCAGCCGGCCGTGAAACCGAACGATTGCGAGAGCTTGTGATCGATGCAATCGCCTTGGTCCGATGCTGGGTCAGTGAAATTCAGCATCATGCTTTCTTTCACATCCATTTTTTTCAGGATGGACCTTTCGGCAAGGCTTTCCAGTGACTGAATCAACCCGGCCGGCAGGTTGAATTCCGCCACCAGTGGAAGGCAGCCCTGCTCATCAAATTGTCTTATTGAAACGCCGATTTCAGGAGCGATACGACCGATCTCCAGACAAATCAACTTCATGATGTCGGGAAGTGGCTCTTCGCGGGCCATGGCACTGAGGACCTTGAACTGCAACTCGTCATTCATCTTGGCCTCGGTGATGTCCGTCACAATAGCCACGACGTCCTGCTGAACACCCTGTGGGTCGAGCACCGGATTGGCGACCACGCGTACCCATAATGGATTCTTAGATTTGTTGTAGACCAGTAATTCAGTGGTGTGGCTTTGTCCTTTCTGGATACTGTTTCTGAAAGAAAGGACGGCTTCCTGATCCGTATGGCGGCCATAAAATACCTCGTCCGGTTTTTTTCCCACCAGGTCTGATATTTCATAACCCAGCATGCGCACAAAACCCTCGTTTACATAGGTAATTATGCTGTCCGGATTGGTGACGATAATTGCACTGTCAGTTCGATTGACGGCAATTTTTAGAAGTCGACTCTTCTCTACTTTTTTCATGATGTACAGCAGGAAGAATGTTGTTGCTAATACCATGAGAAGTATCATTGCAGCGGCGGCGATGTATATTTTAAATCGATCGCCCATAGACTGAAGTGAAGTCTGACTGATGCTGTTTCCGTATTTTATGAAGTTTTTTTGTTCCAGAAGGAGTTGCTCTTGAATGTCCTGTACCGGCTGAGCGAGTGCCCATTGGACGTCGCCAGCGCCCGTGTACTTGACCAATTGATTGAGCACCTCCACATAACGTGAACACACGTCTTTTAAAGCCTGGACTCGGATGTGGTTTTCTTCATCAACCCTTGTGTGTGTGAGGAAACGGTCAAACGATATATTCGCCAGTGTCAATTCCGTGCGGGCGTGTTGCACCATTTCATGCGGAATTTTATTAAACAGTACGATGCGGGTGTTGGCTCGCGACAGGGAGAGGCGTGCCTCCATCAAGTGTTGAACAGTTTCTGCCACTGCGTCGACTTGATCGACAGCGACACTTGATAGGGTTCCAATGCTCGATTGGTTGCTGCTCACTAACCATAAGCTGAGGACTAAAGTTGCACACTGGAATACCAGCGCAGTCGTCAGGATCGTCCTCAAACCATAAGGCAGTGCAAGCTTGCGAAGCAAATAATCCTCCTCTGTCTCGGACAGATAGGGAAGCGTTAGTAAAGGGAGCATCCAGGCAGAAAGTGTCTGGCTGGCAGTTCATGATTGTACGAAAGGAATTCAGTGTTCGGAGCTGTACCGGATGATGTCAGGAAAAGTCGCAACAAGGTGTCGCCGGGCTTTTCTTTTCAAGGGAGAGAGAGCCGCTTTTCCGAGGTTGCTGGCCAGGGGCCATTAAGGCGGGGAATTTTATAAGAAAGTAGTGTTGAATTGAAATGCTTAAAACGTGACGACGAAGATAATTTTTGCTGTCTTTGTTGGCCGAACGGTCAGGAAAGTAAATAAAAATGCTTGTGTGTTAGCTGCTTATCCATATTTGTCTGGCAACCGGCTATGAAGTTGCTGTTTTTTGCATTGCCTTAGATGAAGCGACTTTCGCGGCTGAAAGCTATCGTTAGATCGATGAATATTCATTGCGATGATTATCATCAAGAGGGTGTTTACGCTGTGCCACAGGCCTCTAAGAATAAAGCGCGGTGTAAGAAAAAAGGGCAGACGAGATGCGGCTCGTCCACCCTCGAAAACGAGAAAGCTTCAATACAGTTCTTTGTGCATGCGATTGCCGGCAGACAAATCGTCGACGAAGGCCTGTGCTTCGTCCTCATCGAGTTGGCCAAAGGTCATGGCGATACTCAGTAGCGCCTGTTCGATGGCTCGTTCCAGGTTGGTTTTGTTGCCGCACAGGTACAGATGGGCGCCTTTGCCGAGCAACGCCCACAAATAGGCGCCGTGTTCGAGCATGGCGTCCTGTACGTAATAGCGCGTGTCAGTGTCACGGGAGAACGCCGTGATCACCTCGTCCAGTACGCCTTTCTGCTGCCAGCTTTCCAGGCGCGACTGGTAGAGGAAGTCCGACGCACGACGACGGTCACCAAAGATCAGGCAGGTTTGCGCGGGGCTGTTTTGCAGCTCGATCTGCTCCAGCAGCGCGATCAACGGCGCAATGCCGGTGCCGGTGCCGATCAGCACCACCGGATACTCGACCTGGCGGGGCAGGTGAAAGCGCGGGTTGCTGCGGGCAAATACCCGAACGTCGGGATGCTGCCCGGCGAGATGCCCGGTCGCGGTGCCGGTGCGAGAGCGATCTGCCATGTCGTAGGCGATCTCGCGAATGCACAGGTCGACGTAGCCGGGGTTGTCGTGGGAGGCAATGGAATACGCCCGCGGCAAACAATCGGGCAACCACTCGACCAGGTCTTCCAGGCTCAGGTGCACGGGTTCACAAAAGTCGCCCAGCACGTCGAGCACGTCCTTGCCGTACAGATAGGCTTCCAGCTCCTTGCGATTGCTGACTTTCAACAGGGTCTTCAGGGTGTCGTGCTGACTGACCCGGGCAATGTCGCGCAGCAGCGATTTACCCAGTTGGCGCAGTTCCTTGGTTGCCAGCAACGTGGCGGCTTCCTCGCGGCCGAACCAGTGGCCGATCTGCGCCAGCAATTGCCCGTCGTTTTGCGCGAGCACATACAGGTTGTCGCCTGCGCGGTACTTGATACCGCTGCCTTCGATGTCGAGGCGAACCTGCCAGGCGTAAGGCGCCGTGGCGTTAAGCCGGGTGCGCGAGATCACCCGCGCCGGCCATGCGGCGTTTTCACCATAGGCGGTGACTTGCAGGTTCAGCGTGCTGCCGGCGCGCCGATCGCCCTTGAGCACCGCCGCGAGAGTCGCGCACCAGACGTCGAAGAATCCGTCGAAATCGGTGTCGGCGTCCACGCGGTTGATCCACGGCGTCGCCTGTTTTTGCAGCAGTGCGGCATCCACGCTTTTAGTGAAACCGCAGAAGGTCGTGTAGGCCGTATCGCCGAGCCCGAAGATGGCATAGGGCTGACCTCCCAGGTGTTCAGCCAGGTTCAGTTGATCCATGAAGCGATCGGCGTTGCCCGGCGGATCACCATCGCCGAAGGAGCTGCAAACGATGATCAACAGGTCACGGGAGGTCAGTTTTTCGAGGTCAAGTGTGTTGAGATCCTGCACGGCCAGTTCATACGGCTGCACGCAGGGTAGACGCAACAAACGCTGCGTCAGCCCGCGAGCATTGCCGGACTCAGAGCCGTAACCGATCACGATGCGTTCGATTACCTCTGGCATGGCGGATTACCTGTCGTAGTGTTCGTCGAATTGCTCCTTGGAAAACTCCAGCGCTTCGAAGTCGCTCATCAGGTCGTTGATCACCCGGCGGATGCTGATGTACTCGACGATACTGCCTTGCTCATCGAACAGTGGCTGCACGGTGGTATCGACCACATACAGGCCGCCGCCTTTCCCGACGTTGGGGATCACACCGGTCCAGATTTCACCTTTCTTGATGGTGTCCCACATCTGCTTGTAGGTGCTTTTTGGCTACGAAGGATGGCGCACGACGCTATGGGGTTGACCGAGCAATTCTTCCTTGGTGTACCCGGTCAGCTTGCAGAACAGGTCGTTGACGTAAGTGATGTTGCCTTGCAGGTCGGTGGTGGAAATCACCATGACGTTTTCCAGTGCGCTCAAGACTTTGGTGTTGATGGCTTGCATTGTGTTACCCCAGGATTGATTGAAAGGTTTTTGCAGCAAATTCAAATCCGGCCCACGCACGGTTTAGGCAATTCTATTTTTTAGTCGTTATAAATCAGTCAGTTGGCTGGTTTTGATACTGAGAAAAAAGAGGGTCCGACCCATGGCCGGATCCCAAGAAGAAGTTCGTGGTGATGGCAGGATCAACTGTCCTGACGCACCAGGCGCGGACCTTTGCGCGTCACTTGCTGACCTGGTTCGAAGCGGGCATTGGGCGAGCGAACAGTGCTGATTTCGCCTTGGGCGTCCTTCACTTCATAAGCGGTTTCCGTGAGACCGGCCGCTTCCTGAACAGCGCTGCCGGCAAAGAATCCAACGCCGGCACCGATCAGCGCTCCAATCGGGCCACCCACAGCGCCGACCATCAATCCGGTCACGGCACCGGCGCCCTTGCCAGTGGTGGTATCAGGCACCTCACGGACGACCTGATCGGCCATGCACACAGGTGAGAGCAATAGGCAAAGCGTAAAGCTGAGGGGGATGGAACGAGACATGATGATTTCCTGCTTTGGAGGCATTTCCAAAACTATTTCATGAATCGTGCCAGTTTATTTGTTGTTATATATCAACAAGATATAATTGTGTGTTGTCATATATACAACGACTGGAAGGAGTCGATATGACTCGTAGTGTAGTCATAAAGACTTCGTTTGGGTTCGGCGATCCTTGCTCTGTTACGCCTGTGAAACCAGAAAATCTTGTGCAGGCTGCACGTGTGCGGTCACCAAGGGTGCTTCTGCACTGGCATCGCGTTTCAGCCACTCGGCTGGAGGGCAACCAATGACGTTCAGAAAGCTTTTCGAAAAAGACGCCTGCGAGCTGTAACCGACCGACTCGGCGATCACTTTTATCTGAACACCATCACGAAGCATGTCCTGAGCCACCTTCATCCTCCATGCGGTGACGTACCCCATAGGCGAATTCCCCATTATCTGAGTGAAGTAGGCGGAAAATTTCGACCTGGACATGTTCGCCAGGCTCGCCAGTTTCTCGACGGTCCAAAGCTCATCCGGCACTGAATGGATGCTGTTGAACACCGCGCCGAGGCGCCCATCCTGCAGGGCATAGAGCAATCCACTGGATATCAGTCCGTCTGCAACGGCGCGTCGCACGATCAGGACAAATATGTATTCCAACAGCAGATTCAGCGCTTTGGTCCTTCCAGCCTCCTGATCCCGAAACTCGGCGAGTAACGCGCCAATGACCGGGTCGAGATTCTCCAGCTCTCTGAATGGGAAGATCAGGGTTTCTTTGAGCCCGAGAGGGAAGGGGTGTTGTGTGTTTCGCCCAAATTGAAATGAGGCGCAAATCAGTTCTGCTCCCTCGATCGTATTGGAGCGCAGTTGATACCGGCAACTGCTCGGACAGAACAGCACGCTGGGCTCGGCAATGGAAATCTTTGGTAAGCCAGGCTGAACCATGTCGATACCGCCCTGACTGATGACATGGATGAACGCCATGCCTGGCGGCTTATCGAGGACAAGAGTGCCATCGACCCGGCCAGAGAAGAAAAGCCTGCCTTGAAGGTTCGTGCGTTCGAAGAATTCGGACAGGATATCCATGATAGCGACGACCAGATAAAGACTCTGTACGTGCTGACAAAGTCGGATCAGAAGGTGGGGATAGGATGAAGTTCTCGCCGATGGTAAGCAACGGCCCGCAGGGGCGCCATGGCATAGAGCAACTTTATTACCCACGATCGGAGTCTATTGGCATGAGCAACGACACAACACGCCACGCACATTACGCAGATCCAGCCAGCCCTGCGCTGCCAAATCCAGGGATGGAAATTGACCTTTCCCGCGCTGCGCTGGTCGTCATCGACCCCCAAATCGACTTCCTCAGTCCTGAGGGTGTGAGTTGGGATGTGTTTGGCAAGAGCATCGTCGAACACGATGTGGTCAATCACCTCGGTCAGTTGTTCGCAGCCGCCAAAGGTGCGGGCATCACGGTCGCTGTCTCTCCGCACTACTACTATCCGTGCGACCATGAGTGGAAATTCGGCGGGCCGCTGGAAAAGGTCATGCACACCATCTGCATGTTCGATCGCAAAGGCCCGCTGACCCTCGATGGTTTCGAGAACTCCGGTGCGGACTTCATGCCCGAGTTCAAGCCGTACATTCTCGACGGCAAAACCATCATCGCTTCGCCACACAAGGTCTACGGGCCGGAAACCAATGACTTGGCGCTGCAGTTGCGCAAGCACGGTGTATCGCAAATTATTCTGGCGGGTATGGCGGCCAACCTTTGCGTCGAGTCGCACCTGCGTGAATTACTCGAGCAAGGTTTCGAGGTGGCTGTGGTGCGTGACGCTACCGCCGGCCCAACCACCCCGGAAGGGGACGGTTACCTGGCCGCGCTGATCAACTTCCGTTACATCGCCAACGCTCTGTTGACGACTGCGCAGACTGTTGAATTGCTCCAAGCCAAGTAAGGTCCATGCAAGCCGGCTGCTCGCTACTTGCGACGCAGCCGTCTGGGAGTACCGGAAATGCCCAAGCTCCATCGGCGATTTCGCCAGCGAACTTCTGCGGTGATCCAGTCCGCAATCACCTGCGCTATTGCTACGGCCATAGCCAGTCCTTCAAGCCTTCCGGCTAGCCAGTTGCTGTCGTATGGATTAAAAGCCTGGCTGGTTGCCTGGATGACCATTGTGCCATTCGTGTTACTTGCGACACCGCTGATAAGGCGGCTAACGTCCTTTGTGGTGCAAGAAGATCCTTAAGATGCCCGGCAGCATTGTTTGTGTTGCTGATTTCTGCCGCTGGCCGCATTCATTCCCGGGTGAATATCTCCAGCAGATGCCCGTCCGGGTCATCGAAATACACGCGCCTGCCACCCCCATAATCGTTGATCTGTTGCGGCTGCTGTTTGCAGGGATCAGCCCACCACGCTTGCTGCCTGGCTTGCAGGCGAGCGAACGCCGCATCGAAATCGTCGTCGCTGACCAGAAACGCATAATGCTGAGAGGCAATCGGCGGGTCATTGTCGTAGTAGTCCAGCGACACGCCGTTTTCGAGTTTCACAATCAACATCGGCCCGAAGGGTTCGGGGGCGGGCAAGCCGAGAATCTCGACCAGAAACGACGCGGATATCTGTTTGTTTCGGCACCAGACGATGGTGTGATTCAGCTGAGCGCTCATGGCGGGATCCTCACGGCGGTTCAGGTGTATATCGAGTCTTGAGATTAGCTCAGCCTGTTGCGCAATGACCGCCCTGACCTAAGCTTGGGTCAAGGCGAAACACAATTGCGGTGCGACCCCGGAACGAACGCCGCGATGCGCAATCATTAGAGCGTGGATATCAAAAGGAGATGCGCATGCTCATCAGGTCATTGACCCTGACAACCCTGCTGGCTTTCGCCGGCCCCTTGCTCGCCGCCGATGGCGACTCACCGCTGGACATGGACAAGGGCAGGTCCCGGCCGCTGATTGTCATCGCGCCGAGCACGGTCGACCCGGCGTGGGTCAGCCTGAAAAAGTCACTGGATGAGCCGGCCAATCGCAAGGAATTCACCGACCGGAACATGGTCCTGTACACCGTGCTCAACCTGATGGGCCAGCGCGAAGGCAAAGACCTCGGGCCGCAAGACACGGCAGCCTTGATCCGTTCGCTCAAGTTGGGGGCAGGGGCCAAGACCAAGGTGATTCTGGTTGGCAAGGATGGCGAAAAAAAACTCGAGCAATCGGACGCGGTTGATCTGAAGGCGATTTTCAGTACGGTCGACCAGTTACCGTCCACCGAGAAAGAAGCCACGGTGCCAACCCCGCCGCCCGTCACAGAAGCCGCACCGCCTAACGGTACCAAGGGGGCGAAACCGGGTAAACCGGCGAAGCCTGCCAAGCCGCCGGAAATGCCTGACGATTGAAGGCGTAGATGACCACGCGCTAACAAAAATGGGCGACCTCAACAGGTCGCCCATTTTTGTTAGCGCCGCTTACCCCCTGTAGGAGCGAGCTTGCTCGCGAAGAACCTGAGAGCTCCAGGGTGTCAGGTATGCAGCGTTATCGTTGACGACCATCGCGAGCAGGCTCGCTCCTACAGGAGGTTGGTTCGTAGGTTACTGAGTCAATGCACTCAACACCGCATGGGCGATTTTGACTCGCTCCGGGTTCGGGTAGTTTTTGTTGGCCAGGATCACAATGCCGATGTCTTTCGAGGGCACGTACGCCACATACGCACCGAAGCCACCGGTGGAGCCGGTCTTGTTGATCAACACGTTGTCCGGTTGAGCTTGCGGCGGGTTCAGCCACTGGACTTTGTGCGCCTCCATCGCCATCGGCGACGAGTTGCCGGCGAGCAATTTATCGAGGGTGATCGGGTAGTGGTAAAACTCCCAGCCCAGCCCCTGGGTCATGTCGCCGACCGTGTAGTAACCGGCATGCGTCGTGGCGATGGCTTGCTGCATCGGCGCTTCAAGGCCAGACGGTTTGATGTTCGCCTCGACGTAGCGAAGCAGGTCCGAGGCGCTGGTTTTTACACCATACGCTTCTGAGTCCAGCGCGCCCGGCTCGACCCGCACCGGCTTGTCTTCCTTGTTGTAACCCTGAGCGTAAAGCGCCATCTGATCCTGCGGCACCTTGAGGAAGGTGTGCTTCAAGCCGAGCTTGGGCAGCACGGTCTTTTCCATCAGCTCATCAAACGGCTGCCCCATGCTGTTGGCCGCCAGATATCCAAACAACCCCAGGCTCGGGTTCGAATACAGCCGATGGCTGCCGGCGGCGTATTCCGGTTTCCACTGTTTGAAATAGCCGAGCATCTTGTCCGCTGCATCGGCATTGTCAGGGAATTGCAGCGGCAGGCCGCCGGCGGTGTAGGTGCCCAGTTGCAGCACGCTGACGTGATCGAACGCGCTGTCGCGCAATGCCGGCAGGACATGACTGGCCTTGTCCGACAGGGACAGTTTGCCGCTGGCCTGGGCGTAGGCGGCGAGGGTGGCGGTGAAGGTTTTGCTCACCGAACCGATCTCGAACAGGGTGCTTTCGGTGACGGGCGTGCCGGTTTCCTTCGAGGCTACGCCGTAGTTAAAGTAATGCTGCTTGCCATTCACGGTGATCGCGACGGCCATGCCGGGAATGTTCTGTTGCTGCATGATCGGGGTAACCGCGGCATTCACCGCGGCTTCGATCTGCGTGTCAGTCTGATTCCCGGCAACGCAGTAACCTGCACTGAGGAGCAGTCCGAAAGCGCTGCAGGATAAGACCTTGCCGAATGTTGAGTTGTGCATGATTGAGCTGCTGTCCATGAGATTTGATGATTAAACCCGCTACACTCCGAGCGGTTTATGAATCGGGCCGTCGCCGGGCGTGCCAAATCTATTCAGTATGCCGTGCTTCGACAAACGACAATATCTCGGCTTAGCCATTAGAAAAATTTGGGAGTTGGCATGATCCGCCCGCAATTACCGCTCAACGCACTGCGCGCCTTCGAGGCCTCTGCGCGTCATCTGAGTTTTACACGGGCGGCGGTGGAGTTGTGCGTCACGCAAGCCGCGGTGAGTCATCAGGTCAAAAGCCTGGAAGCCCAGCTCAACGTCACCCTGTTCAAACGCCTGCCACGCGGGCTGATGCTGACCAGTGAAGGGGAGACCTTGTTGCCGGTGCTGCGTGAGTCCTTCGATCGAATCGCCGAAACCCTGGAGCGTTTCGAAGGCGGGCATTTTCGCGAAGTGTTGACGGTGGGCGCAGTGGGGACGTTTGCGGTCGGTTGGCTATTGCCGCGACTGGCGGACTTTCAGGCGAAACATCCGTTCATAGATTTGCGCCTGTCGACCCACAACAATCGAGTGGATGTGGCGGCAGAAGGGCTGGATTACGCGATTCGGTTTGGCGCGGGAGCGTGGCACGGGATTGAAGCGGTCAGGTTGATCGAAGCGCCGTTGTCGGTGTTGTGCGTGCCCGAGATTGCCCGGCAACTGCACACGCCGGACGATCTGTTGCAGCAAACGTTGCTGCGTTCCTATCGCACGGATGAGTGGCCCGAATGGTTTCAGGCCACTGGCCTGCCTGCCCATGCCGCACCGCCTCGCAGCATCGTCTTCGATTCCTCGCTGGCGATGATGGAGGCGGCGTTGCAAGGTGCGGGTGTGGCCTTGGCGCCGCCGTTGATGTTCGCCCGGCAACTGGCGGCGGGAGTCATCGAGCAACCGTTCGCTATCGGCATCACCACCGGCAGCTACTGGCTGACCCGCTTGCAGTCACGGCCCGAAACGTCGGCGATGGCGGCGTTCAAGGGGTGGCTTTTGCATGCCGCCCAAACACCGCTCACCCTGTAGGAGCCGGCTTGCTGGCGATGGCGTCCTATCAGACGATAAATGTGTCGACTGAACCACCGCTATCGCCAGCAAGCCGGCTCCTACAGGTGTGCGGTGTACCGACGACTAGCGCACCAGGCTCGGTCGCTTGTTATCGAATTTCCACCCCGGAATCAGAAACTGCATCGCCACGCTGTCATCCCGCGCACCCAGCCCCATGCCTTTGTACAGCTCATGGGCCTTGGCCAGTTGGTCCATGTCCAGCTCAACCCCGAGCCCCGGTTTCTTCGGCACTTGTACGCAACCGTCGACGATTTGCAGCGGCGCTTTGGTCAGGCGCTGGCCGTCCTGCCAGATCCAGTGGGTGTCGATGGCGGTGATTTCACCCGGTGCAGCAGCCGCGACGTGGGTGAACATCGCCAGGGAAATATCGAAGTGGTTGTTGGAGTGCGAGCCCCAGGTCAGGCCCCATTCGTGGCACATCTGCGCCACGCGAACCGAACCCTGCATTGTCCAGAAGTGCGGGTCGGCCAGCGGGATGTCCACCGATTGCAACTGGATCGCGTGACCCATTTCCCGCCAGTCGGTGGCGATCATGTTGGTCGCGGTTTTCAGGCCCGTGGCGCGGCGGAATTCGGCCATGACTTCCCGGCCTGAATAACCGTTTTCCGCACCGCACGGGTCTTCGGCGTAAGCGAGGACGTGATGCTGATCGCGGCACAAACGGATCGCTTCTTTCAGCGACCAGGCGCCATTCGGATCAAGGGTGATGCGCGCGTCGGGAAAGCGTTCGGCCAGCGCGGTGACCGCTTCGATTTCTTCGTCGCCACTGAGCACGCCGCCCTTGAGCTTGAAGTCCTTGAACCCGTAACGGGCGTGGGCGGCTTCCGCCAGGCGCACCACGGCGTCGGCGGTCATGGCTTTCTCGTGGCGTACGCGGAACCAGTCGTTGTCGGCGTCCGGTTCGCTGCGGTAAGCCAGATCGGTGGCGTTGCGATCACCGACATAAAACAGATAGCCGAGCATCTTCACTTCGTCGCGTTGCTGGCCTTCGCCGAGCAGCGCCGCGACGGGCACGTCCAGATGCTGGCCGAGCAAATCGAGCAGCGCCGCTTCCAGGCCCGTCACCGCGTGAATGGTGATGCGCAGGTCGAACGTCTGCAAGCCGCGACCACCGGCATCGCGGTCGGCGAAGGTCTGGCGCACCTGGTTAAGAATTCTCTGATAGGTGCCGATCGGGCTGCCGACCACCAGGCTGCGCGCATCTTCCAGAGTCTGGCGAATGCGCTCGCCCCCCGGCACTTCACCGACGCCGGTGTGCCCGGCATTGTCCTTGAGGATCACGATGTTGCGGGTGAAAAACGGGCCATGGGCGCCGCTCAGGTTGAGCAGCATGCCATCGTGACCGGCCACCGGAACCACTTGCATGCTGGTGATGATCGGGGCTTTTGCAGTGTCTTGTTGGTTCATGTTCTTGTCCTTAAATAGCAGCGATCAGGCGTGGTTGGGCGTTGGTTTGCCCAGCGCAACGGCTGGTGCGGTTTTCGGTGTGTTGCGTGCAGCGAAGACGATGATCGCGGCGATGATCGAGGTCGCGGCCAAACCGTACAGGCCGCCCTGAATCGAGCCGGTGTGTTGTTCCAGCAGGCCGAAAGTGGTCGGCGCGACGAAGCCTCCGAGGTTGCCCACCGAGTTGATCAGCGCGATCACGCCGGCGGCGATCCGTGCATCGAGGTACGCCTGGGGAATTGGCCAGAACAGCGAAGAAGCCGATTTGAACCCCAGCGCCGCGAAGCAGATCGCCACGAAAGCGAAGACCGGCCCGCCGGTGGTGGACATGAACATCCCCGCCGCAGCGATCAGCAGGGCAGCGGCGACCCAGGCTTGCTGGTGTTTCCATTTCGTCGAGAGCGACGCGAAGGCGTACATGCCGACAATCGACAGCAACCACGGGATCGAGTTGAACAGCCCGACCTGAATGTCGCTGAGGTCGCCCATCTTCTTGATGATGCTCGGCAGCCAGAAGGTCGCGGCGTAAATGGTCAGCTGGATGAAGAAGTAGATCAGGCAGAACAGGATGATCTGGCGATCCTTGAGCAGCGTGCCCAGCGACGGTTTGATCGGCGTCGCGGCTTCGCGGGCCAGTTGTTCGTCATCGATGGCTTTGACCAGCGCGTCTTGCTCATCGCGGCTCAGCCATTTGGCGTCGTGGGGTTTGGAGTCAAGCCAGAACCAGACGAATACGCACAGCCCGACCGAGAACATGCCTTCAATGAAATACATCCATTGCCAGCCGTGCATGCCGAACCCGCTGATTTGCAGGAGCAGACCGGACAACGGGCCGGAGATCAACGAGGCAATGGCCGAGCCGCTGAGGAAGATCGCGATGGCCTTGCCGCGTTCTACTCCGGGCAACCAGCGCGTGAAGTAATAAATCACCCCGGGGAAGAAGCCGGCTTCAGCCACGCCCAACAGGAATCGCAGGATGTAGAAGTGGGTTTCGTTCTGGATGAACGCCATGCAGGCGGCCACCAGACCCCAGGTCAGCATGATGCGGGTCAGCCAGATTCGTGCGCCGACTTTTTGCAGAAGGATGTTGGAGGGGACTTCGAACAGCGCGTAGCCGATGAAGAACAGGCCGGCACCGAGGCCGTAGGCGGCAGCACCAATGCCCAGGTCATGTTCCATGTGGGCGCGGACGAAGCCGATGTTCACGCGGTCGATGTAGTTGACGATGAACATGATGACGAACAGCGGCAGAACGTGGCGTTTCACTTTCGAGATGGCGGACTTCAGGACCGAATCGGCACCGTCGTGCATCCCGGATACGGATGTATTCACTTGGTTTTCTCCCACTGATTATTTTTATGCGGGGTGTTGCAGGTGTGGCGTTGTTGCTAGACATCATACAACTACATTTTTTTATCCTGCAAGAGGTAATGCTCAACAAAATAGTATGGTTAAGGTCATTTTTTATTCGGTTTAGGGGCGTTTGTATGCTTTGTTTTAGTCTTGGATGTCTGTTTTGTTGAGTGTTGTCATACAAGTTGGAGGCGGTTTTCTTGAGAAACCGTTCGACCGCAGTGCTACGATCCGCTTAGCCCTGCTTCCGGATGATTGCCATGCAAGATGACCTCGACGCGCCTGCCCGCAAGCGCACTCACAACCTGGCCCATGACCTGGTCGCGAAACTGACCCAGAGCATCCTGCTCGGCCAGATGCTGCCGGGGGACAAGCTACCGTCGGAGAACAGCATCGTTCAGGAGCACGGGGTCAGTCGCACCGTGGTGCGCGAGGCGATCTCGAAGTTGCAGGCGTCGGGGCTGGTGGAAACCCGGCACGGCATCGGCACGTTTGTCATCGAGCGCGCACCGGAGCAGGGGCTACGACTGAATGTCGATACCGCGCTGGGCGTGCGCAGCATCCTGGAGTTGCGCCTGGGCCTCGAAACCCAGGCCGCCGCGCTGGCGGCGATTCGGCGCACGGACCAGCAATTGGCGCAGATGCGCGAAGCGCTGGACGATTACCAAAGCCTGCTCGCCAACAACGACAGTTGTGTCGAAGCCGACAGGCGTTTCCATCTGCTGATCGCCGAGGCCACCGGCAATGTCTGCTTCACGGAAATCATGCAGCACCTGGGCAGCGCGATGATCCCCCGCACTCGCGTCAACGCGGCTGAACGTGGCGCGGCGGATTTGAGCAAGCTGGGGCAGTTGGCCAATCTGGAACACGAGGCGATTCTCAACGCGATCAAGCGTCAGGATGCGGACGCGGCGCGGGCGGCAATGTGGCTGCACCTGACCAACAGTCGGGACCGGTTTCTGGCGGATCGCGATTAACCGCCTTCGCGGAATCCGGCTGGCGCAGAGCCGAGCCGCGATCCCCTGTAGGAGCCGGCTTGCCGGCGAAGGCGCCAGCCCCATCACCACAAAACTCCAATCAAACACCCTCCACCCGAATCGCCACCAACCGCCGCTCCAGATTCAACGCCAGCACACTGACCAACACCACTGTCCCCCCGACAACGATCATCACCGTCGGCCGCTCCCCCAGCGCAAACGAGGCAATCGCCATGGCCGTCGGCGGCACCAGATACAGCGTCATCGTCGCCCGGCTCAAATCAACGTGAGCCAACACAAATGCCCAGGCCAGGTAGGCGAGCGCGCTCGGAAAAATGCCCAGCGCCAGCACTGCCAGCTGCACCTGCATCGGCGCGTTGACCACTTGTGCCGCCAACCCCGGCAGATAAACCAGTAACAACGCGGTCCCCGACCACACCGTGTAGCAGACCAGTGTCAGCCCGTCGTAACGCCCGGAGTGATGTTTCTGCAACGCGAAGTAGAAACTCCAGGACACCGCCGCCAGCAGAATCAACAGGCCATGGGCGTCGATGCTGCCCAGTCCGCGATCGCCCGCGACCACAATCACCACACCGATCAATCCCAGAAAAACACAGCCCCAGCGCCACGCGCTCACTTGGTCTTTGAACACGAAGCGCGCCAGCAGTGTGCTGAACAAGGGCGTCGATTGCGCCAACACGCTGGACGCACCGGCGCTGACCCCTTGCTGACCAAAATTGATCGCCACGTGATGCAGGCTCACCGCAAAAAAGCCGAGGCCGAACAGCATTGGCAAATCGCGAAGGGTCGGCAGGCTGATGCCTTTGAACACCGCGACCAGCGCCATGAACACCGACGCCAGCAGAAACCGCAGCGATGCCAGATGCCCGGGATCATAGGCTTGCAAGCCGATGTGAATACCGGTCGGGGAATAGCCCCAGCACGCGACGACGAAGGCCATGGCCAGGATGATTTTGAGGGGAGGGGTGGCAGTTGAGAGCGCTTGCATGGTCGGGCACCTGTGGGCAGATGCTTCGAGTATCAGAATGCGGACCGTTCGCCACAACTGACTTATACTGCGCTAACCGTTCACTTTGGGTGATGTATGGAGCTGGCACAGATTCGCATGTTCAAAACCGTGGCCGACGTCGGCAGCATCGCCCGGGCGGCCGAGCTGTTGCATTGCGTGCCGTCGAACATCACGGCACGGATCAAGTCGCTGGAAGCGGAGTTGGGCGTCGCGTTGTTTATCCGCGAAGGCAGAGGGTTGCGCATCAGTCCGTCGGGACAGACTTTTCTGGCCTACGCCTCGAAGATTCTTGCCATGACGGCTGAGGCCAAACGGGCGGTCGACCCCGCCGCCGAGCCGTCCGGCCCGTTGCGCATCGGCGCCATCGAATCGTCGGCCACCGGTCGCTTGCCGCGTTTGCTCGCCAAGTTCCACAAGCGTTATCCGGCGGTGGCGCTGGAGCTGACCACCGGCACCTGGGGCCAATTGCTCGATGACACCGCCAACCACCGGCTCGACGGCGCAATCGTCGCGGTGGATGTCGAGCGCTCACAACTCAAGCGCACGCCGATGTACCGCGAGGAGCTGCTGCTGATTGCCTCGACGTCGCTGGGGCCGGTGCGCGAGATCGCCGATTTGCAGGACAAGACCGTGTTCATGTGGCCCCAGGGGTGTCCTTACCGTGCGGCGCTGGAACATTGGTTGTTGCGCCAGGGGCAGGCGCTGCCGATTGTCAGCCTGGCGAGTTACGGCGCGATTGTCGGGTGCGTCAGCGCGGGGGCGGGGGTCGCGCTGGTGCCTAAAGGAGTATTCGATCAGTACGCCAAAGGCGCGGGGTGCGCGGGGTATGAGTTCCCTGAACTGACCGCCATCGACAACCTGTTTTACTGGCATGAAAACGCCGGGGTTCACCCGGCGCGAGAAGCGTTTGTGGCGATGTTGCGCGAGGAGTTCACGTAAGAACACCGCGCCCCCCTGTAGGAGCCGGC
>NZ_JAHBDB010000066.1:0-183927 GCF_019956105.1 Pseudomonas sp. BF-RE-25
ACTTGCGCTTCCGATCTCTCGTTAGCGGGAGGCGAATTCTACAGCGTTACTCGCTGCTGTCAACACCTCTTTTTCTCCGCTTTCGACCGAGAAGATCGAACCGTCAAAAGAGCCAAACAACACCGCTCTTTCAACTCCTTCTGGGCTTCGATAACCTGAAGCAACTCGCTGTCGAAAACTGCGTAACTCTTTGTTTGCCAAGGAGTTTTCCGTTTCGACTGCGCCGGAAGTGGGGCGAATTATAGACTTCCAGAATCTGCCGTCAACCCCTAATTTAGCCTTTCTATCAATAACTTGCAGAAAGCCTGAAAACAGCGAGCTTTCCTCTATATAGAAGAGCAAAACCACGCCCTCTATATAGAAGGACTCCTCAAAGCACTCCAGCGTCCTTTAATGCAGTCACCGCACAAGCGTCCAGTCCCAACACCCGCTGCAGCACCGCCATCGTATGCTCGCCCAGTAAAGGAGGCGCATTGCGGTACTCCACCGGCGTCTCGGACAGACGAATTGGGCTCGCCACCTGCGGCACCATCCCTGCCAAGGCGTGAGGCAGCTCAATCGCCAATCCGCGCGCCTTTACCTGAGGGTCGGCAAACACCTGAGCCAGATCATTGATCGGACCACACGGTACGCCTGCCCGCTCCAACTGCGACACCCACTCAGCAGTAGTCTTGAACACCGTAGCCTGGCGAATCAACGGAATCAGCACCGCACGGTTCGCCACCCGCAGCTTGTTGGTGGCAAAGCGCGGATCATCCGCCCACTGCGGCTGCCCGGCCACTTCCGCAAATTTGCGGAACTGCCCGTCATTACCCACGGTGAGGATGAAATCGCCATCTGCCGTCGGAAAGTCCTGATACGGCACGATGTTCGGATGTGCATTACCCAGCCGCTTCGGCGCATTGCCTGTCGTCAGGTAGTTCATCGCCTGGTTAGCCAGACACGCAACCTGGACATCCAGCAACGCCATATCGATATGCTGACCGCCACCGTCATGATCCCGATGCGCAAGCGCTGCGAGAATCGCCACGGTCGAGTAAAGCCCGGTCAAAATGTCCGTCAGCGCCACGCCGACTTTCACCGGCCCGGCACCATCGTCCCCTTCTGGTCGCCCCGTCAAACTCATCAGGCCGCCCAAGCCCTGGATCATGAAGTCATAACCCGCGCGCTTGGCGTAAGGACCCGTCTGGCCAAATCCGGTGATCGAGCAGTAAATCAGATTCGGATTGGCCTCCTTGAGTGATTCATAGTCCAGCCCATAAGCCGCCAGACCACCGACCTTGAAGTTCTCGATCAGGATGTCTGACTTCGCCGCCAGCTCACGCACCAACTTCTGCCCCTCCGGGCGAGTGAAGTCGATGGTCACCGATTGCTTGTTGCGATTGGCCGACAAGTAGTAGGCGGCCTCGCTGGTGTTCTCGCCATAGGCGTCCTTCAGAAAAGGAGGCCCCCAGGCGCGCGTGTCATCGCCATTGCCCGGACGCTCGACCTTGATCACCTCGGCGCCAAGGTCCGCCAGTATCTGACCGGACCACGGCCCGGCCAGCACCCGCGACAAATCCAGTACCCGTAGATGCGAAAGCGCGCCCATGGCCGTTCTCCTATTAATAGAACGCCTGGAGGCCGGTCTGCGCACGACCAAGGATCAGCGCATGGACGTCATGCGTACCTTCATAGGTATTCACCACTTCCAGGTTGACCAGGTGACGCGCCACGCCGAATTCATCGGAGATACCGTTACCACCCAACATGTCACGCGCCATACGAGCAATGTCCAGGGACTTGCCGCAAGAGTTGCGCTTCATCATCGAGGTGATTTCGACCGCAGCGGTGCCTTCATCTTTCATGCGACCCAGGCGCAGGCAGCCTTGCAGAGCCAAGGTGATTTCGGTCTGCATGTCAGCCAGTTTCTTCTGGATCAATTGAGTAGCAGCCAATGGACGACCGAACTGCTGACGATCCAGGGTGTATTGGCGAGCGGTGTGCCAGCAGAACTCGGCCGCACCCAGCGCACCCCAGGAAATGCCATAACGTGCCGAGTTCAGGCAAGTAAACGGGCCTTTCAAACCACGGACGTCAGGGAAGATGTTCTCTTCAGGGACAAACACGTTGTCCATGACGATCTCACCGGTGATGGATGCACGCAGCCCCACTTTGCCGTGAATGGCCGGCGCGCTCAGGCCTTTCCAGCCTTTCTCCAGAACGAAGCCACGGATGTCGCCCTCGTCGTCCTTACCCCAGACCACGAATACATCGGCGATCGGGCTGTTGGTGATCCACATCTTGCTGCCGGTCAGGCTGTAGCCGCCTTCCACTTTGCGTGCACGGGTAATCATCGCGCCCGGGTCGGAACCGTGGTTAGGCTCGGTCAGACCGAAACAGCCAATCCACTCGCCCGAGGCCAGTTTCGGCAGATACTTCTGCTTCTGGGCCTCAGTACCGAATTCATTGATCGGCACCATCACCAAAGAGGACTGCACGCTCATCATCGAGCGATAACCCGAATCGACGCGCTCAACTTCACGAGCAATCAGACCGTAGCTGACATAGTTCAGACCGCTGCCGCCATATTGCTCAGGGATAGTTGCACCCAGCAGGCCGACTTCACCCATTTCACGAAAGATCGCCGGGTCAGTCTTTTCATGACGGAAAGCTTCAAGAACACGTGGCGCGAGCTTCTGCTGAGCGAATTGCTCGGCAGTGTCGCGGATCATGCGCTCTTCTTCGGTGAGCTGTTGATCCAGCAGCAGGGGATCGATCCAGTTGAAGCTAGCTTTACCGCCCATGAGTGTGTCCTCTCGAATCGGGTCAAATAACGTGGACTGATCCTAGGCCGGGTTCGGCGTTACCACAAACGAGGATTTTGCATACTGTTGTGCTAATTTCTCACTCCGAAATATCGCGAAGCAGTTTTTTGTACGATGTATTAGTGAGGTTGACGTACATGCGCAGGAAGATCCCCAGCACAACCGCCCTGGTCAGCTTTGAAGCAGCGGCACGCCACGAGAGCTTTACAAAGGCAGCCCAGGAACTTTCCCTCACTCAGGGAGCGATCTGCCGACAGATCGCCAGCCTTGAGGAGTTCTTGAGTGTGGAATTGTTCCGACGCTCGCGACGTGGAGTGAAGCTGACTGAAGCCGGACTTTCCTACAGCCGTCGGGTAGCAACACAGTTGGACGCCGTAGAGCGCGACACCCTGTCAGTGATGGGCCAACAGGGTACCAACGTGATTGAGCTGGCGGTCGTACCAACCTTCGGCACCCAATGGCTACTGCCAAGACTCAAAGACTTCCAGCAAAAACATCCGGAAGTGACGGTCAACCTTACTAACCGCACACGCCCGTTCCTGTTTGCCGACACAGACTTCGATGCCGCCATTTACTTTGGCGATGCGGACTGGTCAGGCACTGAATCCCACAGGCTGATGGGCGAAAATCCCATGCCTGTGTGCAGCCCCAACCTACTGGGCAATAGGACAAGCCTCACACCCGCAGAAATCGCCGAACTGCCCTTGCTGCAACAGACCACCCGCCCCTATGCCTGGCGCCAATGGTTCAACTCGCAAAACCTTAATATCCCCCGCGACATGACAGGGCCGCGCTACGAGCTATTCTCCATGCTTGCCCAAGCGGCGATGCATGACATGGGGATCGCCTTGATCCCGCCGTTCCTGATTCAGCGCGAACTGGCGGAGAAGCGCCTGGTGATTGCCAACGCTCAGGCGCTGTCCAGCATCAAGGCGTATTACCTGATGATTCCTGATCGAAAGGTCGAATCTGCGTCTTTGAAGGCATTTCGCGACTGGCTGGTAAATCAGGCACAAAGCTACAGCCTAGAAGGATAAAGGCTTAGCCCCATTAGCTGACCCCGTAGTCAATAAACTGAAAGCCCTACAGATATAAGTATTTGTCGCATATTCGCAGACTGTACCGAGAAGCTGTACAAACGTCCCACAAGCGCCTGAAAACGTGGCCTTGAGCCGCTATTGGATGGCAATAACACTGCATTCACCGTACCGATGTGTAATTTCTTGAATTTTGGCGAAAAGCCTTACAAGGCACGGCCTGCAAGGGATTGAAGCGGTTGGTTGCGACATTCGGTCACGGGGTGACTTGTAGTTAATTTTCCGTCACCCGTCATAATCCCTTGAAGGGCACAAAGTTCGCCTGCAAAATGCCGCGCCCCGCCCTGATTTGGCGGGATCGTGCTGATCGGCCGCCCCAGCCGCACCATCCGAAGTGCCTGGGTTTACTCAATAAGATCACGCAGGAGATTTGACGTGCACATTGGTGTTCCTCTCGAAACCCAGACGGGTGAAACACGGGTTGCTGCAACCCCGGAAACCATCAAGAAGCTGATCGGCCAGGGTCATAAGGTCACTGTGCAAAGCGGCGCCGGCATTAATGCCAGCGTTGTCGACAGTGCTTATGAAGCGGCAGGCGCAACCATTGGCAGCGCCAACGATGCGTTTGGTGCCGAGCTGATTCTCAAGGTGGTCGCACCCAGCGACAGCGAACTCGCTCTGATCAAGAGCGGCACCGTTGTGGTGGGCATGCTCAACCCGTTCAGCAATGAAACCATCGCCAAGCTGGCCGAGTGCGGAATCACCGCGTTTGCGCTGGAAGCCGCGCCACGCACCTCCCGCGCCCAGAGCCTGGATGTGCTGTCTTCGCAAGCCAACATCGCCGGCTATAAAGCCGTATTGCTGGCCGCTCACCATTACCCTCGCTTCATGCCGATGCTGATGACCGCTGCGGGCACCGTGAAAGCGGCGCGCGTGCTGATTCTTGGCGCCGGGGTAGCCGGTTTGCAGGCGATCGCTACGGCGAAACGTCTGGGTGCGGTGATTGAGGCGTCTGATGTGCGACCTGCGGTTAAAGAGCAGATCGAATCCCTCGGTGCCAAGTTCGTCGACGTGCCTTATGAGACCGATGAAGAGCGCGAATGCGCCGTCGGGGTCGGCGGTTACGCACGTCCAATGCCGGCGAGCTGGATGCAGCGTCAGGCCCTGGCCGTGCACGAGCGCGCCAAGCAGGCTGACATTGTCATCACCACGGCACTGATTCCGGGCCGCAAGGCACCGACGCTGTTGAGTGCGGAAACCGTGGCGCAGATGAAGCCAGGCTCGGTGGTCATCGACCTCGCCGCAGCCCAGGGCGGCAACTGCCCGCTGACCGTGGCCGATCAGGTTGTGGTCGAGAATGGCGTAACCATTTGCGGTCCTACCAATCTGGCCGGCGCAGTCGCGGCAGACGCTTCGGCCCTGTACGCACGCAACCTGCTGGACTTCCTGAAGCTGGTCTTCAACAAAGAAGGCCAGTTCGAAGTGAACCTAGAAGACGACATCGTCGCCGCGTGCCTGATGTGCCGCGACGGCCAAGTCATCCGCAAAAACGCCTAAGCAGGGATTCAGACGATGGAAGAGCTTATCTCCCCCGGTATCTACAACCTGATCATCTTCGTGCTGGCGATTTATGTCGGTTATCACGTGGTCTGGAACGTTACACCTGCGCTGCACACGCCGTTGATGGCGGTTACCAACGCCATTTCGGCGATCGTGATCGTCGGCGCCATGCTCGCCGCGGCGCTGACCGTTACGCCACTGGGCAAAACCATGGGCACGCTGGCCGTGGCCCTGGCGGCAGTGAACGTATTCGGTGGCTTCCTGGTGACCCGCAGGATGCTTGAGATGTTCAAGAAAAAAGCCCCGAAAGCCGTAAAAGAAGAGGCGCCTAAGTAATGAGCATGAACCTCGTAACGACGCTCTACTTGATCGCGTCCATCTGCTTCATCCAGGCCTTGAAAGGCCTGTCGCACCCGACCACGTCGCGTCGCGGCAACCTGTACGGCATGCTCGGCATGGCGTTGGCGATCCTCACCACCGTGGGCCTCATCTATAAGCTGGGCGCTGAGCTGGCCACCGCCGGTATCGGTTACGTCATCGTCGGCCTGCTGGTCGGCGGCACCGCCGGTTCGATCATGGCCAAGCGCGTTGAAATGACCAAGATGCCGGAACTGGTCGCCTTCATGCACAGCATGATCGGTATGGCCGCGGTGTTCATCGCGATCGCCGCTGTTGTTGAGCCGCAATCGCTGGGCATCGTCAAGCAATTGGGTGATTCGATTCCTGCGGGCAACCGTCTGGAGCTGTTCCTGGGTGCTGCCATCGGTGCAATCACCTTCTCCGGTTCGGTGATCGCGTTCGGCAAGCTCTCGGGCAAGTACAAGTTCCGCCTGTTCCAGGGTGCACCAGTACAGTTCGGCGGCCAGCACAAGCTGAACCTGCTGCTGGGTCTGGCGACACTGGCGCTGGGCATCACCTTCATGCTGACCGGCAATCTCAGTGCCTTCGCGCTGATGCTGGTGCTGGCCTTCGTGATGGGCGTCCTGATCATCATCCCGATTGGCGGCGCAGACATGCCGGTTGTGGTGTCGATGCTTAACAGTTACTCCGGTTGGGCAGCAGCGGGTATCGGCTTCTCGCTGAACAACTCGATGCTGATCATCGCGGGCTCGCTGGTGGGGTCCTCCGGTGCGATCCTCTCGTACATCATGTGCAAGGCGATGAACCGCTCCTTCTTTAATGTACTGCTCGGTGGTTTCGGCAATACGGCCGATGCCGGCCCGGCTGGCGCCAAGGAAGCCCGCCCGGTGAAATCCGGTTCGGCCGACGACGCGACCTTCCTGCTGACCAACGCCGATACCGTGATCATCGTTCCAGGCTACGGCCTGGCGGTAGCACGGGCGCAGCACGCACTGAAAGAGCTGACCGAGAAGCTGAGCCATCGTGGCGTGACCGTGAAATACGCGATCCACCCGGTGGCGGGTCGTATGCCTGGTCACATGAACGTGCTGCTGGCCGAGGCTGAAGTGCCTTACGACCAGGTGTTCGAGATGGAAGACATCAACTCCGAGTTCGGTCAGGCCGACGTGGTGCTGGTGCTCGGCGCCAACGACGTGGTCAACCCGGCGGCGAAGAACGATCCGAAATCGCCGATTGCCGGGATGCCGATTCTCGAAGCGTTCAAGGCCAAGACGATCATCGTCAACAAGCGTTCGATGGCCAGCGGTTATGCCGGCCTGGACAACGAACTGTTCTACCTCGACAAAACCATGATGGTCTTCGGCGACGCCAAGAAAGTCATCGAAGATATGGTCAAAGCCGTCGAGTAAAAACTGCTCCAGCGCAATACCCAAAACCTCAGCCTTTAGTAGGCTGGGGTTTTTTTATTCCCCGTGAAACCCGACCAAAGGCTCTAAATCAGGGGTCTGCATTCGACCATGGTAGCGGGAGGATTTTTTTTGAAATCACTAGACTGCACACCTTGCTTCCGTTGCCCGAGATAACAATCCATGTACCGTGATCGTATTCGCTTGCCTTCGTTGTTGGATAAGGTGATGAGCGCCGCTGACGCTGCCGCTCTGATTGAGGACGGCATGACCGTCGGCATGAGTGGTTTCACGCGCGCCGGCGAAGCCAAAGCCGTGCCTCATGCATTGGCCGAACGCGCCAAAGTCACCCCGCTGAAAATCACACTGATGACCGGCGCCAGCCTGGGCAACGACCTTGATAAACAGCTCACCGAAGCCGGCGTCCTGTCGCGACGCATGCCGTTCCAGGTCGACAGCACATTGCGCAAGGCGATCAACGCCGGCGAAGTGATGTTTATTGACCAGCATCTTTCAGAAACCGTGGAGTCGCTGCGCAACCAGCAGCTGAAACTGCCGGACATCGCCGTCATCGAGGCCGTGGCGATCACTGAGCAAGGCCACATCGTGCCGACCACTTCGGTGGGCAACTCGGCCAGCTTCGCGATTTTCGCCAAACAGGTGATCGTCGAGATCAACCTGGCGCACAACCCGAACCTCGAGGGTTTGCACGACATCTATATCCCGACGTATCGCCCGACCCGCACGCCGATTCCGCTGGTGAAGGTCGACGATCGCATTGGCAGCACCGCCATTCCGATCCCGCCTGAAAAGATCGTCGCGATTGTCATCACCAATCAGTCCGACTCGCCGTCGACGGTGCTGCCACCAGACGTTGATACCCAGGCCATTGCCGACCACCTGATCGACTTCTTCAAGCAGGAAGTGGCGGCTGGGCGCATGACCAACAAGCTTGGCCCATTGCAGGCCGGCATCGGCACCATTGCCAACTCGGTGATGTGCGGACTGATCGATTCTCCGTTCGAAGACCTGACCATGTATTCCGAGGTGTTGCAGGACTCGACCTTCGACCTGATCGACGCCGGCAAGCTGAGCTTTGCGTCTGGTAGTTCGATCACCTTGTCGAGCCGCCGCAACGCTGATGTGTTCGGCAACCTGGAGCGCTACAAGGACAAGCTGGTCCTGCGTCCGCAGGAAATCTCCAACCACCCGGAAGTGGTGCGCCGCCTTGGGATCATCGGCATCAACACTGCGTTGGAGTTCGACCTGTACGGCAACGTCAACTCTACCCACGTCTGCGGCACGCGAATGATGAACGGCATCGGTGGCTCGGGCGACTTCGCGCGCAACGCGCACCTGGCGATCTTCGTGACCAAGTCGATTGCCAAGGGCGGCGCGATCTCGAGCGTGGTGCCGATGGTCAGCCACGTCGATCACACGGAACATGACGTCGACATCCTCGTGACCGAGGTCGGTCTGGCGGACTTGCGCGGGCTGGCACCGCGGGAGCGGGCTCGCGTCATCATCGATAACTGCGTACACCCGGACTATCGCCAGGCGCTGGATGACTACTTCACCGCTGCTTGCGCCATCGGCGGGCACACGCCACATATCCTGCGTGACGCCCTGAGCTGGCACATCAACCTGGAAGAAACCGGTCGAATGCTGACGGTGTAATTGATACAGATAGCCGCTGTCGCAAACACAGTTTCGACAGCGGACTATTGCCAGGCAGAAATGTGTTTAAAACTGTACTGCTGTACTGGTCTTTTCCTACCGTAATGGCCTACCTTTTCGACCTGAATCACCAAAAATGCACCATATTGGTGCTGATAGGTACAGTTGCCTCAATTTAGACCAGTACACCACCCTTTAACAGTTAACTGGTCCCTCACAATACAGGTGAACTGTATCTAGAGAGACTGGTCAAACAAGAGGATCATTGGCATCAGTTAAACCACTACCTAATCCCGCCACAAGCGGAAGGATGAAAACCATGGAACGTACACTCAGTTCCGATCTGTTCTTCGAAGACACCGCTGCAAAAACCCAGGCTTCCATGCCTCTGCGCGTTATCGCCAACCTGATGCTGTGGCAGCGCCGCATCTCCAGCCGCCACCAACTGGCTCGCCTGGATTCGCGTCTGCTGGCTGACGCCGGGATTAGCGAAGCACAACGCTACGAAGAGCTGAGCAAGCCGTTCTGGCGCTAAGTAAGCGTCGCTGGCTCTGATCTTTAAGGTCAACCGCCAGCACCCGAATTGAACAAACAAGACCCGTCGTGGGAAACCACGACGGGTTTTGTCGTTTTGGGGTGATGAAATCCTCAAAACAATAAGCACACTCAAACACAGGTACAGTTTCACTTTAATCAAAACTGAACCAGTACAATTTCAGGCGTGTGTGTCTGTCTTGGCGAACCGGGCGGGATCATCATGAAATCCCGACCTGCCAGCAAAAGGACTGCACCATGGATCATCCACTGGATCTCCCCGCGACCACTTCGCAATCCAAGCCTCGGTTTACCTGGCTTGGAAGATTGTTCAGAGGCCTCGCCAGCAGCCTCGAAAGAGCCAGAACCCGGCGTTTACTGGCGCAACTCGACGGCAGGCAACTGTCTGACCTGGGCATCAGTCATTCAGATCGTGTCAAAGAATTGGATAAGCCGTTCTGGCGCTGATGTCCGCCTGAACAGACGGGACTGTGCGAATCGACACCTACAGGCCTAATATCAAGCCAGAACGTGGCGATGACTGCGCGACAGGCGTCTGACTCAACAGACACCGCGCCACCTCTCAATCGGTTTACCAAAAGGAGTTACACCATGTCCCGTCTTCGTCTGCTCAGCGCTGCAGCCCTGCTTGCCGTGGCTGCCAATTCCCATGCCACCAGCTTCGTCGTGACCACCGATGCCGTCGTCGGTGCACTCAAGGCTACGTCCGATGCCACTTCCGATGTCACCTCGTCCTTTCGCGATGACAAGATCGTGCGCGCGGCCCGTGACGACGCCGCCAGCTTCGTCGCCAGCGAAGGCGCCATTCGTGGCGTGAAACTGGAAAGCGCACTCGACCACATTCGCCACCAGGCCCCTCAACTGAACGCGACTGACGCACAACTGGCTCAGGCCATCCTGACGATCTAACCAGGCATCATCCATATCCGGGACACGCCCGACGTGTCCCGATGTTTCGGCGCTGGCTCTAAACCGGGCGTTGCGCTAGCCTTTGGACTCGCTTTCAACTGTCGAGTCTCATGCGTTTTCTTACCTGTCTGTTGATCACTCCGGTACTCATGGCGGCCAGTTGGGCAAGCCTGGCCCATGCCTTCGACCTGACGACGCAAGGCGTCGTAGCTACGGGCTATGCCACAAGCATGGTGACCTCCGCCCCCTTCGACCGTAAGCTTCTGCTCGCCGCCAGGGATGACGCCGCTTCATTTATCGCCAGTGACGGCCAACTGCGAGGCGCACAACTGGAGTCGGCCCTGATTTACCTGCGCCAGACCCAGCCAAAACTTCATGCAAGCGACCTTGAACTGGCACACGCTATTCTCGTCCAATAGTTATCCTCGTTCCTCCGGAGTCGTTCCATGCGTAGCCCGCTGATTGTCGCCACCCTTGGCCTGCTGCTGTTGGCCGATGTAACCCAGGCGCACACCCTGGTTGCCACCAGCAACATCCTCATCAATGCCACTCGCCGGACCCTTGATTTCACTTCCGATACCACGACGTCCATCCGTGACGCGAAAATCGTTCGAGAAGCCCATGACGATGCCGCCAGTTTCGTCGCCAGTGATGGTGATATCCGGGGCGCGCACCTGGAAGCAGCGCTCAACCTATTGCGCACCCGCGTGCCGGAAGCTCGGGACGCCAGTGATCAGGTCATCGCCGAAGCCATCCTCGCACTGTGAGGTCGCTAAATGCCTGGCTTCTGATGGGGGCCATGTTGCTGCTCGGCAACACGGCTCAGGCCGGACTGCAATTACAGCTCAAGACCGAAGGCCTGAGTCCCGCGCAACAGCAGGCCAGCCAGGCGCTGCTTGATGAAGCCATGCAGGCGTTGCCGCCGCGGTTCATCGAGCAGCTCGACCGACGCATCGACGTTGGCTGGACCGATGACATGCCGAGCAATGCCTACGGCCAGGCGTCGCTGGTGTCCGAACTCGACCTGAACCGCAACCTGCTCGCCAGCCTCACCGACGGCAGCGCCGCAACCAAGAAGACTTATCGCCCCCACGGCACCGTGCGCAGGGAAATGCTGGCCACGGTGCTGCACGAACTCACCCACATCTATGACCGCTCGCGTTTTTGGCCAGCCGCCGAACGCACGCTGATCCAGCACTGCACCCGGCGCACCAACAGCTCCGGCCTGATCGGCATTCCGGATGAATGCCGTGGCCAATCCGACCGACGCTTTACCCTCAGCGATGACCCGCGCCTGCTCGACCTCGCAGGCTGGCCGCAATACGTGGGCCGTCGCGGCGAGCGCGAACAGTACAACCGCCAGATCGCCCGCAGCCCGGACATCTACGAGACCAGCAGCCCCAAAGAGTTCGTCGCGGTGAACATGGAGTATTTCCTCCTCGACCCGAGCTACGTCTGTCGCCGCCCAGCGCTCTACCGCTACTACAAAGAACATTTCGGCTGGGCTCCCGCCGCCAAAGACACCTGCGGCAAATCGTTCGCCTTCCTCAATGCCGGTAACGACTTCGCCAAACAGCCTTTGGGCCAGGTCGATCCGGAGCGGGTGTATGCCGTGGATTATCTGTTGGCCGAAGCCAACCAGAACTGGGTCAGCCGCTGGGGCCACAGCATGTTGCGCCTGGTGATCTGTGCTCCCGGCCGGCCAAGAGGGCCGGATTGCCGGCTGGATCTGGATCAACACCTGGTGTTGTCCTACCGCGCCTTCGTCGGTGATGTACAGCTGTCGAGCTGGGATGGATTGGTCGGCAAATACCCGTCGCGCCTGTTCGTCCTGCCGCTGGCCCAGGTCATCGATGAGTACACCAAGACCGAATTGCGCAGCCTCGCCTCGGTGCCGCTGAACCTGTCGCGCAACGAGATCGAAGACGTGGTGGAACACGCCGCCGAGATGCACTGGAGCTACGACGGCAATTACTTCTTCCTGTCCAACAACTGCGCGGTAGAAGGCCTGAAGTTGCTGCGCAGCGGCACCAACAACGCGAAGCTGGTCGGGCTGGACAACATCATGCCCAACGGCTTGCTGGAAGTGCTCAAGGGTCGCGGCCTGGCGGATACCAGCGTGCTGGACGATCCTCGCGAAGCGCTGCGGCTTGGCTATCGCTTCGACTCTTTCCGAGATCGCTATCAAGCGATGTTCGAGGTGCTGAAAAAGCACCTGCCGATCAAACAGGACAAGGTCGAAGACTGGCTGGCCTTAAAGGCCGAAGAGCGTCGTCAATGGATTGATCAGGCTGACCTGCGCACCAGCGCGGCTTTGCTGCTACTGGAGCAGGCCGCTTTCCGGCAACAACTGGTGCTGGCCCAGGACGAAGTGAAGCAACGCTATCTCGGTGCCCGGGAATTGAAGAGCGGCGGTATGGACAAGGCCAATGCGACGTTGAAGCAGATTCTCGCCAACAGCGGCTTCCTCAGTCGTCCGGCGGAGCTGCTCGGTACCGGCGGTTATGGCTTGCCGCAACCCAGCGAGTGGCAACGCCTGGAATCGGAAAGCAGCCTGAGGCAAAAGCAGCTCCAGGCGCTGACTGGCGACCTGGACAAGGAAGTGAGAGCGTTGCTCGACCCGAGTCGCGCGGCGGAGATGGCTGCCAACGAAGCCAACCTGAAGCAGGTTGGCGAGCATTTGCGTAAATTGCACAAAGCGGCGGGCGGATTGGAATTGCCGTAGTGATTGCAGCCCACTGTAGGAGCGAGCCTGCTCGCGATGGACTTGAAAGCGACGGGTTCCGTCGGGAAACACGCGTTATCGTTAACAACCATCGCGAGCAGGCTCGCTCCTACAGTTTCATCACATCAGAGCACCCCTTCCAGAATTTCATAGACGATCCCGGTACCCACGGCGATCAGCACAATGTCGCCACCCGCGCGGCGCCATTCGTAACCCTGGTAATACGGCAGCCGGCTCAGCGCGCGATTATCCAGGCGCTCACCGTAATAACCGTGCGGCAACGGCCGACCACGCTCCAGATGAATGCCTGGAGGTGGCGGCGCCCCCCGTACGAAGTAGCCATGATTGTCATGAATCGTCTGGCGCACCGGACCAAAGTCCCGTGGCGGAGGGCCGCCGCGATGGTTGTCCTGGGGGCCGCGATGGTCATCGCCACGGTTATCGTAATGGCCCTGTTGCTGACCGCCGCGGTCGTGATCGTCGCGCTGATCGGCGCTGGCGTGCAGCAACGGGGTGGCACTGAGCATCAGCACGCCCAGGCTGGCAATCAGACGTTTCGGCATTTTCATCGGGTCTTTCCTCACGGCACACACAGCAAAAAGGGCTTCAGAACGTAGTCCTGAAGCCCTCGGTCTTGCTGTTTAGTCTGTACCGCTAGGCTCTAATTCCTCTGTATCAGGAACTTTACCTTCAGCTGACGCGGGCCTGACGCACGCCATCGGCCAGCGCCGCGCAAAGGCTCAGTACACCATCGACCGCCTGATCCGGCGTCGAGGCGTTGGCGATGTGATCGATCAACGCCGAACCCACCACCACACCGTCGGCCAGACGCGCGATTGACGCCGCTTGCTCCGGTGTACGAATACCGAAACCGATGCTGATCGGCAGATCAGTGTGGCGGCGCAGACGGGCCACCGCTTCTTCAACGTGCTCCAGCGTCGCCGCGCCGGCACCAGTCACACCGGCCACAGACACGTAGTAAACGAAACCGGAGCTACCGTTCAAGACCGTCGGCAAACGCACATCATCGGTCGTCGGGGTAGTCAGACGGATGAAGTCCAGACCGGCAGCCTGGGCCGGGTCGCACAGTTCGCCGTTGTGCTCGGGCGGCAGGTCGACAACGATCAGGCCATCCACGCCGGCCTCTTTGGCATCGGCGATGAAGCGCGGTACGCCGTACATGTGGATCGGGTTGAAGTAACCCATCAGCACCAGCGGCGTATCGCTGTTGCCTTCGCGGAACTCGCGAACCATTTGCAGGGTTTTCGCCAGGTTCTGTTTGGCGCCCAAGGCGCGGATGTTGGCCAGCTGGATCGCCGGGCCGTCAGCCATTGGGTCGGTGAAAGGCATGCCCAACTCGATCACGTCGGCGCCCGCACCAGGCAAACCTTTGAGGATCGCCAGGGAAGTGTCATAGCTCGGGTCGCCGGCGGTGACGAAGGTCACCAGGGCGGCGCGGTTTTGTTCCTTGAGTTCGGCAAAACGCGTTTGCAGGCGGCTCATCAGTGTTTCTCCTGCTGGGACTGCACTTGTTGAGAGTTTTCCATGTGGTGCATGACGGTCTGCATGTCTTTGTCCCCGCGACCGGACAGGTTGACCACCATCAGGTGATCTTTCGGCAGGGTCGGTGCGCGTTTGAACACTTCGGCCAAGGCATGGGCGCTTTCCAGTGCAGGAATAATCCCTTCCAGGCGGCAGCATTTGTGGAACGCTTCGAGGGCTTCGTCGTCGGTCACCGAGGTGTATTGAACGCGACCGATGTCATGCAACCAGGCGTGTTCCGGGCCGATGCCTGGGTAGTCGAGGCCGGCGGAGATCGAGTGGGCGTCGATGATCTGGCCGTCGTCATCCTGCAGCAGGAAAGTGCGGTTGCCGTGCAATACGCCCGGTACGCCGCCATTCAGGCTGGCCGCGTGCTTGCCGGTCTCGATGCCGTAACCGGCCGCTTCGACACCAATGATTTCGACGCTCTTGTCGTCAAGGAACGGGTGGAACAGGCCCATGGCGTTGGAGCCACCGCCGATGCACGCCACCAGGCTGTCTGGCAGACGGCCTTCCTGGGCTTGCAATTGGTCACGGGTTTCCTTGCCGATGACGGCCTGGAAGTCGCGAACCATCGCAGGGTAAGGGTGCGGACCGGCCACGGTGCCGATCAGGTAGAAGGTGCTGTCGACGTTGGTCACCCAGTCACGCAGCGCTTCGTTCATCGCGTCTTTCAGGGTGCCGGTGCCGGCCACGACCGGGATCACCTCGGCGCCCAGCAGTTTCATGCGGAACACGTTGGCTTGCTGACGCTCGATGTCGGTGGTGCCCATGTAGATCACGCAGTCGAGGCCAAAACGCGCCGCCACGGTGGCCGTCGCCACGCCGTGCATGCCGGCGCCGGTCTCGGCGATGATGCGTTTCTTGCCCATGCGCCGCGCCAGCAGGATCTGGCCGATGCAGTTGTTGATCTTGTGCGCGCCGGTGTGGTTCAGCTCTTCACGCTTGAGATAAATCTTCGCGCCGCCACAGAACTCGGTCAGGCGTTCAGCGAAATAGAGTGGGCTTGGACGTCCGACATAGTCGCGCTGGAAGTAGGCCAATTCTTCTTTGAATGCCGGATCTTCCTTGGCCGCTTCGTACTCGCGGGCCAGATCGAGGATCAACGGCATCAGGGTTTCGGCGACGTAGCGGCCGCCGAACGAGCCAAACAGGCCGTTGGCGTCGGGGCCGTTGCGCAGATTAGTCTGGGTCATGGGTCGCTCCGGTTGAATGGGTGAGATGAAGCTTTTGAAAAGAGAGTGGGCTTAACTCTACCCCTGACGCCTCAGGCTGAAAACCGATAAGATCGCCGCAACCTGTCAGGAAAACTCACAGATCCCATGAGCCACGACCTTCCCCCGCTGAACGCGCTTCGCGCCTTCGAAGCCACTGCCCGCCTGAACAGCGTCAGCCAGGCCGCCGAACAGCTGCACGTCACCCATGGCGCAGTCAGCCGGCAATTGAAAGTGCTCGAAGAGCATCTCGGGGTGAGTCTGTTCATCAAGGAGGGTCGCGGCCTTAAACTCACAGATGCCGGCGTGCGTTTGCGCGATGCCAGCGCTGAAGCCTTTGAGCGCTTGCGCACGGTCTGCGCCGAGCTGACCCAAAGCACCGCCGACGCGCCGTTCGTGCTCGGCTGTTCGGGCAGTCTGCTGGCGCGCTGGTTTATTCCGCGTTTGGGTCGGTTGAATGCTGATCTACCGGACCTGCGCCTGCACTTGTCCGCCGGAGAAGGCGATCTCGATCCCCGTCGTCCGGGGCTGGACGCTTTGCTGGTGTTCGCCGAGCCGCCATGGCCTGCGGACATGCAGGTTTACGAATTGGCCAGCGAACGCATCGGCCCGGTCATGAGCCCACGCTTCGCCGATTACGAACTGCTTCAACAGGCGCCAGCAAGCGCTCTGTTGAAGCAGCCGTTGCTGCACACCACTTCCCGTCCGCAGGCCTGGCCAAGCTGGGCGCAGCAAAGTGGCCTCGACGCCAAAGCGTTGAAGTACGGACAGGGTTTCGAGCATTTGTATTATTTGCTGGAGGCGGCAGTGGCCGGTCTCGGTGTCGCGATTGCCCCTGAACCTTTAGTCGCCGAGGACTTGAAGGCAGGGCGCCTGGTTGCGCCGTGGGGTTTCAGCGAAACCCCGGCGCAACTGGCGTTGTGGCTACCCAAACGCGCCGCGGACGGACGCGCTCGGCAACTGGCGCAGTGGCTCAAAAACGAACTGCGCCAAACAGATTAGTCACCGCGTTTGCACAGCAAGTAAGCCGCAAGCAGACCCAGTGCGCCCACCGCGACACCGGCTGTAGTCCAAGGGTGTTCCTGGGCGTAGTCCCGAGTGGCGATCCCGGTTTCACGGGTTTTGACTTTGACTTCTTCGTACGCATCGCCGAGCAAATGACGCGAATGCTTGAGGGCGCTCTCGGCGTTGGCTTTCAACGCCTTGAGGGTTTTACGCGACTCGTCCGAGGCGTCGTCCTTCAGGTTCTCCAAAGACTTCAACAGACTCTCGATCTCGGCTTCCATGCTTTGCAATGAGGCTTTACGTAAAGAGGTATTGGCCATGGTGGCTCTCCTGCATTGATGATGAGTGACGTGTGTTGGTTGGGACTTCAGAGGTTCAAGAAAGTGCAGTAAATCTGAACTTCTGCCTCTTGAAGGCCGGCAGAAGTAATACGAAAAATCACTGCTAGGCTGTATTTCACACCCTGAGGAGAACGCCCATGACTGACCATCACACTTACAAGAAAGTCGAACTTGTCGGCTCATCCACCAGCAGCATTGAAGACGCCATCAACAACGCGCTGGCCGAAGCCAGTAAAAGTCTCAAGTACATGGAATGGTTCGAAGTGACCGAAACCCGCGGACACATCAAGGACGGCAAGGCAGCGCACTTCCAGGTGACGCTCAAGGTCGGGTTCCGGATTGCCAGCAGCTAAGATTGAGCTAGTCTTCTGAACTTGCGCGCTGGCCGAGTGCCATAGGGAATGGCAAAGCGCTACATGAGTGCATCCGGCTGATGGCTGGATGCTCCCTTTGATCCGACCAGGGAATGCGACCGATGAAGAAGTTTATGTTGGCGGTAGGTTTGTTGAGCCTTGCGGGCGCGGCGTTTGCTGACGGCAAGCCATGCGAAGAGCTGAAAGCCGAAATCGCAGCGAAGCTGGATGCCAGAGGTGTGTCGAACTACTCACTGGAAATTGTAGATAAAGGCGCTGCTGCTGGCGGAAAAGTCGTCGGCACCTGTGAGAAAGGCACCAAGGAAATCGTCTACAAACGCGGATGATCCCCCTTCAATTCACTGTAGGAGCGAGCTTGCTCGCGATGGACCATAACGATAGCGCGTGTTTTCTGAATAAACCCGGGCGCTCTCTCGTCCATCGCGAGCAAGCTCGCTCCTACAGGTCTCAGCCCTTCATGACTTGCGCCAGCAACTCATAGGAATGCACGCGATCGGCATGTTCATACAGGTCGCAGGTAAAAATCAGCTCGTCTGCCTGGGTCTGCTCGATCAATACGTCCAGTTTGGCGCGGATCTTCTGTGGGCTGCCCACCATCGCCAGTCCCAGGAAATCATGCACCGCGTCTTTCTCATGGGGCAGCCACAGGCCATCCATGGTTTTCACCGGTGGACGCTGGACCAGGCTTTGACCACGCATCAACGCGAGGATGCGCTGGTAAACCGATGTCGCCAGATACTCGGCCTGCTCGTCGGTGTCAGCCGCTACCAGCGGAACGCCAAGCATCACGTAGGGCTTGTCCAGTACCGCTGAAGGCTTGAAGTGATTGCGATAGACGCGAATCGCCTCATGCATGAAGCGCGGTGCGAAATGGGAAGCGAACGCGTAGGGCAAACCGCGCTCACCTGCCAGTTGTGCACTGAACAGGCTCGACCCCAACAACCAGACCGGGACGTTGGTGCCGGTGCCCGGCATGGCGATGATTCGCTGGTCTGGCGTGCGTGGACCGAGGTAGCGCACCAGCTCCGCCACATCTTCGGGGAAATCATCGGCACTGCCGGAACGCTCGCGACGCAAGGCGCGTGCAGTCATCTGATCGGAACCGGGGGCGCGGCCCAGGCCCAGGTCGATCCGGCCCGGATACAGGCTTTCGAGGGTGCCGAACTGCTCGGCGATCACCAATGGCGCGTGGTTGGGCAACATTACGCCACCTGAACCGACCCGAATGGTCGACGTGCCGCCGGCCAGATAGCCCAGCAACACCGAAGTCGCGGAGCTGGCGATGCCGTCCATGTTGTGGTGCTCGGCCACCCAGAAGCGGTTGTAGCCAAATTTTTCGACGTGCTGCGCCAGGTCCAGGGAGTTGCGCAGCGACTGGGCCGCGCTGCCGTTCTCGCGCACGGGCACCAGATCAAGGGTCGAGAATTTGATATCGGACAGTCGTTTCATAAACCTGCTTCTCCAGTTGAGGTCGCAGGTTTTTTCTTGCAAACGAAAACCTGCCGAATCCATAAGCGTGCTTCATGCAATGAGGGCATATACCCGAGTTTCAATAGTCGAGACAAAAAAACCTACGAAAACGGTAGGACTAATGAATTCAGGTGAACTTTGCACCGCCGTCTATCCTCAGAACCCTGGCAACCGAAAACCACGAAGGCGCGATGCTTCGCGCCGGATCTTGAGGAGGCAGACATGGCTATTACCAAGAAAGCATCGGCGCATTGGGAAGGTGACCTGAAAACCGGCATCGGCTCGATTTCCACCGAAACCGGTGTTCTCAGAGAAGCGCCCTACGGCTTCAAGGCACGTTTCGAAGGCGGTAAAGGCACCAATCCGGAAGAGCTGATCGGCGCGGCCCACGCCGGTTGTTTCTCCATGGCTTTTTCGATGATTCTCGGCGACGCCGGTCTCAAGGCTGACAGCATCGATACGAATGCCGAGGTCACGCTGGACCAGGTCGACGGAGGGTTTTCGATCACTGCGGTGAAGTTGATCCTGAAGGCGAAAATCCCTGGGGCGACCCAGGCGCAGTTCGAGGAATTGAGCAATAAAGCCAAAGAAGGCTGCCCGGTGTCCAAAGTGCTGAATGCGAAAATCAGCCTGGATGCGACGCTGCTCTAGACCCGTCTTATCGGGCAAAAAAAATCGCAGCCTTCGACAGGCTGCGATTTTTTTGCGCTGAAACAAAACCCGGCTGGCGTCCCTGTGGTCGAATAAATGACAGTAGTGAAAACGCATCAACCTGCGTGCTGCTTCAAAGGAGCTTCAACCATGAAACGTTTTGCCCTGGCGATTATCTGCAGTGTGCTGGCCACTTCGGCACTCGCTGCGCCCAAGGATTGCGAAGAACTCAAGAATGAGATCGAAGTGAAGATTCAGGCGAATGCCGTGCCCTCCTACACGCTGGAAATCGTGTCGAAGGAAGAGGCCGCCCAGCATGACGCCGCGATGGTCGTCGGCACTTGCGACAACGGCACCAAAGCCATCATTTACCAGAAGAACGACAGTTGATCCGCCTCACATGAGGCAATAGGACTCTCGGTCTTCAGCGACGATTTCCCGCTTGGAGTTGTACAAACGAGCGCCGGGAGTGAACGCTATCGAACGGCCTTCCAGCACATAACGCTGGCCTGCTTCGAAATGATCGTAGTTGATGGTCAGGTAGCACAACCGTTCCGTGGGACCGCTCATCACACCAAAGCCCCCGCCACCGGGCACTTCAAAGTCGAATCGAACGACCAGCTCATGGCTGCCGGGCGTCACCTGGAAGAAACGCCCGTCGCGCAGTCGCTGCTTGTCCAGTCGTTCCGCCATCAGCAACTTATCGTTCGGGAATGGCGTAGAAAACTCGACCCAGGCCATCTGAGGATTGACCGCTGGTAACGGGCTCTGGCAACCGGCAAAGGCGCTTGCCGCGAGCAATAGCAATAACCTGCGCATGACGAATGTCCCGATGTTTGGTCATTCAGCATAACGCCGATCAGGTCCGTTGACAGCCTGCCGGTGTGCCTTGGCCTATCACTTTTCGCTGTTGGTCATAGAGCTTGGCCCACGGCCGAAAACCGATATTCCCTGCTTGCAGCTGATATTTCTCACCCGCGTTGAAATTGTTGAATTTCACATTCAGTTGGCAATCGCGCCATAGCGGCTCGGCGTCCGGCCCGATGTTGCTCGGATCGACCGGGAACAGATAACGCACCGTCAATTCATGACTGCCGGGCTGGACCTCGAAATAGCGCTTGTCGGTGGAGGCCTTGTCATCGACTTCCAGCGCTTGCAGTGCGGTGTCTTCCTGCGGTGTATCGAGATCGATCCACGCTTGAGACGGATCATGGTGAGGTAATCCGAATCCTGCACAGCCTGTCAGCAACAACAGGCCTCCCGTCAGCATCATCTTGCGCATAGCGGAGCTCCAGTCAGGCGGGATAGTCTTGCGGGAAGACTCTCCAGGGATGATTTTATTTTGATCAGGCCGCTTCCAAGCCTTGGGTTACTTGATCGCGTTTTGCGTGTTTTGTTTCCGGGTGTGTTGTTTTTGTTGCTCAACGGTTGCGCCAGCGTCAGCTATTACGGCCAATTGGCCAGTGGTCAGCTGCAATTGCTGCGGGCTCGGGAGCCGGTTTCCGACGTGATTGCCGACCCCTCCCGCGATCAAAAGCTGCGTGCGCATCTGGCCCAGTCGCAAAAGGCCCGGGCGTTTGCCAGCCAGCAGCTGCATCTGCCGGATAACCAGAGCTACCGTTTGTACGCCGACATTGGCCGACCGTTCGTAGTCTGGAACGTGTTCGCCACGCCGGAATTTTCCCTGACGCCGCAAAACCACTGCTTTCCCGTCGCCGGTTGCGTCGCCTACCGCGGCTATTACAACCAGAGCGCGGCCCGTGGTGAGGCGGCGTTGCTGCGACTGCAAGGTATGGACGTGTCGATCGGCGGCGTCGAGGCCTATTCGACGCTCGGCTGGTTCAACGATCCGATTATCAGTTCGATGATGGGTTGGGGCGATGAACGGTTGGCAACGTTGATCTTCCATGAACTGGCGCATCAGCGCCTTTATGTGAAGGACGACACGGAGTTCAACGAGTCTTTCGCCACGTTCGTTGAACAGGAAGGCACTCGGCAGTGGCGTGCCCATCGCGGTTTGGCGCCGGACAACGGCGCCCAGGCGCAGCGACGGGATCAGTTCATTCAGTTGGTTCTGGATACGCGCTCGCGACTGGAAAAACTCTACGCCCTGCCGCTGCCAACCGAGCAGGTGAGGCAACGCAAAGCAGCAGAATTCGAGCAATTACGCGCCGAATACCGGCAGATACGCGACAACCAGTGGGCTGGAGATAAACGCTATGACGCGTGGATCAACGCGCCGATGAACAATGCGCGGTTGTTGCCGTTCGGTTTGTACGATCAGTGGGTGCCGGCGTTTGCGGCGTTGTTCCGGCAAGCGGGTGGGGATTGGGTGAAGTTTTATGCGGCGGTGGAGAAGCTTGGTGCTTTGGAGGTTACTGAGCGCAAGGCGGCATTGAAGGCGTTGGCGGAATCGAACACTTCCGGTGATTGAACGGCCCCCTTCGCGGGCAAGCCTCGCTCCTACGGATGTTCATCAGCCCTTGTAGGAGCGAGGCTTGCCCGCGAAGAGGCCCTTAAAGGTCACAACCAGATTGCATCCCACAGTGGATAATTCCCTACCTTCTCAACCAAACCCGCACGCAACGGGTTAGCGACGATGTAGCGAGCAACCGCCTGCAAGTCCTCTTCCTTTCGAATGGCGCGATCATGATAACCGTGTTGCCAAACCGGACCTTGGCGGCCAACTGAACGATTAAGCGTCACTGCAATGCGTGATTTGGTCCGAGCCATCAACTTGGGCAGCTGAGTATTTTGTAGCTCGATCAACCAATGGAAATGATCAGGCATGACGACCCAAGCTAGCGACGTCGCAAACTCTTCTCGCTCTACCGTTCGAAAAGCATCAACCACCAAACGCCCATTGTAGAAGTCGCGGAACAACGGTTCTCGATTCAAAAGCACCGCTGTCAGTAGGTAAATCTGCCCGGACTCCGAATATCGTCCTGTGCGCAATCGGTGAGCGTGTTTTAACTCCGGCAATGATGATCCTCCTTGATCGTGGCATGCCTCTTCAGGCTAGAACGACAAGCAGGATTTTGAGTAAGAACAGTTGATCAGGATGTGTATCGGAGGACGCCTTCGCGGGCAAGCCTCGCTCCTACAGGTTCAGCGTCGTTCACGATATGGGCGAACGACGCTGAACCTGTAGGAGCGAGGCTTGCCCGCGAAGGCGTACTTGCTAGCGCTGCAAAAACGCCCGATGCATCTCATCCAGCGTTTCAAAATGATAGGTCGGCGCTTCTGCGCTCAGCTCTTCGCGACTGCCAAACCCGTAACCCACCGCCGCCGCATCCAGCCCATTGCTGCGCGCGCCGATCAGGTCGTGTTTGCGGTCGCCGATCATCAAGGTGTTGGCCCGGTCCAGGCCTTCTTCCGCCATCAGGTGGGCGATCAACTCGACTTTGTTGGTCCGCGTGCCATCCAGCTCGCTGCCGTAAATCACCTTGAAGTGTTTGCCAAAGTCGAAGTGCCGGGCGATTTCCCGGGCGAAGATCCACGGCTTGGAGGTCGCGATGTACAGCTGACGCCCTTGCCCGCCGAGGGTTTCGAGCAGCGGCGTGACGCCATCGAATACGCGGTTTTCGTAAAGGCCGGTGACCTTGAAGCGCTCGCGATAGAAATTCACCGCCTCCCACGCCTTGGGCTCGTCGAAGTCGTAGAACTGCATGAACGCCTGCAACAACGGCGGGCCGATGAAGTGTTCAAGCTTGGTCAGGTCGGGTTCTTCGATACCGAGTTTGCTCAGGGCGAACTGGATCGAACGGGTGATGCCCTCGCGCGGGTCGGTCAGGGTGCCATCGAGGTCGAACAAAACGGTTTGGTAATGCATGTTGAATCCTGAATAAGGGCGCGGGGTCAGAGCTGATCGTAGCCTTCGGCCAGATGCAGGTCCTTGAGCTTCACGTAATTCGCCGCGCTGTAGGTGAAAAAGGCTTTTTCCTTGTCCGTCAGCGGGCGGACCTGTTTCACCGGACTCCCCACATAGAGAAAACCACTGTCCAGGCGCTTGCCCGGTGGCACCAGGCTACCGGCGCCGATGATCACATCATCCGCGACCACCGCACCGTCCATGACGATGCTGCCCATGCCGATCAACACCCGGCTACCCACGCTGCACCCATGAAGCATGACTTTGTGCGCGATGGTCACGTCGTCGCCGATCAGCAACGGAAAGCCATCGGGGTTGAACGGCCCGGCGTGGGTGATGTGCAGTACACAGCCGTCCTGCACACTGGTGCGCGCACCGATGCGGATGCGGTGCATGTCGCCGCGGATCACCGTCAGCGGCCAAACGGAGCTGTCATCGCCGATTTCGACGTCGCCGATCACCACCGCCGAACTGTCGACAAAAGCGCCTTTGCCCAGCAGCGGCGTGTGGTTCTGATACTTGCGAAGGGTCACGATAGGGTTTCTCTCTGTTGCCGATAGCTGCGGTGAGCGTCGATTGTAATTAAGATGGCCGCATGTTTCTTCCAGCCAAGGTGCCAAACGTGAGCGTGAACAACCCTCTTTTGCAGTCCTACGACCTGCCGCCGTTCTCGGCGATCCGGGCCGAACACGTGCAACCGGCCATTGAACAGATCCTGGCTGACAACCGCGCCGCGATTATCGAGATCCTCAAAACCCAGGGCAAACAACCGACCTGGGCCGGCCTGGTGCTGGCGATGGACGAGCTCAACGATCGTCTCGGCGCAGCCTGGAGCCCGGTCAGTCACCTGAACGCCGTGTGCAACAGCCCCGAGTTGCGCGAAGCCTACGAATCCTGCCTGCCAGCGCTCAGCGCCTACTCCACCGAGCTGGGCCAGAACCGCGAACTGTTCGAGGCCTTCGAAGCCTTGGCCAACAGCCCGGAAGCCGCCGGTTTCGACGTCGCGCAGAAAACTATCCTGGAACACTCCCTGCGTGACTTCCGCCTGTCGGGTATCGACCTGCCAGAAGCCGAGCAGAAACGTTACGCCGAAGTACAAAGCAAGCTCTCCGAACTGGGCAGCCGCTTCTCCAACCAACTGCTCGACGCGACTCAAGCCTGGACCAAGCACGTTACCGACGAAGCCGCCCTCGCCGGCCTGACCGATTCGGCCAAGGCACAAATGGCTGCGGCAGCGCAGGCCAAAGATCTGGAAGGCTTCCTGATCACCCTGGAATTCCCGAACTACTACGCGGTGATGACCTACGCCCAGGACCGTGCCCTGCGCGAAGAAGTCTACGCCGCCTACTGCACCCGTGCGTCGGACCAAGGCCCGAATGCCGGTCAGAACGATAACGGGCCGGTGATGGAAGAAATCCTCGACCTGCGTCAGGAGCTGGCAAAGCTGCTGGGTTTCGCCAGTTTCTCGGAGCTGAGCCTGGCCACCAAGATGGCCGAATCCAGCGATCAGGTGCTCAGCTTCCTGCGCGATCTGGCCAAGCGCAGCAAGCCGTTCGCCGCTCAGGATCTGGACCAGCTCAAGGCTTACGCCGCCGAACAAGGCTGCCCGGACCTGCAAAGCTGGGACAGCGGTTTCTACGGTGAAAAACTCCGCGAACAACGTTACAGCGTTGCCCAGGAAGCCCTGCGCGCTTACTTCCCGATCGACAAAGTGCTGGGCGGTTTGTTCGCCATCGTTCAACGTTTGTACGGCATCGAGATCGCCGAACAGAAAGGCTTCGACACCTGGCACCCTGACGTTCGCCTGTTCGAGATCAAGGAAAACGGCCAGCACGTCGGCCGCTTCTTCTTTGACCTCTACGCCCGCGCCAACAAGCGCGGCGGCGCATGGATGGACGGCGCCCGCGACCGTCGTCGCACGGCTGAGGGCGTGTTGCAAAGCCCGGTGGCCAACCTGGTGTGCAACTTCACCCCGGCCGACAGCGGCAAACCGGCGCTGCTGACCCACGACGAAGTGACCACCCTGTTCCACGAATTCGGCCACGGCCTGCATCACCTGCTGACCCGCGTCGAACACGCCGGCGTATCCGGCATCAACGGCGTAGCGTGGGACGCGGTCGAGTTGCCAAGCCAGTTCATGGAAAACTGGTGCTGGGAGCCGGAAGGCCTGGCGCTGATCTCCGGTCACTACGAAACCGGTGAGCCGCTGCCGCAGGACCTGCTGGGCAAGATGCTCGCCGCGAAAAACTTCCAGTCCGGCCTGATGATGGTGCGTCAGCTCGAATTTTCGCTGTTCGACTTCGAACTGCACGCCACACACGGCGATGGCCGCAGCGTGCTGCAAGTGCTCGAAGGCATACGCGACGAGGTCTCGGTCATGCGTCCGCCGGCTTACAACCGCTTCCCGAACAGCTTTGCGCACATCTTCGCTGGCGGTTATGCGGCGGGTTACTACAGCTACAAATGGGCTGAAGTACTCTCGGCAGACGCCTTCTCGAAATTCGAAGAGGACGGCGTGCTCAACGCCGAAACCGGCCGCGCCTTCCGCGAAGCGATCCTCGCGCGCGGTGGTTCGCAGGAGCCGATGGTGCTGTTCGTCGACTTCCGTGGCCGTGCCCCGTCGATTGACGCACTCTTGCGCCACAGCGGCCTGAGTGAGGACGCAGCAGCATGAGCGAGGGACCTGTGAAAACGAAAAAACGCTTTATCGCCGGGGCGGTCTGCCCGGCCTGCAGCGAGCCGGACAAATTGATGATGTGGAGCGAGGACGATGTCCCGCATCGTGAGTGCGTGGGCTGCGGTTATTCCGACACGTTGAATGAACAAGGCCTGTCCGTGCCCAAGGAATTGGGCACACGGGTCAACACATCGGCGCTGAAGGCGCCGGACGCCAAGGTTCAGGCCGTGCAGTTTTTCCCAAACCCGAAGCTGAAGAAAAAGCCTGACGAACACTGAGTGCAGCAATGACCTCCCGCAGTGCAATGCTGTGGGAGGTGCTGTTACTCAACGTGGGCCGATTTGAACCAGCTTTTCATCGAGCAGGCCGCGAACGGGCTTGTACTGCATTCCCCGTTGGCCAGGGCCGTGCGCAGCTTCTCGGCATCCGCCTGCATCATGTAACGAATACCGTCCTTGAAATGGGTGCTGTCGCCAAAGCCACCTTGAGTCATCTCGTTCAGGGCGTCTTCCTTGCTCCAACCCTGCACCACTACCCGGTACATGGCGGCCATCAGGCCGGTCCGGTCCGAACCATGCTTGCAGTGCATCAACACCGGGCCCTTGGCTTCGGCGGCTTGAATGGTGCGAAGGGCCTTGAGCACATCCGCGTCATCCACGTGGTTGGTGCGATAGGGCAACTGCACCTGGTCTATACCGGGCGTGGCCAGCCAGCTTGAATCCGACTCGGGCAGGAAGTTGATCACGGTGGCGACCTTGAGTTTTTCCAGCAACGGGACGGCTCCGCGGTCAGGCAATGCACTGCGGTAGAGCGTTGGAGACATCTGGAAGAGGTTGTACTGCACCTCGACCGATTGAGCCCACTCCGCAGGACGGGGTGCGACCGCATCGTCAGCGTGGGCGAGCGTCAGATTGAGGAATGCGACCAGCGACAGGCACATCGCAGGGATAAGACGTAGGGACATGCTCGGCGACCGTATGCAAAAAGGCGGGATGACGACGCCAGATTGAGCCCTGATCAGTCAAAGACCTGTGAGCCGTCTGTCAAAGAATCGTGAATCATCCATTTATATACGATTGATCAACCATGGACGACGGTAGTTTCATGCCCCATTGCAACTAAGCCTGTATGAATCTCACACAGGCTTAGTTAATAAACAGGCTTAAGGGTTGACGATACTGGAATACGCTTTCGCCAAGGCCAACAGTTTCTCCTTATCATCACTGTCGATATCGCCGTCACCGTCCACATCGCTATTGACTGCTTTGATAGTGAAGGACCGGCCACCATCACTGGAGACCGCCGTCACGTAGGCGGAGTCCACCAGGGACTCGGTCGACAGCTCATTCACGGCGTCCCACCCCAGCTCCTTGCGAGCCAGTTGCATCGATACCTGAGCTTCTCGCGGGTTGACAATACTTGGCGCCAGCAATTGTAAAAAGATACCGCGCTGATTAAATAACGACATTTATTAATTCCATTTAATAAGTAAATACACGAAACTTCGTGCGAAGCGAATACTACTTATCAAGTTAGCATCGGGGCTATTCGATATTTGTTTCCCGGCGTTGCACCAAGTTGTACTTATCAATCAATTCCATAACAAATGGTCATCCTGCTTTGCCAGAGCGCCAAACGGCACTGGCCGGTTCGCTCAACCTTCGATACTGTATGCACATACAGCTACGAGTATCGTCCGATGAGCACTCCCTTGCCACCCCGCGGTCGCGGCACCGCCACCAACCCGCACAACCGCTTCGCGCCAAACCGCTCGGTGGCGGAGGACGATGGCTGGTATCAGGAGGCGCCGATGACCCAGGGCACCGAGGTGCGCATCGAGACCGCTAAAACCATCATCACCCGCAACAACTCGCCAGACTTGCCCTTCGATCGCTCGATCAATCCCTATCGCGGTTGCGAGCATGGCTGCATTTATTGCTACGCACGGCCCAGCCACGCCTATTGGGACATGTCGCCGGGGCTGGATTTCGAAACCCGATTGATCGCCAAGACCAACGCCGCCGATGTGCTGGAAGAACAGCTGTCCAAACGCGGCTATCAATGCGCGCCGATCAACCTGGGCTCCAACACGGATCCTTATCAGCCGATCGAACGCGAACACAAAATCACCCGCAAAACCCTGGAGGTGCTGCTGCGTTACCGTCACCCGGTGACCATCATCACCAAGGGCTCGCTGATTCTTCGCGACCTGGACCTGCTGGCCGAACTTGCCGAGCAAAGGCTGGTGGCGGTGATGATCAGCCTCACCACGCTGGACGATGAACTCAAACGCATCCTCGAACCGCGTGCCGCAGCGCCCAAGGCCCGTCTCCGGGCGATCCGGGTGATGCGTGAAGCCGGGATTCCGGTGGGGGTGTTGTGTTCGCCGATGATTCCGATGATCAACGACAGCGAGCTCGAAAGCCTGTTGACCGAGGCACAGGCGGCCGGCGCGCAAAGTGCGGCCTACATGATGCTGCGCCTGCCACTGGAAGTGGCGCCGTTGTTCGAAGAATGGCTGGCGGCCCACTATCCTCAGCGGGCGGCCCATGTGTTGAGCCTGATCCGCCAGAGCCGCGGTGGCGAGCTCTACGACAGTCGATTTGGTAGCCGGATGCGGGGCGAAGGTCCATTTGCCGACCTGCTGGCGCAACGCTTTGCCAAAACCATCAAACGCCTGGGGCTCAATCAGCGAGAAGGTTTCAATCTGGATTGCGAAGCCTTCTGTCCGCCGGGTCGCCAGATGTCGCTGATTTAAGGACAATTGGCCTATGGTGAGTAATGGAAAACGTGCGACGCATTTAGGCTGGTCACGTTTTTTGTGATCTGGAACACACGTTATAGAGCGGTTCATTCAGTTTCAGTTAAGATTCGGCCGCTACCTTGTTCATCGAGTGACTGACGGGTCGAGATTTCCGGCCTGGATGTTTTTTATACAGCCACTGGCTTCACACCGGACAAAACGGGAAAATTCCCTGACTCCGCCAATGAGGATGAATTCATGAGTGACAAGGATAAACAGCCGTTGGCTGCGTCGGCTTCAGCCCAAACCGAGGCAGAAACCGCCGATGCAGCGTTGAAGCATATTGTTGACGGCTTTTTGCATTTTCATCATGAGATCTTTCCGCAGCAGGAAGAGCTCTTCAAAAAACTCGCCACGGCTCAACAGCCAAGGGCGATGTTCATTACCTGCGCCGACTCGCGCATCGTGCCTGAACTGATCACTCATAGTTCGCCGGGCGATCTGTTCGTGACCCGTAACGTCGGCAACGTCGTACCGCCTTACGGTCAGATGAACGGTGGCGTATCCACGGCCATCGAGTACGCGGTGCTGGCGCTGGGCGTGCAACACATCATCATCTGCGGCCACTCCGATTGTGGCGCGATGCGTGCGGTGCTCAATCCCGACAGCCTGGAAAAGATGCCCACAGTCAAAGCCTGGCTGCGGCATGCGGAAGTCGCGAAAACCATGGTGCACGACAACTGCAACTGCACCGACGAAAACGAGACCATGCACATCCTCACCGAAGAGAATGTCATCGCCCAATTGCAACACTTGCGTACCCACCCCTCGGTAGCCTCGCGCATGGCGAACGGTCATCTGTTCATCCATGGCTGGGTCTACGACATCGAGACCAGCGCCATCAAAGCTTATGACGCCGATCAGGGTCGTTTCCTGCCGCTCGATGGCAGCCATCCGATACCCGTGGCGACGCCCAAAGCGCGCTTCTAAATCTTCCTAAAAATCTGTGTGGTTTGACCCCGGCCGCTGTTTCAGCGGTCCGGCCTTGCCATGCCTGAAGAAAACTTCGGGAGAATCACCATGCGTGCAGCGCAACTCAAAGCTGTTCTGCCACGGGAGCTGCTCGCTTCAGTGGTCGTGTTTCTGGTCGCCCTGCCCTTGTGCATGGGCATCGCCATCGCCTCGGGCCTGCCACCCGCCAAAGGCCTTATCACCGGGATCGTCGGTGGTCTGGTGGTGGGCTGGCTTGCCGGCTCGCCACTACAAGTCAGTGGCCCGGCGGCCGGGTTGGCCGTTCTGGTATTCGAACTGGTGCGCCAGCACGGCATCGCCATGCTTGGGCCGATCCTGCTACTGGCGGGTTTCCTGCAACTGGTGGCCGGGCGCTTGAAGCTGGGCTGCTGGTTTCGAGTGACGGCGCCGGCGGTGGTCTACGGCATGCTGGCCGGGATTGGCGTGTTGATCGTGTTGTCGCAGGTGCATGTGATGCTCGACTCGGTGCCGAAACCTTCCGGGCTGGATAACCTGGCCGCCTTCCCCGCTGCCGTGGCTCAAGCCCTGCCTTCTTTTGGATGGCAAGCCGGTTTGCTCGGGCTCGCAACGATAGCGGTGATGTGGCTGTGGGAAAAACTCCGCCCACATTCCCTGCGCTTCATTCCGGGAGCGCTACTGGGCGTAGGTCTGGCGACGGTCGCCAGCCTGATGCTCGCCTTGCAGGTCAAACGCGTGGAAGCCCCGGCCAATCTGGCGGAAGCCATCGACTGGCTGAAACCCGAAGACTTGCTCAACCTGGCCGACCCGACCTTGCTGATCGCCGCTTTCGCCGTGGCCTTCATCGCCAGCGCCGAAACCCTGCTCTCGGCCGCAGCGGTAGACCGTATGCACAGCGGTCAACGCTCGGACTTTGACCGGGAGTTGTCGGCTCAGGGTGTCGGCAACATGCTCTGCGGCCTGCTCGGTGCGCTGCCGATGACCGGCGTGATCGTGCGCAGTTCGGCCAACGTGCAGGCCGGCGCCACCACACGAATGTCGACGATATTCCATGGCCTGTGGTTGCTGGCGTTCGTGTTGCTGCTGTCGAGCGTGCTGCAAAGCATTCCCGTGGCGAGCCTGGCGGGTGTGTTGGTTTACACCGGTTTCAAATTGGTGGACCTGAAAGCCTTTCGCAGCCTGGGCCGATACGGCCGGATGCCGATGTTCACTTACGCGGCGACAGCGCTGGCGATCATCTTTACCGATCTGTTGACGGGCGTGCTGATCGGCTTCGGTCTGACGCTGGCGAAACTGGCGTCGAAGGCCTCACGGTTGAAAATCAGCCTGATCGATCTGCCCAAGGACGGCGAAATGGAATTGCGACTGATCGGGGCGGCGACCTTTCTCAAGGTGCCGGCACTGACTCAGGTGCTGGGGACCATCCCCGCCGGCGCGACGGTGCACGTGCCGCTCAATAACCTGAGCTACATCGATCATTCGTGCCTGGAATTGCTTGAGGAATGGGGGCGGGCCAATGCGGCCAAGGGTTCGACGCTGCTGATTGAGGCGCGGGGGTTGAAGCGCAGGCTGGAAGGGCGGTTGCGGACCACCACCGGAGTAGGCTCCACCGCATAACCTTGTAGGAGCCAGCTTGCTGGCGATGAACGATAACGTGGTCTGTCAGATAAACCGCGTTTTCGTTCATCGCCAGCAAGCTGGCTCCTACAGAAGAGGGTTATGCGGCAGGTTGGTCCAGTTCGAGACCTACGCCCAGCCGGCGCGACATGCATGGCCAGCGTTTCCACGCAGCGCCGGTATCCGGGCTGCTGAGCTTCGCGCGGTAGGCTTCGACCGACTCCAGCGCAAAGCTTTCATCGTCGAGCATGTTATCCACCGCGTGGTGCACCACTTCGTCCAGTTGGTTGGCAAATTCCTCACCGATCAGTTGGTGAGCGATCAGGTTGGCGACAGTCATGTCCAAGGGGATCAGTGGCTGGCCAAAATGCTTGATGTACAGGTCGTTGACCTCTTCGACAAACCGATGAGCCAGATAGGCTTCGTCCAGCAGGCTGTCCAGTCCGACGTGCCCTGCCATGATTTCTGGCGGCTGAAGGAAGTATTGCTCGGCAATTTTCAGCACCGGTTTGATCTGTGACTCGATACCCGCTTCCCTGGCGACTTCATTGGCTGCATCCAGCAGATCAGGAACTTCATCGATATAGGCGGCGACAAAACGCGTCAGCACGCCATTGGCATCCGCCTCCGGCAGTTGGATCGATGGGTGTAGATGAGGCAGTTTGCTTTCCAGCTGACGTGTCAGCAGGCCGGTCTCGGCTTCATGTTGTTGGGCTTTTTGGATCTGCTCGCGCAATGCGGCGGTGTTCATGAAAACTCCAGGAAACAAAGGCAATGAAATAGGGAAGACATAACTTAGCTGGCATCCAAAATCTGCTAAGACGCATTTGTCATAAATATTTCATCCTTGAGACGTCAAAGTTATATCGATGTGCCACCACTCATCTGCATCCTTCTCCATTCGTGACCTAGAACGCAAGTCCCAGCTGTTTCAGATGATTTACGCCCTCACATTGCGAGGTAGCAGTCGCTGTCTATACTCGGGTTGGAATGGAGTTAGCTGATGACGTCCGACTGCACACGCAGCAAGACCCGGCGATTCAAGTTCGTAGTCTGAAAAAGCCGCTCCCTTGCCGCAGGTGAAAGCCGGCGGGATAACAAGAACGATAAGGGGAACCCGCAATGATGCGACATCCACACGTCTGGATGGGCCTCCTGTTGTGGTCGATTTTCAGTCAGGCACAAGCGGCCTGGACTGTGAATATGGCGCCGGGAGCGACTGAAATCAGTCACGCAGTATTTGACCTGCACATGACCATTTTCTGGATCTGTGTAGTGATCGGCATCATCGTCTTCGGCGCCATGTTCTGGTCGATGATCCTCCACCGCCGCTCGACCGGGCAGGTGGCCGCCAAGTTTCATGAAAGCACTACCGTCGAAATCCTCTGGACCATCGTGCCCTTCATCATTTTGGTGGCCATGGCGGTACCGGCGACGGCGACCCTGATCAAGATGTACGACGCCAGTGAGCCGGATATCGATATCCAGGTCACCGGCTATCAGTGGAAGTGGCACTACAAATACCTGGGCCAGGACGTCGAGTTCTTCAGCAACCTGGCCACTCCCGCCGACCAGATCCACAACAAGGAAGCCAAGGGCGAGCACTACTTGCTCGAGGTCGACAAGCCGCTGGTGCTGCCGATCGGCGCCAAGGTGCGCTTCCTGGTGACCTCCGCCGACGTCATCCACTCCTGGTGGGTGCCGGCCTTCGCGGTCAAGCGCGATGCGATCCCGGGGTTCGTCAACGAAGCCTGGACCCGCGTAGACAAGCCCGGTCTCTATCGTGGCCAGTGCGCCGAGTTGTGCGGCAAGGACCACGGCTTCATGCCGATCGTGGTCGAGGTCAAGGAAAAGGCCGATTACGAAAAATGGCTGGGCGAGCGCAAGGCCGAAGCTGCGCAACTCAAAGAACTGACCAGCAAGGAATGGACCCTCGACGAGCTCAAGGAGCGCGGCGACAAGGTCTATCACACCACTTGCGTGGCCTGTCACCAGGCCGAAGGCCAGGGCCTGCCGCCGATGTTCCCGGCGCTCAAGGGCTCGAAAATCGCCACCGGACCGATCAAGGATCACTTGGGCATTGTCTTCCACGGCAAGCCTGGCACCGCCATGGCGGCGTTCGGCAAGCAGCTGTCGGAAGTCGATATCGCAGCGGTCGTGACCTACGAACGTAACGCCTGGGGCAACAACAAGGGCGACATGGTCACGCCTAAAGAAGTGCTGGAGCTGAAACAGGCGGAAAGCAAATGACCCGGTCTATTGCGTACACCAGCAACCGGCCGGGGCACTGCGCCCCGGCCCGCCCAGCCTCTCTGTTTGCAGGAGACATGAAATGACGGCTGTCATCGATGACCCTGTCCATACCCATACCGAGCACGCCCATGGCCCTGCCAAAGGCCTGATGCGCTGGGTGCTGACCACCAACCACAAGGATATCGGCACGCTGTACCTGTGGTTCGCGTTCTCCATGTTCCTCTTGGGCGGTTCGTTCGCGATGGTAATTCGCGCCGAACTGTTCCAGCCGGGATTGCAGATCGTCCAGCCGGAATTCTTCAACCAGATGACCACCATGCACGGTCTGGTGATGGTCTTCGGTGCGGTGATGCCGGCCTTCGTCGGCCTCGCCAACTGGATGGTCCCGCTGATGATCGGCGCGCCAGACATGGCGCTGCCACGGATGAACAACTTCAGCTTCTGGCTGTTGCCGGCGGCGTTCCTGCTGTTGGTGTCGACCCTGTTCACCCCTGGTGGCGGGCCGAACTTCGGCTGGACGTTCTACGCGCCGCTATCAACGACCTATGCGCCGGAAAGCGTGACGTTCTTCATCTTTGCCATCCACTTGATGGGGATCAGTTCGATCATGGGCGCGATCAACGTGATCGCCACCATCCTCAACCTGCGCGCCCCCGGCATGACGCTGATGAAAATGCCGCTGTTCGTCTGGACCTGGCTGATCACCGCGTTCCTGCTGATCGCGGTGATGCCGGTACTGGCCGGTTGCGTGACGATGATGCTGATGGACATCCACTTCGGCACCAGCTTCTTCAGTGCTGCCGGTGGCGGTGATCCGGTGTTGTTCCAGCATGTGTTCTGGTTCTTTGGTCACCCGGAGGTGTACATCATGATCCTGCCGGCCTTCGGTGCCGTCAGCTCGATCATCCCGGCGTTCTCGCGCAAGCCGCTGTTTGGCTACACCTCGATGGTCTATGCCACGGCATCTATTGCGTTCCTGTCCTTTATCGTCTGGGCGCACCACATGTTCGTGGTGGGCATACCGCTGGTGGGCGAGCTGTTCTTCATGTACGCCACGCTGCTGATCGCGGTGCCGACCGGGGTGAAGGTGTTCAACTGGGCCAGCACCATGTGGCAAGGCTCGCTGACCTTCGAGACACCGATGCTGTTTGCCGTGGCGTTCGTGATCCTGTTCTCCATCGGCGGCTTCTCCGGGTTGATGCTGGCCATCGCCCCGGCGGACTTCCAGTACCAGGACACCTACTTCGTGGTCGCGCATTTCCACTACGTACTGGTGCCGGGGGCAATCTTCGGGATCTTCGCGTCAGCCTACTACTGGATGCCGAAATGGACCGGCCACATGTACGACGAAACCCTCGGCAAGCTGCACTTCTGGCTGTCGTTCATCGGCATGAACATGGCCTTCTTCCCGATGCACTTCGTGGGACTGGCAGGCATGCCGCGACGGATTCCGGACTACAACCTGCAGTTCGCCGACTTCAACATGGTGTCGTCGATCGGTGCGTTCATGTTCGGCGCCACGCAGATCTTCTTCCTGTTCATCGTGATCAAGACCATCCGCGGCGGCCCGCCAGCACCGGCCAAACCGTGGGATGGCGCGGAAGGCCTGGAGTGGAGCATCCCGTCACCGGCGCCGTACCACACGTTCACCACGCCGCCGGAAGTGAAATGAACACCGTCCTTGTAGGAGCCAGCTTGCTGGCGATGAATTCCACGCGGTGTGCCAGACACACCGCCATCGCTGGCAAGCCAGCTCCTACAGGGGTTTGTGTGGGGATTGGAAACCATGGCTGATTCTGTTTCGATGAAAAAACTGGTCACCCGCCTGTTGCTGGTGGTGGTGGCGATGTTTGTCTTCGGCTTTGCCCTGGTGCCGATCTACGACGTGATGTGCAAGGCGTTCGGCATCAACGGGAAGACCGCCGGGCAATACGAAGGCGAACAAACCGTCGATACCTCGCGGCAGGTCCGCGTGCAGTTTCTGTCGACCAACTCTGCTGACATGTCCTGGGATTTCTACCCCAAGAGCGATGAGTTGACGGCCAACCCTGGGGCGGTCAACGAGATGATCTTCATCGCCCACAACCCGACCGACCGGCCGATGAGCGCGCAAGCGGTGCCGAGCATCGCGCCGAGCAACGCGGCGGCGTATTTCCACAAGACCGAATGTTTCTGCTTTACCCAGCAAGTGCTGCAGCCCGGTCAACGGATCGAGATGCCGGTACGTTTCATCGTTGACCGCGACATGCCCAAGGAAGTGAAGCACCTGACGCTGTCCTACACGCTGTTCGATATCACCGCCCGACATCCACCGGTGGCTGTAAATACTGGCGGCTGAGCGTGCCCGATAAGGAGAACAATAAATGGCAACTCATGAGCACTATTACGTACCGGCCCAAAGCAAATGGCCGATCATCGCCACGGTCGGGATGTTCATCACCGTGTATGGCCTGGCCACCTGGTTCAACGATCTGAAAGCGGCGCGGCCGGAATCCCACGGCCCGTTGATCTTTTTCGTCGGTGGCCTGCTGCTGGCGTACATGCTGTTCGGTTGGTTTGGCACGGTGATCAAGGAAAGTCGCAGCGGTTTGTACAGCGCGCAGATGGATCGCTCGTTCCGCTGGGGCATGAGCTGGTTCATTTTCTCGGAGGTGATGTTCTTCATCGCCTTTTTCGGCGCGTTGTTTTATGTGCGCCATGTGTCCGGTCCCGCCTTGGGTGGCGAAGGCACCAAAGGCCTCGCCCACATGCTGTGGCCTGCCTTCCAGTGGACCTGGCCGCTGCTGAACAACCCGGACTCAAAACTCTTTGTGCCCCCGAAGGAAGTCATCAGCCCCTGGGGTCTGCCGTTGCTCAATACCGTGTTGCTGGTGAGCTCCAGCGTCACGATAACCATCGCCCACCACGCCTTGAGAAAGGGCCATCGCGGTGCGTTGAAAATCTGGCTGGCGATCACCGTGTTGCTGGGCTGCGCGTTCCTCGGCTTCCAGGCCGAAGAGTACATCCACGCCTATCACGAACTGGGCCTGACTCTGGGTTCGGGCATCTATGGCGCGACGTTCTTCATGCTCACCGGATTCCACGGCGCCCACGTAACCATCGGCACCATCATTTTGTTTGTGATGCTGATGCGAATCCTGCGCGGACACTTCGATAACGAGCACCAATTCGGATTCGAGGCAGCGAGCTGGTATTGGCACTTCGTGGACGTGGTTTGGATCGGGTTGTTCATTTTCGTCTACGTGTTGTAGGAGCGAGCTTGCTCGCGAAGGTATTTCAGTCGAAATCAACGTGTCTGACACACCTTCGCCAGCAAGCTGGCTCCTACAAGTTACCAAGGCGCAGTAGAGACCAACTGGCCGCTGAAAAAACCCCAGGCGATCAAGCCGACGGTAACAGCGGCCAGGGCAACACGGACACTCAAGGCAATGACGAGGCGGTTCGAGCTGCTGTCGTCCTTGACCAGAAAAAACAGGCCGCTGAACAGGCTGACAACCGTGGCAATCAGCATCAGGACGATGGCTGCTTTGAGCATGGTGGGACTCCGGGGGACAGGCGATGCACTTGAGTATAGCTATCGCGACCAATGACTTTCTGGCGACGCCATGAAGCGCTTTCGGCCGGGCATCGTGCCGACGCTGGTGGTCGCCCTCCTGCTGCCGCTGCTGGTATCGCTCGGCTTCTGGCAACTGGGCCGTGGCGCGGAGAAAAGCGCGCTGCTGCACACCTACGCCGAGCGCCGTGCCGCCGAACCGATGGCCAGCACCGAACTGCCACACACCGAAGATCCGGCCTTTCGCCGGGTTCGCCTGCACGGCCAGTTCGATGCCGCGCACAGCCTGTTGCTGGATAACCGTCAACGTGACGGCAAGGTTGGCGTCGAGCTGCTGCAACCGTTTCAGGACCAGGCGACCGGGCTCTGGCTGCTGGTCAATCGCGGCTGGCTGCCATGGCCGGACCGGCGCACACCGCCGCAATTCACCACACCCGCCCAGGCATTGAGTCTCGATGCCTGGGTCTACGTTTCCCCCGGCGCAACGTTTCAATTACACGCTGACCCGGACAGCACAACCTGGCCGCAGCTGATCACAGCGGTCGAGCCGACCAGGCTCTGGTCCGCGTTGGGCCGTGAAGGGTTTGCCTACGAATTACGCGCAGAAAACAGCCTTGCGACCTACCGCGCCGACTGGCCGATCGTTGCCACAGGGCCGGAAAAACACATCGCTTATGCCGTGCAGTGGTTCGCCATGTCGATCGCCCTGCTCGGCCTTTTTATCTACCTCGGCTGGCACAACGCAAAGGAGAAACACCATGGGAGCGGCCATGAATCCACCCAGCATGTCTGAAGCGAAAACGCCGGCGAACCGGCGCAAGGGTCGCTTGCAGCTGTTACTGATCCTGCTCGTGGTGATCGGCCCGATGATCCTCGCCACCGGCATGTACAAACTGAATTTCTGGGTGCCGGAAGGCCGCAGCTATCACGGCGAACTGATCGGCAACGGCCAGACCCGCGCCGACCTTGGCGTGCAGGCGCAGGAAGAGCGCTGGCAGCTACTGGTCACGGCACCGAAGGCGTGTGCGGTGGACTGCCAGCAACTGGTGTATCTGGCACGGCAAATCCAGATCGGCCTCGGTCGCGATGCGTCCCGCGCCAGTCATGCCATCGCCACCGCGCAGCCGCTGAACAGTGATTACGAGACTAAACTTCAACGCGAGTACCCGCAGTTGCAGCGTTATCCACTGGACCTGCCGACCTACACCAAAGGCGCTCAGAGCAATGACACGCCGCACCTGTGGATCATCGACCCCCACGGCAATCTGGTGCTGCGCTACGACCCGACGGTGAAGGGTAAGGACTTGCTCAACGACCTGCGCCATCTGCTGAAACTGTCGAACATCGGATAAGGGCATCGTCATGGCCAAACCTGGATTTCGCCTCGCGCTGTTTGCCACCTTGCTGGCACTGATTGTGGTGCTGCTCGGCGCCTACACCCGCCTGACCCACGCCGGTCTCGGCTGCCCGGACTGGCCGGGCTGCTACGGCTTTATCAGCGTGCCGAAAAGCGAAGCCCAGCTGGCGCATGCCGAACTGCACTTTCCCGATGCACCCGTCGAAGCGCACAAGGGCTGGAACGAGATGGTCCACCGTTACTTCGCCGGCACGCTGGGGCTGTTGATCTCGGTGCTGGCCGGTCGCGCGTGGGTGCATCGTCGTCATCCGGGGCAACCGGTGAAGCTGCCGTTGTTTCTGTTGGCGGTGGTGATTGCCCAAGCGGCGTTCGGCATGTGGACGGTGACGCTCAAGCTTTGGCCGCAAGTGGTGACGGGGCATTTGCTCGGTGGGTTCGCGACGTTGAGCCTGTTGTTTCTGCTGACCCTGCGCCTGTCCGGCGTGCTACCTGCGCTGACCGTACCCCGGCGCTTGCAGTACTGGGCGACGGCCGGGTTGTTGCTGGTCATCCTGCAAATCGCCCTCGGCGGATGGGTCAGCTCCAACTACGCGGCGGTGGCCTGCATCGACTTCCCGACCTGCCACGGGCAATGGCTGCCACCGGCGGACTTCGCCAACGGCTTTCACCTGACCCAGCACATCGGCCCCAATTATCTCGGCGGGCAGCTCGACAGCGATGCTCGCACGGCGATTCACCTGACTCACCGTATCGGCGCGCTGTTGGTGACAGTGGTGCTGCTCGGCCTTGCATGGCAACTGAAAGTCGTCGGCATGACGCGCCTGGCCGGGCTGGTGCTGATTGCCCTCGCCGCACAAATCACCCTCGGCATCAGTAACGTGCTGTTCCACCTGCCGCTGCCGGTGGCCGTCGCGCATAACGCCGGCGGCGCAGCGCTGCTGCTGACGATGGTGCTGGTCAATTATCACGCGCGAACCAGTCTGGTTCGGGTCAAGCAACCGACACGCTGGCGGTTCAGCCCGCGTAAACATTCAGCCGGGCCCATAACAATAAAAGGAGAAATGCCATGGCGACTCTGATCGGCGCACGTCACAACCAGGCGATCTGGCGTGACTACCTGGAGCTGACCAAGCCGAAAGTGGTGGTGCTGATGCTCATCACCTCGCTGGTCGGCATGTTCCTCGCGACCCGCGCCGGGGTGCCATGGACCGTGCTGGTGTTCGGCAATCTGGGGATCGCCTTGTGTGCCGGCGGTGCGGCGGCGGTGAATCATGTGGTGGACCGACGCATCGACGCGGTGATGGCCCGAACCCACAAACGCCCCTTGGCCGAAGGCAGGGTCTCACCGACGGCGGCGCTGACGTTCGCATTGGTGCTGGCGGTGCTGGGCCAGGCATTGCTGCTGGCCTTCACCAACCCGCTGACCGCTTGGCTGACCCTCGCCTCCTTGCTCGGTTACGCCGTGGTCTACACCGGTTTCCTCAAACGCGCGACGCCGCAGAACATTGTCATCGGCGGCCTCGCCGGTGCCGCCCCGCCATTGCTCGGCTGGACCGCCGCCACCGGCCACATCAGCGCCGAACCGTTGTTGCTGGTGCTGATCATCTTCGCCTGGACCCCGCCGCACTTCTGGGCGCTGGCGATTCACCGCAAAGAGGAATACGCCAAGGCCGACATTCCGATGCTGCCGGTGACCCACGGCGAGCACTACACCAAGATTCACATCCTGCTCTATACCTTCGCGCTGCTGGCCGTGAGCCTGATGCCGTATGTGATCCACATGAGCGGCATGCTTTACCTGATTTGTGCGTTGGGACTGGGCGCAAGGTTTCTGCAATGGGCCGTGGTGCTGTACCGTGGCACTCGACCGCACGCGGCGATCAACACGTTCAAGTACTCTATTTACTACTTGTTCCTGTTGTTTATCGCGCTGCTCGTAGACCACTACCTACTGTTGAACCTATGACTCGAACCCAGAAAACCGTCTTCATCCTTGTTGCCCTGATCGCACTGGTTCTGGGCCTGACCATCAATAAAGTGCTGTCCGGCAAAGGCCAGGGCGACCCGACCGCGTTGATCGACGCCGGGATCATCCTGTTGCCGCAAAGCCGCAACCTGCCGGACGTGACGATGACCGATCAGGACGGCAAACCGGTGGCGGTCAACGCGCTGAAAGACAAGTGGAGCCTGCTGTTCTTCGGCTACACCTTCTGCCCGGACATCTGCCCCACCACCCTCGCCCAACTGCGCCAGATCAAGAGCGAACTGCCGCCGGAGGCTGTGGATAAATTGCAGATCGTGCTGGTCAGCGTCGACCCGAACCGCGACACACCCAAGCAGCTCAAGCAATACCTGGGCTACTTCGATCCGCAGTTCCAGGGCCTGACGGCGACGTCGGTGGAAGACATTCAGAAACTGGCCAACGCGGTGAGCATTCCGTTCATTCCGGCGGACACCAGCAAACCGAATTACACGGTTGATCACAGCGGCAACCTGGCGGTGATCGGGCCGGACGGGACACAGCGCGGGTTTATCCGGGCGCCGTTGAACAACGCGAAGCTGGTGGCGCAGTTGCCGGTGATGCTCAACCGTAAATAAACCCCTTGTAGGAGCCGGCTTGCCGGCGATGGCGATCTCACGGACGTCATCGCCGGCAAGCCGGCTCCTACAAGATCCGTGTTTCAGGCAAAAAAATGGGGCGCATTCAATGCGCCCCATTTTTCGTTACAGCGTCAGATCAGAACGCCGGCACCACAGCGCCTTTGTACTTCTCAAGGATGAAGGCTTTCACTTCCGGGCTGTGCAGCGCGGCAACCAGTTTCTTCATGTCTTCGCTGTCCTTGTCGTCCGGGCGGGCAACGAGGATGTTCACGTACGGCGAGTCGCTGCCTTCGATGACCAGAGCATCCTTGGCCGGATCGAGCTTGGCTTCCAGCGCATAGTTAGTGTTGATCAGCGCCAGGTCGACCTGGGTCAGCACGCGCGGGATGGTCGCGGCTTCCAGTTCGCGGAATTTCAGGTCCTTGGCGTTCTCGGTGATGTCCTTGACGGTCGACAGGATGTTGTTCGAATCCTTCAACTTGATCAGGCCAGCCTTGGCCAGCAACAGCAAGGCGCGGCCGCCGTTGGTGGCGTCGTTCGGGATCACCACGGTGGCGCCGCCCGGCAGTTCGGTCAGTGCCTTGTACTTGCTGGAATAAGCGCCCAGCGGTTCCAGGTGCACACCGGCTACGGAAACCAGATTAGTGCCCTTGGCCTTGTTGAACTCATCGAGGTATGGCTGGTGCTGGAAGAAGTTGGCGTCCAGACGCTTTTCCGCCACTTGCACGTTCGGCTGAATGTAATCGGTGAAGACTTTGACCTTCAGGTCCACGCCTTCTTTGGCCAGGGCCGGTTTCACGAATTCGAGGATTTCTGCGTGCGGAACCGGGGTGGCCGCAACGGTCAGGGTGTCGGCGTGGGCAGAAAAGGCTGCAACGACAGCGAACGCGACGAGTAGTTTTTTCATTCAGCTAACTCCTTGTGAATATCCGCTTGCGGCGCCTGTTTGCGGCGCCCGCCAGCGAATGGCCTGCTCATAAATTATTTGCGCGAGAAGTGTACGACCAACTTGTCGCCAACCGTTTGCAGCACTTGAACCAATACCAGCAGCAACACCACCGTGACGACCATCACGTCAGTCTGGAAACGCTGGTATCCGAAACGGATCGCCAGGTCACCCAGACCACCGGCGCCCACCACACCGGCCATCGCCGTGTAGGACACCAGTGTAATAGCTGTCACCGTAATCGCCGCGAAGATGCCCGGGCGGGCTTCCGGCAGCAAGGCATTGGTGATGATCTGACGTGTCGTCGCGCCCATGGCCTGGGTCGCTTCGATGATGCCGCGATCCACTTCACGCAAGGCGGTTTCCACCAGACGCGCGAAGAACGGTGTGGCACCGACCACCAGCGGCGGAATCGCACCGGCGACACCCAGCGAAGTGCCGGTGATCAACACGGTGAACGGGATCATCACAATCAGCAAAATGATGAAGGGCAGTGAACGCAGGATGTTCACCACCAGCGACAACATCGCGTATACGCCTTTGGCTTCCAGCAACTGACGCGGGCTGCAGAGAAACAACAGCACGCCCAGCGGCAGGCCCAGCAAAACAGTGAACAACAGCGAACCGCCGAGCATCAGCAGGGTGTCGCCGGTGGCCAGCCAGATTTCGAACCAATCGATGTTGGCGAAAAACGTTGTCAGAGCTTCCATTAACGAAGCACCTCCATATGAACGTCAGCCGCGGTGAAGCGGGCAAACGCCGCCTCCATGTCGCCACCGGTGACCGCCAGGGTCAGTTGCCCATAGGGGATGTCTTTGATGCGGTCGATACGACCGGCCAGGATGCTGTAGTCCACGCCCGTTTCCCGAGCGACGGTTCCCAGCAATGGCGCGTAGGTCGCTTCGCCCTGGAAGGTCAGACGCACGATACGGCCCGGCACGTGAGCAAAGTCGTCGCGCTGTTCGCTTTCGTCGATCTGCTCGTCTTCTTGCACGAAGCGTTTGGTGGTCGGGTGTTTCGGGTGCAGGAACACTTCAGCGACCGAACCTTGCTCGACGATCACGCCAGCGTCCATCACGGCCACCTGGTCGCACACGCGACGAATCACATCCATCTCGTGGGTGATCAGGACAATGGTCAGTTTCAGCTCGCGGTTGATCTCGGCCAGCAATTGCAGGACCGACGCCGTGGTCTGCGGGTCCAGTGCGCTGGTGGCTTCATCGCACAGCAGGATTTTCGGCTTGGTCGCCAGTGCGCGGGCAATGCCGACACGCTGCTTCTGGCCGCCCGACAACTGCGCCGGGTACTTTTTGGCGTGGTCGGACAAACCTACCCGCGCCAGCAACTCGGCGACACGCTGGTCGATCTCGCCACGCGACAGTTCACCGGCGAGGGTCAACGGCAGTGCGACGTTGTCGGCCACGGTCTTGGAAGCCAGCAGGTTGAAGTGCTGGAAAATCATCCCGACCTGCTGACGGAAGCGCCGCAAGCCGCTGGCGTCGAGCGCCGTGACTTCTTCGCCGTCGACGATGATCTTGCCGCCACTGGAGTTCTCCAGGCGATTGATCAGACGCAGCAGGGTACTTTTTCCCGCACCGGAATGACCGATCAGGCCGAAAACCTGGCCGTTCTCAATCGACAGACTGGTCGGGTGCAGGGCGGGAATATCCTTACCGGCGACGCGGTAGGTTTTGTGGACGTTTTGAAACTCGATCACGTAGCGAACCTTGTGGGGCGCGTTGAATAAGGATCAGCGGTTAGCCGGGCGCGCATTTTAGCCTGTCCGTATAGAGGTTATTAGCATTTATTCCGCATTCAACCTTTCATTTGGCAATAACGAATGCGCGGCAGACGCCTTCGCGAGCGGGCTCGCTCCCACAGGAACAGCAACCAACCTGTGGGAGCGAGCCTGCTCGCGATGCTTTTTAAGGTTTACGCGGACTCAAGACCATCTGCGCCGGAACATTACGCAGGATCTGCTTCTCCAGATTCAGGTCAAACCCCGAATCCAGCTTCTTTACCCGCTTGGTCAATAACGTCGCCAGCCACGGATAGTCCTGCGTACGCGGCGCCTGAATGCTCACGTCACATTGGTAATTCACCACATCGGCGGCGATCGCATCCAGTTGCCGGCGAAGTTTGCTCATATCGGTGAGGTTCAACGCGACGGTGGTGCTTTCAGCGGTCGGATCAATCACTTTTGCCTGAGGTTTTGCCTCGGCCGCCAACAGCGCCGCTTCAGCTTTGTCGAGCTCTGCCTTGCGTGCGTTGACGATGGCGTTGTTGACCCCACCGGTCAACGCCGGCGCCTTGGGCATCAACGCCCGCGCACGGCTCAGTGCGGTCGCCGCAGCATTCACATCGCCTTTTTGCAGCACGATCTGGCTGCGTTGCAGATAGGCCTCGGCGAGTTGCCGTTGGTATTGCACAAGGGACGGGTCGTTTGGCGACTCAGCCTGCAAGGCAGCCAATTGATCTTCGGCAGTGGCCAGTTCGCTGCTGGCGAGGCTTTGCTCGAGCTGTGCGATGGCCGTGGCCCGCGCATCAGTGGCCTCGGTGGCCGCCGGTGGCGTGCTTTGGCATGCACCCAGTAGCAGCGAAAATGCGACAAGGAGCAGATAACGGGAGGCGAACGGCTTCATTCCTGCGACTCTCTATTTGCGCAAAAAACGAGCAAGTCTACACCCCTCGACGGGGCAGGACAAAACTCAGCAGAAACAGTGCGGCGGCCGTCACAACAATCGATGGGCCCGCCGGGGTGTCCTTGAACCAGGACAACGCCAACCCGCCACACACGGCGAGCATGCCCAACAGGCTCGCGCCCAGCGCCATCTGTTCCGGCGACTTGGCGTGACGTTGTGCCGCAGCCGCAGGGATGATCAACAGCGACGTAATCAGCAACACACCGACGATTTTCATCGCCACCGCGATCACCACGGCGATCAGCAACATCAGGGTCAAGCGCAGCGCTGGCACGGGCAGACCTTCCACCCTCGCCAGCTCTTCATGCACCGTGATCGCCAGCAATGGCCGCCACAATGTCACCAGCAAGGCCATGACAGCGGCGCTGCCACCGAGAATCCAGGCCAGATCGGTCGGGCTGATCGCCAGCAAGTCGCCGAACAGATAGGCCATCAGGTCGATCCGCACTTCGTGCATGAAGCTTAGTACGACAAGGCCCAAAGAGAGCGTGCTCGGTGCGAGAATTCCCAAAAGCGTGTCGGACGCCAGCGGCTGACGCTGTTGCAACGTCACCAGCAACACGGCCAACAGCAAACAGCCGACGGTGACCGCCACCGTCGGACTGACATCCAGCAGGAAGCCCAACGCCACGCCGAGCAAGGCGGCGTGGGACAAGGTGTCGCCGAAATAGGCCATGCGCCGCCAGACCACGAACGAACCCAACGGGCCCGCCACCAGCGCCAGAGCCAGACCTGCAAGCAGGGCGTAGAGCAGAAAATCAGCCATGCTTGCAGCTATCTCCGTGAACGTGAGGTTGGGCCAACGGGGCCGCGCTGACGACCGAACCATGCAGATCATGGGCGTGGTCGTGATGGTGGTGATAAATCGCCAGGCTTTGTGCGTTCTTTCCGAACAGCTCGACGAAAGCGGGATCACCGCTGACTTGCTCGGGATGGCCGGAACAGCAGACGTGACGATTGAGGCAGACCACTTGATCGGTGGTGCTCATGACCAGATGCAAATCGTGGGAAACCATCAACACGCCGCAGCCGTGACGATCACGCAGACGGGTAATCAGGCTATAGAGTTCGGCCTGCCCCGCTACGTCGACGCCTTGCACCGGCTCATCAAGGACCAGCAGTTCCGGCTCGCGCAATAGCGCCCGAGCCAGCAGCACGCGCTGCATTTCACCGCCGGAAACACTTTGCACCGGGCTGTCGATCACCTGTTCGGCGCCGACCTCCTTGAGGGCCGCCAAGGCGCGAGCACGGTCCACGCCGGGCACCAGACGCAGAAAGCGCAGCACCGACAGCGGCAGCGTCGGATCGACGTGAAGTTTTTGCGGCATGTAGCCAACGCGCAGTTTCGGCTTGCGCCACACGCTGCCGCTGTCCGGCTTCAACAGACCGAGCACCGCCCGCACAAGGGTGGTCTTGCCGGCGCCATTGGGGCCGATCAGGGTGACGATCTGCCCCGGCTCGACGCTCAGCTCAATGTTATCCAGCACGCTTTGCCCGGCAAATGTGACGGCAACCTGCTCAAGGCGGATCAACGCGTTGCTCATCAAGCCCCCTGGCAACCCGAGCAGAGGCCGACCACTTCGACCGTCTGACCTTCGACAACGAACCCGACATCCTTGGCGCTGGTGATAATCGCGTCGCTGATGGATTTTTGTTCAAGCTCGATGGCGGCATGGCATTCGCGGCAGATCAGGAACTGGCCCTGGTGCGCGTGTTCCGGGTGATTGCAGCCGACGAAGGCGTTCAGCGAGGAGATGCGGTGCACGAGGCCGTTTTCCAGCAGGAAATCCAGCGCGCGGTACACGGTCGGCGGCGCAGCGCGGCGGCCGTCCTGCTCGCTGAGTACCGCAAGAATGTCGTAGGCACCCAGCGGTTTATGGCTTTGCCACACCAGTTCCAGCACCCGCCGACGCAAGGCAGTCAGGCGCAGGCCTTGCCGAGCGCACAGGGCATCGGCCTCAGACAGTGCGCTATGCACGCAATGAGAGTGGTCGTGAGGACGGCTGGCAATCGGTGTTTTAGGCATGAGCGGCGACGAGTTTTGTGAGAGACGTTATTATGTTACCCGTTCTCGCCTCTTTGAGTGGTCATCGTGTCCCGACTTTTTTCTATCTTTGTCGCATTTGTCGCCAGTTTCCTGTTGATCAGTTCTGCCCAGGCCGAAGTCAAAGTCCTCACCAGCATCAAGCCGCTGCAGTTGATTGCCGCTGCGGTGCAGGACGGTGTGGCGATTCCGGAAGTGCTGCTGCCGCCGGGAGCCTCGCCGCATAACTATGCGTTGCGCCCGTCCGACGTACGGAAGGTGCAATCGGTGGATTTGGTTTACTGGATCGGACCGGACATGGAAGGTTTCCTGCCTCGCGTGCTGAACGGTCGTACGCTACCGAGCGTTGCCGTGCAGGACCTGCCGGGGCTGAAATTGCGTCGTTTCGCCGAAGACAGTCACTCCCACGCCGAAGAAGCCGACGAGCATGATCACGATCACCGTCCGGGCAGCCTGGATGCGCATTTGTGGTTATCGCCGATCAATGCTCGCGTGATCGCGACGAAAATGGCCGCCGATTTGAGCGCTGCCGATCCGGCCAACGCAGCGCGCTATCAGAGCAATCTGAAGGCGTTCGATGAACGTCTCGACGCGCTGGACCTGCGCTTGAAGGCACGACTGGCGGGCATCGCGGGCAAACCGTACTTTGTGTTCCATGAAGCGTTCGACTACTTCGAAGAGGCTTACGGCCTGAAGCACGCTGGCGTATTCAGCGTCGCCGCCGAAGTCCAGCCGGGTGCCCAGCATGTGTCGGCAATGCGCACGCGGTTGCAGGAAGTGGGCAAGACCTGCGTGTTCAGCGAGCCGCCATTGCGGCCGCGACTGGCGGAAACACTGGTGGCGGGCTTGCCGGTGAAACTGGCGGAGCTGGATGCGCTGGGCGGGTACACACCGGCGACTGCTCAGGGGTATGAGCAGGTGCTGGAGAAGTTGGGGAATGATTTGGCGGGGTGTCTGGAGTCGTTGTAATCCAGACATTTGTGTCGATCCCAATCGCGAGCAGGCTCGCTCCCACATTAGATCTCCTGTGCACACAAATCCTGTGAACGACTGAGATAACTGTGGGAGCGAGCCTGCTCGCGATGCTTTTTAGAGGGCGAAAGGCAACGGGGTGTTGACCTTCTGCCGCTGCGCCAACCGCAACTGAAACTCCATCGGATCGTGAATCAACACGTCCTGCCCGGCGAAAGACTCCGCGGCAATCAACCGCGACAGCCAGAATCGCACACACGCCACGCGCAGCATGGTCGGCCACAACTCCGCCTCGGCAGAAGTGAACGGTCGCAACGCTGCATACGCCCCCAGCAACGCCCGCGCCCGCGGTCCGTCAATCAGCCCGTCGTCATCCGAACACCAGTCATTCAAGGCAATCGCTACGTCGTAGAGCATCGGCCCCGAGCACGCGTTGTAGAAGTCGATCAACCCGGTCAGGTGCGTGCCTTCGAACATCGCGTTATCGCGGAACAGATCCGCGTGGATGTTGGCCCGTGGCAGCGCCAGAATTTTCTCTTTTTGCTGTGTGATTTCATCCAGCGCCCGTTGCAGCAGATCACTCTGCTCGGCATTCAGGTGCGACAGCAGTTGCGTGCCCTCTTCCAGCATCCAGTCCAGGCCGCGATCGGTTTTGCGCTTGATCATGTTGGCTTGGGTCGCCAGGTGCAGATGGCCGAGCAATTCGCCCACCTGAGCGCAATGTTGCGCATTGGCTTCCTTGATGTGCTTGCCCGCCAGACGCGGTTGCAGCAGCGCAGGCTTGCCGGCCAGTTCGCGCAGGGCGACGCCATCGGTGGTGCGCAAGGCGTAAGGCACCGGCAGGTCGGCTTCATGCAGCACGTCCAGCAGCTCGATGAAGAACGGCATCTCCTGAACCGGACCGCGCTCGACCAGGGTCAGGACAAATTCACCCTGCTCCAGGCTGATAAAGAAGTTGGTGTTTTCGCTACCGGCAGCAATCCCCTGAAAATCAAGCAGGCGGCCGAGCCCGTAAGGGGCGAGAAAGGTTTCCAGCTCAGGCCGAGCCAGCGGGGTGAACACAGACATGTTTTAACTGCCAGTACGGGCGCCGCAAATGGCGGCACCGATTAAAATTAAGGACGACTTACCACTTAAATATTTCCCACGCCGGGATCAGCATATCCGGGTAGTCCGAGCGAATGAAGTTACCTTCCGAGCCATCCGCGCGCACCAGGAAATAAGGTTTGCCACCTTTCGGCGTGACCTTGATGGCATACAAAAAACCATTTTGCCGATATTCCTGAATGGTTTTATCCCCTTCAGTGCGGATCGTGACATCCGGGTCTGGCGAAGGTGCGTCATCCGCCGCCATCACGGCCAATGGTGCAATTGCAAACAAGCCAGCCAGCAACAGGCGATTTAGTGTGCGCATGATAACCTTGTCCCTTTGTCGTCAACGGTCCCGCTATTCTAGCGCCGGACCCGCCGAAAAGGTTGATCCTGCTCATGAGCCAAGCCCCCCTCGTCCTGGTGGACGGTTCTTCTTACCTGTACCGCGCCTTTCACGCCCTGCCGCCGCTGACCACTTCCAAAGGTCTGCCGACCGGAGCGGTCAAAGGCGTGCTGAACATGCTCAAGAGTCTGCGCAAGCAGTACCCGGACAGTCCGTTCGCCGTGGTGTTCGACGCCAAGGGTGGGACGTTTCGCGATGACATGTACGCCGAATACAAGGCCAATCGCCCGAGCATGCCCGACGACATGCGCGTACAGATCGAGCCGTTGCACCAAAGCGTGATCGCACTGGGCTTCCCGCTGCTGTGCGTCGAAGGCGTCGAGGCCGATGACGTGATCGGCACCCTGGCTCGCAGCAGCGCAGCAGCCGACCGCCCGGTGATCATCTCCACCGGCGACAAGGACATGGCGCAACTGGTCGACGGCCACATTACCTTGGTCAACACCATGACCGGTAGCAGCATGGACGTGGAGGGCGTGAAGGAGAAATTCGGCGTCGCTCCCGAGCAGATCATCGATTATCTGGCACTGATGGGCGATTCTTCCGACAACATCCCGGGCGTTCCGGGCATTGGTCCGAAGACGGCTTCCGGCCTGCTCGTAGGCGTAAACGGCGGCCTGACCGAGCTGTACGCACAGCTCGACATCGTCCCGACCCTGCCGATTCGCGGTGCGAAAACCCTGCCGGCCAAGCTCGAAGAGCACAAGGACATGGCCTTCCTCTCCTATCAGTTGGCGACGATCAAGATCGACGTGCCGCTGGACATCGGCCTTGATGACCTGCAAATGGGCAAGCCGGATCACGACAAACTCGCCGAGCTCTACACCCTGCTCGAGTTCAAAAGCTGGTTTGAAGAAAACCAGCGCGACGCCAAGCGCTCCGGTCAGGAAGTCACCGCACCGGTGGCTGAGGAAGCCGCCGTCGAGAGCGAGCTCAAATACACCACGATCCTCACCCAGGCCGATTTCGACCTGTGGCTGAAGAAGCTCAACGACGCCAAGCTGATCGCCTTCGATACCGAAACCACCGGCATCGATGCGCAGCAGGCGCAACTGGTCGGCCTGTCGTTCGCCGTACAGGCCAACGAAGCGGCCTACATTCCACTGACCCATTCCTACATGGGCGTGCCGGATCAGCTGGATCGCGACACCGTGCTGCGCGCACTGAAGCCGATCCTGGAAGACCCGAAAAAACTCAAGGTCGGCCAGCACGCCAAGTTCGACATGAACATCCTGGCCAACTGCGCCATCGGTGGCGATCAGAGCTGCGGCATCACCGTGCAAGGCATCGCCTTCGACACCATGCTCGAATCCTACGTCCTGGACTCGACCGCGACCCGCCACGACATGGACAGCCTGGCGCTCAAGTACCTGAATCACACCACCACCAGCTTCCAGGACATCGCCGGCAAAGGCGCCAAGCAGCTGACCTTTGACCAGATATCCCTGGAACTGGCCGGACCGTACGCAGCCGAGGACGCCGACGTAACGCTGCGCCTGCATCAAACCCTGCAGGAAAAGCTCAACGCGATTCCGAGCCTGAGCAAAGTCCTGAGCGACATCGAAATGCCGCTGGTGCCGGTGCTCGCACGGATCGAGCGTCAGGGCGCGCTGGTCGACGCCAACCTGCTGGGCATCCAGAGCGTGGAGCTGGGCGAGAAGATGGTCGCGCTGGAGCGTGAGGCATTTGCCATCGCCGGTGAGGAATTCAACCTCGGTTCGCCGAAGCAATTGGGCGTGATCCTGTACGAAAAACTCGGCTTGCCGATCCTCAGCAAAACCGCCAAGGGGCAGGCGTCCACTGCCGAAGCGGTGCTGGCGGAACTGGCCGAGCAGGATTACCCGCTGCCCAAAGTGCTGATGCAGTACCGCTCGATGAGCAAACTGAAAAGCACTTACACCGACCGCCTGCCGGAGCAAATCAACCCGCGCACCGGGCGGATTCACACGTCTTATCATCAGGCCGTTGCGGCGACCGGGCGTTTGTCGTCCAGCGATCCGAACCTGCAGAACATTCCGATCCGCACCGCCGAAGGTCGGCGGATCCGTCAGGCGTTCGTGGCGCCTAAAGGCTACAAGCTGCTGGCCGCCGACTACTCGCAAATCGAACTGCGCATCATGGCTCACCTGGCCAAGGACGAAGGTTTGCTGCACGCCTTCCGCAATGACCTGGACGTGCACAAAGCCACGGCCGCCGAAGTGTTCGGCGTCGAGTTGGCAGAGGTCACCACTGATCAGCGTCGTAGCGCCAAGGCCATCAACTTCGGTTTGATCTACGGCATGAGCGCGTTTGGCCTGGCCAAGCAGATCGGCGTGGATCGCAAACAGTCCCAGGCGTACATCGACCGCTATTTCGCCCGCTACCCAGGCGTCCTGGAATACATGGAGCGCACCCGCGCCCAGGCGGCCGAGCAAGGTTTTGTCGAGACCATCTTCGGTCGTCGTCTGTACCTGCCGGAAATCAACGCGAAAAACCCGGCCCTGCGCAAAGGCGCCGAGCGCACGGCGATCAACGCGCCGATGCAAGGCACTGCGGCAGACATCATCAAAAAAGCCATGGTGGCTGTGGATAACTGGCTGACGTCGTCAGGCCTCGACGCCAAAGTCATCCTGCAGGTGCACGATGAATTGGTGCTTGAGGTACGTGAAGACCTGGTTGACCAGGTTCGTGAGGAAATTCGCGTGCACATGAGCGACGCTGCGAAGCTGGATGTACCGCTTCTGGTCGAGGTGGGCGTGGGAAATAACTGGGATGAGGCGCACTGATTCACTGTAGGAGCGAGCCTGCTCGCGATGAGCTGACAAGCAACGCGTTCATTCAGGATGAACGCGTTATCGTTAACGACCATCGCGAGCAGGCTCGCTCCTACAGGGTATTTCACTGCGGCATAGTGTCGCGATGAAAGGGCTTATTTCTGATAGCGATCCAGCTTATTTCAAATGGTTTTGGAAACACCGGAACTAAACCTGTGAAGCGCCACTCAGAGTTACTGAATGGCTGGTGAAGCCCTTCGATGCTCCTATGTTGTGTTAAGTGTTGGCAGATAATCTGGACCCCGCCCTAGCGGTCCGGAACTTGAACCCCGGAACTTCCCCCTCCCCATAAGAAGTCCGGGGTTTTTTTTGCCTGCGATTTATTGCGCGACGGGTTCAGCGCCCTTGTCCGCCAGCTCCATCCAGCCTGCCAGTACTGTGTAGGCCTCTTCCAGACCGAGGCGTTTTGGCGCCGAGAACAGCTGAATGGTGATCGCATCGCCCCAGCCTTTGCGGATATCCGACTGCACCTTGAGCAGGACGTTCTTCGCTGCGCCGTAGGTCAATTTGTCCGCTTTGGTCAGCAGAATGTGCATCGGCATGCCGCTGGCCACCGCCCAATCGAGCATCAACAGGTCGAAGTCGGTCATTGGATGACGGATGTCCATCATCAGAATCAGGCCTTTCAAACTCTCGCGACCACCCAGATAAGCTTCCAGGTGACGCTGCCAGTGCAGCTTCAACGGGATAGGTACTTTCGCGTAACCGTACCCCGGCAGGTCGACCAGACGCCGATCATCGTCTAGCTTGAAGAAGTTCAAGAGTTGCGTGCGACCCGGGGTTTTCGAGGTCCGCGCCAGGCTGGCATGCGTCAGGGTGTTCAAAGCGCTGGATTTACCGGCGTTGGAACGCCCGGCGAAGGCCACTTCAAAGCCTTCGTCGTCGGGACATTGGTCGACTTTGGCAGCGCTGAGCATGAAGGTGGACTGTTGGCACAGGCCGAGGATGGGGTTCTTGAGTTGCATGGGATTTCCGATGTGGGCGGCGCCGGGAATGGACGCGGCAAGCGGTGTCGTTTCCGTTTCAGTGACGCCAGTATATAATGCCGCAGATTTTGTGTGCGCTTTGTCCCAGCGTAGGATGAAGTTCACGAGAGCGATTGACCTTGATTGCGCATTAGAACGCAGAACGCTCTCAACCCTGAAAAGGTCGTTTTATGACGAAATGGCTGCTAGCTGCCGGTGTCTTGATACCGCTTTACAGCGCTCAGGCTACACAGGATCCGGAAGCTGTGTACAACCGTGTTTGTGGTGCCTGTCATTCCGGCCAACTACCCATGGCGCCCAAAAAGGGCGATCAGGAAGCTTGGACGCCGAGGTTGGCGAAAGGTATGGAGACGCTGGTGCAACACGTGACCCAGGGTTTCAAGGCGATGCCGCCGCGTGGTTTGTGCATGGACTGCAGTGCCGAGGATTACCAAGTCATCATCCAGTGGATGAGCGAGTGATCCCGGTCCATAACTCTTTAACCCTTAGCCGTAGTTGGATTAGCTGATGAACAAATTGATCGTGAGTCTGCTGTTGACCGTGGGCATCTCCGGCATGGCCCATGCTGCAGGTGAGGCAGTACAACCGGGTGATGCAAAAGCCGGTCAGGCCAAAGCCGCCGTATGTGGCGCCTGCCACGGCCCGGATGGCAACAGCATGGCGCCAAACTTTCCAAAACTGGCGGGGCAAGGTGAACGCTACCTGACCAAGCAATTGCACGACATCAAGTCGGGCAAGCGCACCGTTCTGGAAATGACCGGCCTGCTGACCAACCTGAGCGATCAGGACCTGGCTGATATCTCCGCCTACTTCGCCAGTCAGAAAGGCAGCGTTGGCGCCGCCGACCCGAAAGTCGTGGCTCGCGGTGAAGCACTGTTCCGTGGTGGCGACCTGGCCAAGGGCCTGCCAGCCTGCACCGGCTGCCACTCACCTAATGGTGCCGGCAACGCCGCCGCCGGTTTCCCGCACCTGGGTGGCCAACACGCTCAATACGTCGCCAAGCAACTGACCGATTTCCGCAAGGAAGAAGGCGGTCGCAACAACGACGGCGACACCAAAACCATGCAGACCATTGCCAAACGCCTGAGCGACGAAGACATCGCAGCGGTGTCCAGCTACATTCAAGGCCTGCACTAAGACGGCGAAGCGGGCGCCGCGCGGGACGTACATCTCCTGCAACGTTAACGCTCTATTAATCCGTCGTAGCAAGTATAAAAAGGGTGGCTCAGGCCGCCCTTTTTTGTGCCTGCTGCCGTTACACTACAGAACTCAAGCCCGCCATGACCTGTCTGAAAACAGGTCGCGCGAGGCGACCCAAATTGTCCAGGAGTAAAGCATGCGTAATCTGATCATCAGCGCCGCACTCGTCGCTGCCAGCCTGTTCGGCATGACTGCACAAGCCGCCGAAGCCCCCGCCGCCCCTTATGTCGAACTGAGCAATCCGGTTCCGGTTGCAGTGCCTGGCAAGATCGAAGTGGTGGAGCTGTTCTGGTACGGCTGCCCGCATTGCTACGCGTTCGAGCCAGTGATCAATCCCTGGGTTGAGAAGCTGCCGTCCGACGTGAATTTCGTGCGTATTCCTGCAATGTTCGGCGGCCCGTGGGACGCACACGGCCAGATGTTCCTGACCCTGGAAGCCATGGGCGTCGAGAGCAAGGTTCACGCTGCGGTGTTCAACGCGATTCAGAAAGAACACAAAAAGCTGACCGATAAAGACGACATGGCCGACTTCCTGGCGACTCAAGGCGTAGACAAGGACAAGTTCCTGGCGACCTTCGATTCCTTCGCCATTAAAGGCCAGATCGTCAAGGCCAAAGAACTGGCCAAGAAATATGAAATCTCCGGCGTTCCAACCATGATCGTCAACGGCAAGTATCGCTTTGACGTGGGCTCTGCCGGCGGTGCCGAGCAAGCGCTGCAGCTGGCCGACAAACTGGTCGACAAAGAGCGAGCGACTATCAAGGCTGTTGCCCACTAAGCGCGAGGCCTGCCATGCGCCGCTGGGGTACTGAACGCGTCGTTGGCCTGCATGATCCGCAGGTCAACGAGCATCACCTAGAATCGACGGGCCTGCCCGCAGACAGCCGTCTGCGCTTGCTCAGCTTCAATATCCAGGTGGGTATCAGTACCGAGCGGTATCGGCACTACCTGACCCGGGGCTGGCAACACCTGTTGCCGCACACCGGGCGTGCCGACAATCTGCAAAAGATCGGCAATCTGCTGGGCGACTTCGATCTGGTTGCACTGCAGGAAGCCGATGGCGGCAGCCTGCGATCCGGCTACGTCAATCAAGTGGAACACCTGGCGCAACTCGGCGCCTTCCCCTACTGGTATCAACAACTCAATCGCAACCTCGGTCGTCTCGGCCAGCACAGCAATGGCGTGCTCAGCCGCCTGCGCCCGTGGGCGATTGAAGATCACCCGCTGCCGGGGCCCAAGGGTCGCGGGGCGATCCTGGTGCGCTTCGGCGAAGGTCCGGAATCGCTGGTGGTGGTCATGATGCATCTGGCGCTGGGCGCACGCACCCGCAGCATGCAACTGGCTTACATCCGCGAGTTGATTGGCGGCTATAAACACCAGGTGCTGATGGGTGACATGAACACCCATGCCAGTGATTTGCTGCAAAACTCCCCGTTGCGCGACCTCGGCCTGCTGGCGCCGCAACTGGAAGCGACCTTCCCCAGCTGGCGCCCGCAGCGCTGCCTGGACCACATTCTGCTGAGCCCGACCCTGACGCTGGAAAAGGTCGAAGTGCTGGCTCAACCCATTTCCGATCACCTGCCGGTCGCGGTAGAAATTCGTCTGCCGGGTTCGCTCACGGCCGATGCATTCCCCGCGTTGAGTCCTGCCCCTCGCGGAACCCCTGAATGAGCGACGAAGCACAGCGCTGGAAAGAGAAATACCTCAAAAGCATCGAACAACAGGAAAAACTCGAGCGTCGCTGGGACGCCCGGCTCGACTTGCTGCGGCGCGGGTTGGTGCGCAGTACGCTGGCGGCCGAGGGCACCGACCGCGCTGTTGACCAGTGCATGAAAGAAATGCGCGAGGTCATCCGCACCAATGACATGGATGCGGGCCTGGCGGCGCTGCTTCCGCGACTGGAAAAAGCCGTACTCGACTCCGAACAGCGTCGCGAAACCCGAGTCAATCAGACCAGTGCCGCGCTGACCTCGCTGGTTGCGCAACTGCAAACGTTGCCGTTGCCCCGGGAAGTGAGCCGGCCACTCAAGAACTTTGCCAAAACCCTGGACGGACGCGTCAGCCAGGCGCGTGAGATCCCGTTGCTGCTCAGCGAACTGAGCGGCCTGCAAGGCAAAGCCTTGAATCAGCTGGAGACCCCGGCAGAACCCGGTCGTCCGGGCTTGCTGCAACGACTGTTCGGCGGTCGTGAAGCGGATGAAGCCACTCCGGAAGCTGCGGCTCCGCAGGCCCAGGCGTCAGCTCCAGCGCCTGTAGAAGCCATTGTTGCTTTGCCTGCCGAGACGCCGCGAACCGCCGTCGAATCCGCGCCAGTCGCCGCTGAGCCACCAGTAACCGTGCCTGACACACCTGCGGCCGCACCCGAGCCGCCGGTGATCGAGACGCCGACAGACGCCCCGCCGCCTGCCGTCGTGGCGTTTGTCCCGCCAGTTGTTGAGCCTCAGCCAGTACCCGACGTGGAAACACCGGCCCAGCCGCAGGTTCAACAACCGGAGCAACCGACACCCGCCGCGATGACACCGGTTGTCGAGGCTCAACCGCCTGGCAATCCCGACGAACTCACCCCAGTGGTGCCTCTCGACAGCCTGCCCATGCCCTCGGCCGTGACCCAGGCGCTGGCCGCCATTGATCCGGAACAACCTGAACACGATATTCTCTACGCCCTTCCGGACTCGCCCGAGCCGTCCTACAGCTCGGTGGCCAAGCACATCGAAGACACGCTACTGGGCCTGCTCGACGACCTGTCGCTGCCCGAACGCTACCGCCCACAAGCCGAAGCGATGCGTGATCGCCTGCAAAACGGTTTGAACTGGTACGAATTGCTGCCGATCCTCGACGATCTGGCAACTTTGATGCTGGCGATCAACAACAGCGGGCAGCACGAGTTCGAAGTTTATTTGCAGCAACTCAACGAACGCCTCGAGTCGTTCCAGAGCAACTTGCAAGCCGCCAGCGATGGCCATGCCGACAACCAATCTGCCGCACGGCAAATGGACACGCAGATCCGCGAACAAGTCGATGGCTTGCAGAGCAGCATGCAGGAAGCCGCCGACCTGGACGACCTCAAGCATGTGCTGGAGAACCACCTCGAAGGCCTGTTGGGCACCATGGACCAACACCAGAAGCAGCGCGACGAACGCGAACAGGAAGTGGCCGCCCGCCTGAAAGGCCTGGCCGAACGGGTGGCGCACATGGAGCAGGAAGCCCAGGGTTATCGCGAACATCTCGAAGAGCAGCGCCAGAAAGCCTTGATCGACCCGCTGACCGGGCTGCCGAACCGGGCGGCCTGGAGCGAGCGGCTCGACCACGAAATCCATCAGTGGCAGCAGCACGGCAACACCCTTCTGCTGGCCATGCTCGACCTCGACCATTTCAAACGCATCAACGATAACTATGGTCATCTGGCGGGCGACAAAGTGCTGAAAATCATCGCCACGGTGCTGCGCAAGCGCCTGCGCGGGACAGATTTCATCGCGCGTTTTGGCGGAGAAGAATTTGTCCTGTTAATGCCCGGCACAGTGCCGGCCGTCGGCGCAAAGCTGTTGGAAAGCTTGCGAGCGGCGGTCGAAGCCTGCCCGTTCCATTTCAAAAGCGAGCCGGTGACCATCACCATTTCCATGGGACTGACAGCGTTCAAACCCGGCGAGCACAGCGATCTGGTGCTTAAAAGAGCCGATCAGGCGCTGTATCGCGCAAAACATGCCGGGCGTAACCGAGTGGAACTGGGCTGACAGCCAATTGTTCCATTTTGTTTAAAAGCTCGCGCCGACCATTCTCGCGCAAGGCAGTACGTTACACTGTTGCATTACTGTCTTGCGCGTACTGCCTCTACCATGAAATTTCTCACCCTCTTCGTGTCGCTGATCCTGTTGGCCGGCTGTGCCAGCGGACCTCGGTTCGACACCAGCCATCCTTCGGCCAATCACGACAGCCGCGTTCAATTCGTGGTGGTGCATTACACCTCGGCATCGCTGGAACGCTCGTTGCAACTGCTGACCCACGGCGAAGTCAGCAGCCATTACCTGATCGGCGACGACAAAAACGCCACTATCTATAAGTTGATGGACGAAAACCAACGGGCATGGCACGCCGGAGAGAGCGAGTGGCAGGGTCGGACCTGGTTGAATTCCAGCTCCATCGGCATTGAAATCGTCAATCCAGGATTCAAGGAACTCCCGACCGGAGAGCGTTACTGGTATCCCTACAGCGAAGCTCAGGTTCAGTCCTTGATCGTCTTGCTAAAAGACATCAGCAAACGTCACGCCATCAGCCCTCGCAGCATTATCGGCCATAGCGACATCGCGCCGTTTCGCAAGCTGGACCCGGGGCCGCTTTTCCCCTGGAAGCGCCTGGCCGCCGAAGGCCTTGGTGTTTGGCCAGACGAGCAGGCCGTGACGCGGCAACAAGTGCAGTTCGACTCGAAACTGCCAAGCGTCAGCTGGTTTCAGGCGCAGTTGGCCCGCCTCGGTTACGCCACACCGCAAACCGGCGAGCTGGACGTTGCGACGCGTCACGTGATCGGCGCCTTTCAAATGCATTTCCGGCCGTCGCGCTTCGACGGCATGCCGGATGCGCAGACAGCTGCGCTTCTCCAGGTGTTGAATCAGACAAAATAATGACGCCCGCCCGACGGTGCGGGCTTTTTCCCAATCAGCAGCTATAACTCATTGGTAATTCTTCGGATATTCCCATATGCCTGCTGCTCGAGAGACGCTTCGTAGCTGGTTCTATCGCCCGTGGTTTTTGGCGATGCTGGCGGCCGCCCTGAGCAGCGTGTTGCTATTGGCGCTTAGCCTGTTCGTGGCCATTCATCAGATCGAGCAAAACGAAAGCCTGGAAATGAACGCGCAAGGCGAGCGATTCCTTTCGCGCCTGGAGCAGTTGTTCGGGCAACTGCGCGAAGGCCTCGATGATCTGGAGGCCCAACCGCTGCGATCCTGCGACAAAGACATGATCGCCACTTTGCAGCAGGTCACCTTCAATTACCGCTTCGTTTACGAGGCCGCGTATATGGATGCCTCGAAGATCTGCTCCAACCGACCGAGCCAGGAAGGACTGTCGCTGTCACGAGCACCAGACATTCAAGACCCCACTTACAGTTATTGGCTGAACACCACCACCGAACCTGATGAAAACCGCGCCGCACTCATGCTCGGACGGGGCAACTTCCGGGTCGCGACCTCTCGCGGACATTTGACCGACATGGTCGACCTGTCGCCGGGCAGCAGTCTTTTGGTGATACTCGACAACGGCACCCGCGCGATACCGGTGCTGGGCTCCCCGCAAGCCTGGCCACCGACCGTGCCTTGGCCACCGAAAAGCAGCGAAGCCTTGCAAGTCACCCCGACTCGCTTGATTTACCTCATGCCGACCAAAAGCCCCGAATACCAATTGGTGCTGATCACCCCGCGCACCGCCGTGAATGCGCCCACCGCCTGGTGGTGGCTGGTGCCGGCCAGCCTGGCATTGGGAGTACTGGTGGGCTTCATGGTGTTTCTGCTGGTGCGTCAGCGGCAGTCGCTGGACGCCGAATTGAGCGGTGCGATACGACGTGGCGAGTTGCAGGTGTTGTATCAACCGATCTTCGACCTCGACAGCCGCAACTGCGTCGGAGCCGAAGCCTTGCTGCGCTGGCGCCGGCCGGACGGCACCCTGACCAGCCCCGACCTGTTCATTCCGATGGCGGAGAACACCGGCCAGATCCGGCAGATGACCGACTTCGTCCTGCAACGCCTGCTGGAGCAATTGGGGCAGTTGTTGCGGGCCAATCCGCAACTGTACATCTCGGTCAACCTCGCAGCGTGCGATGTCATGGTGCCGCGAATCGGTCAGGTGATGGCGCGCCTGCTGACCTTGCACCGGGTCGCAGCCAAGCAGATTGCCTTTGAGGTGACTGAACGGGGATTGATTGACGTGGTGGTGGCCCGGGAAAATCTGCAGGCCTTGCGTGATGTCGGGCATCAGGTATTGATCGATGACTTTGGCACCGGCTATTGCAGCCTCGCCTATCTGCAAACCCTGCCGGTGGACTGCCTGAAAATCGACAAGGCGTTCATCGATGCGCTGGGGCATGACGCCGCCAGCAGTGGCGTGGCGCCGCACATCATTCACATGGCCCAGTCGCTGCACTTGAAGGTGATTGCCGAAGGCATCGAGCATGAAGCCCAGGCCGCATTCTTGAGCAGTGAAGGGGTGAAGTTCGGTCAGGGCTGGTTGTTCGCCCATGCATTGAGCGCCGTACAGTTCATCGAGCTGATAACCCGGGGTCGGCGACTGGCCGGCCGACGCCTGGATGACGAAGCGTAAACGCGCGTTAAACCGCCAACGCCATGTAGAACTGCGTGCCCTGCCCCGGTCGCGAATAAACCCCCATCCGCCCACCGTGCAACTGCACGATTTCCTTGCATAACGCCAGGCCGAGCCCCGCGCCACCCTTCTTGCGCCCAACCTGCACAAAAGGCTCGAAGATCCGCCCCTGCTGGCCGTAGGCGATGCCCTCGCCATTGTCCTCGACGCTGATGATCACCCGCTCCCCATGACGCCGCGCCTGCAAGCGTATCTGGCCGTCAGGGCCGGTATGGCGCAGGGCGTTGTCGATCAGGTTGTCGAGCACACGGTCCAGTTGCGGTTGATCGGCCTGCAACCACGGTAACGGACCTTGCACCTCCACCAGCAGGTTGATGCCCTTCTCTTGTGCTGTTTCAGCGAACCGCGACCGGGCCTGCTCCAGCAGCGCCTCAATGGAACACGGCGCCAGCGAGAGTTTCTGCAGTCCGTTCTGGTAGCGGGAGAAGTTCAGCAAGTCGTTGATCAGTTGCATCAAACGCTGCATCTCTTCATTGACGGTGTCCAGCAGGTCCGCTTCTCGCGAGTCCTGCGCAAAATGCGCGCGCTCACGGAACAGGCCGAATGCCATGTGCATTCCCGTGACCGGCGTTCGCAGCTCATGGGAAGCGCGCAACACAAACTCGCTGCGCACACGCTCGAAAGCGCGCTGCTCAGTGACGTCATGCAACACCATTACCGCGCCCAGAATATGACCCTGCGTATGACTGACCGGTGTCAGGCTGTACGTGAGCAACCGCGACTCGCCATCGACCTCGATACTCAGGTCGTCCGGCGCCCGTTCCAGCGTGCCGCCACGCAGTACCAGTTGCAGCTGTTGATCCAGCTCGGGTCGTTCGAGCGCTGTGCCCAGCCCCTGGCCGAGACGGTCGGTGTCCCAACCCAACTGGCGCTGCGCCACCGGGTTGAGGTGTTCGAGATGGCCGTCGCGGTCGATCATCAGCAGCCCGTCATCAATGCTGTCGAGCACCGCCTGCAAACGCTGCTGGCCGGCGAGCAATTCGTCGATATTAGTGGCCTGGTGCTGACGCAGAGCCTCGGCCATGATCCCGAAACGCTTGGTCAGCAGATTCATTTCCACTGCCGAAGAAATCGGCAGGGTAACCTCGAAATTGCCTTGGCCGATGTTGTCGGCGGCCTGGGCCAACGCCTCGATCGGTTCGCCGAAACGACGTGCGATCGCATGAGCGGTGACGAAACCGATGATCAGCACCGCCAGCCCGACCAGACCGAGCAGGCCGGCAATCAACAGCGCTCGTTCCCGCGCCTGACGTTGCGTTTCATTGATGGTATCCAGCGCTCGCTTTTGCTCGGTAATCAGCCCGTTGCGCAACACGTTGAGTTTTTCGGCGAGGTCTTCGTTGCCACTCAGTACATGGGACGGATCGTGTGCCTGGTCCAGCGCCTGAAGAAACCGCAGGTAATCGTCCTTGGCCTGCCTGAAACCGTGTTGGCCGCTCTCTTGATTCTGCTCATGGGCGATGCCTTCATCCACCAACTGAAGATAATGCAGCCTGGACGTTTCAAACGCCGCTGGATCCGATTTTTCGCCCAGCATGAGGATCAGTTGATCGCCCAGGGTCTGGCGCATCTTCAGGCCCAGATCCAGGGTGACGAAATTGTTGCGAATCAGCGCTTCCTGGGTTCCCGCCATCTGCATCACGCTGACCAGACCGAGCAAAAGCCCCAGCAGCGCCACGGTGATCAAGGCGGAAATACTCAGGAAAAGCCGAGTACGCAACTTCATCGCCAGTTTCATCGCGCAGGGCTCACAAGTTGTACTGCTTGCGTTTGCGGTAGAGCGTCGAAGCGTCAATGCCGAGCGTCTTGGCGGCCTGATCCAGGGTGTCGGCGGTGGCGAGGACCGCGCCGATGTGGGCCTTCTCCAGTTCATCCAGGCTCAGCGCAGCGCCGATGCGTGGCGCATTGTTGACGGGGGTTTCGGCCATGCCCAAGTGGCTGATTTCAACCCGTTCCTGTGGACAAATAATGCTCGCCCGCTCGACCACGTTACGCAGCTCACGGATGTTCCCGGGCCAGCGATAGCTGAGCAGCGCTTCACGGGCTTCGTCACTGAAAACCCGCGCCGGACGTGCATATTCCTTGACGAACCGGGCCAGAAAACGCTCAGCCAGGTTCAGAATATCTTCCCGCCGTTCGCGCAGCGGTGGCAGGTGCAAGGTGATGACGTTCAGGCGATAGAGCAAATCTTCACGGAAACGTCCGTCGCGGACCATGTCTTCAAGATTGAGGTTGGTGGCCGCGAGGATGCGCACATCGGCGCGGCGGGTGACCGGATCGCCGACGCGCTCATATTCCTTGTCCTGGATGAATCGCAGCAACTTTGGCTGCAATGTCAGGGGAAAATCGCCGATTTCGTCGAGAAACAGCGTTCCGCCGTCAGCCTGGTTCACTCGCCCGAGCGTGCTTTCACTGGCGCCGGTGAACGCGCCACGGCTGTGACCGAACAACTCGCTTTCCATCAGTTCGGCGGTCAGCGATGGGCAGTTGATGGTGACGCAGGATTTTTTCGCACGCTTGCTCCAGCCGTGAATGGCCTGGGACAGTTCACCCTTACCGGTACCGGACTCGCCGAGGATCAGGATGTTGGCATCCGTGCTGGCCACCTGGCGGGCGGTTTCAAGCACCACTTTCATCGCCGGGCTGTGGGAATCCAGACCGTCCTTGGGTTTGCGCACTTCACCTTCCAGCGCCTCCAGACGGGCCGACAGTTGCCGCACTTCCAGTTGCTTGGCGGTGGCAAGGCGCAATTGATCGGGGCTGCACGGCTTGACCAGATAATCAGCGGCGCCGGCCTGAATGGCATCCACCGCGGTGTCCACAGCCGAATGTGCGGTGACAATCACCACGCGCATCCACGGCGCCTGAATGCGCATCTGCGCCAACACGTCGAGGCCATTGTCCTCGCCGAGGCGCAAATCGAGGAAGCACAGGTCGAACACCTGGCGTTGCAGCAGCGCATCGGCCTGCGCCGCGCTGGTGGCGGTGGCGACGCTGTAGCCTTCATCTTCGAGGCAGTATCGGAACGTTCGCAGGATGGCGGATTCGTCATCCACCAGCAGAATGCGGCCTTGATGCTCAGTGGCTGATTCCATTTTCCTACGCTCCTTAAAGAATGATCTTGGTTTAGTCCCGGAATAATCGGGCAAGTTGCATGGTTGATTCTGGTCGATTCCGGCTACAGCAGGGTAGCTCGCCCCTCACCCTACGGCTAATCACCTGATTTTGTTGTTTTTTTATCAGATAGCCGGTTTTCAGTTGATTCCCCATCTTTCCTTGTGACATCCGCGCCCTCCCCGCAATTCAAAAAAAATGAAAGTTCCTACAAATCCATCGTGCATTACGCACGACTGTGGAAGAGCCATCGTGCAGGATGCGTCCGGCATGATTTTCATGAAAGTCATAACCATCTGATTTTATTGGTATTTATCATCGTTAAAAGCTGGCATGCAGGCTGCAACAACCTGATTAACCAGGGCATTCAGAAACGAGGCCCATAACAAGATCACCACAGAGTGGGAGGAGCTTCAGGATGAATCGCCAACATGCCGCCCAATTGCGTATCTCGCCACTGCATATCCAGCAAGGCCTGTTTGCTGTTCTGGCGCTCCTGATCACCTTGATCGGCGGCCAGCAGTTTCAGCGTTGGGAGCAGAGCCAGCAGCAAGAAGCGCCACGCGTGTCGATTCAGCATCCGCCCCAAACCCACTTCAGCGCCGTCAGCAGCAGCTTCGCTGACAGCGTCCCGATGCGAATGATGGATGTCGACCAGGCTCAGCCTGCGGACGAGCTGACACATCAGGAACGTTGGGTGTTCTAGACACACGAACTTGGCGCGCTCGCGGCGCCGGGAAACGCACCACAAGTAGCCTCTCTAAATAGAAGCGTAAGGAGAATCACCATGTTGAGCTGGGCAATCACATTCTTGATCATTGCCATCATCGCTGCAGTACTGGGCTTCGGTGGTATCGCGGGCACCGCCACGGGTATCGCCAAGATTCTCTTTGTCGTGTTCCTGGTGATGTTCATTGCTTCGTTCTTCTTTGGCCGTCGCGGTCGAGGTTGAAGATGAGCGTTTCACCCAAAACGTTGGCAGCCGCCCTGCTCCTGGGCGGCAGTGCCATCGCGATGGGGGCCAGACGCGGCGAAGAAAACAACTGAAGAAAGATCCTGGCTGGTACTGAATTTGTCACACGAAAGAAGCAGCATTGCTTCTCTCCAATGCGCTACCTGAGGAAGGTAGACGCATGACCAAGGGGTCGGGACGTTCTGCCTGTTTCAGGGGCGGAGTGACCTACGGGTACAGGGAGTACCTGCGAAAGGGCCGGGTCAGGAAAAAGCTGCGACGCAAGTTCGTCGACCCTGCGCGGTTCGATGGACTTGCGAAGAGCTTGCGCGCAAACCTTTGAAATAGAGCGATCCATTCGGTTTCGCTGCTCTACCCTCTGATTCGCACGAACAATCACCGGAAAATACTTTCCCGGTGTTTTTTACGTGACCGTACATCGAGAAAAAACCGCCTGAATTCGCAGCGATTTCTCGCCTCTTACTCTCGGATTTTTCTGAAAAAACCCTCCCGCACAACTGATCAAAAAACACCCAGACCAGCCGGAGATGGCCGGTTCGCGGCACATATGCCTGCCGAAATGTCATATTCGAACCGTTTGCGACGTCGCTTTCAGTAAAAAAACCTCATGCCGATTCGGCATAGGGTAGGCGTTTACGGCATTAGACGTCGCATCCTTGCATCGGAATAGTTGCGCCTTTTTTCGCCTGCCAGAGAGCCATAAATACTCGCTCCGGGGCACCTTATACGGGGGCAGATGCACAAGACTTTTTCGCCAAAAGCGTTCCAGTTCCCGCATCTGCCTGAGTCAAACGCAAGTAAGGGTAAAGATATGAAGAAGGCAAAGCTTAGCCTCGCCTGGCAGATCCTCATCGGTCTGGTATTGGGGATTGCAATCGGTGCGCTGCTCAACCATTTCAGTGCCGAAAAGGCTTGGTGGATCAGCAACGTTCTGCAACCAGCAGGCGATATCTTTATCCGTCTGATCAAGATGATCGTGATCCCGATCGTGATCTCGTCGTTGGTCGTCGGTATTGCGGGCGTCGGTGACGCGAAGAAGCTCGGCAGCATCGGCCTCAAGACGATCATCTACTTCGAAGTCGTCACCACCATCGCCATCGTCGTTGGCCTGCTGCTCGCCAACCTGTTCCACCCGGGTGCCGGCATCGACATGAGCACCCTGGGTACCGTGGATATTTCCAAGTACCAGGCGACCGCCGCCGAGGTACAGCATGAACACGCGTTCATCGAAACCATCCTCAACCTGATCCCATCCAACATCTTCGCGGCCATGGCCCGCGGCGAAATGCTGCCGATCATCTTCTTCTCGGTGCTGTTCGGTCTCGGTCTGTCGAGCCTCAAGCCCGAGTTGCGCGACCCGCTGGTAACGATGTTCCAGGGCGTGTCGGAAAGCATGTTCAAGGTCACCCACATGATCATGAACTACGCCCCGATCGGCGTATTCGCACTGATCGCGGTGACCGTGGCCAACTTCGGCTTCGCGTCCCTGCTGCCGCTGGCCAAACTGGTGATCCTGGTTTACGTCGCCATCGCCTTCTTCGCCTTCGTGGTGCTGGGCCTGATCGCTCGCCTGTTCGGTTTCTCGGTGATCAAGCTGATGCGCATCTTCAAGGATGAGCTGGTACTGGCCTACTCCACCGCTTCCTCCGAAACCGTGCTGCCGCGTGTGATCGAGAAGATGGAAGCCTACGGCGCACCGAAAGCCATTTGCAGCTTCGTGGTACCGACCGGTTACTCGTTCAACCTTGACGGTTCGACCTTGTATCAAAGCATCGCGGCAATCTTCATTGCCCAGCTCTACGGCATCGACCTGTCGATCAGCCAGCAATTGCTGCTGGTCCTGACCCTCATGGTCACCTCCAAAGGCATCGCCGGCGTTCCGGGCGTGTCCTTCGTGGTGCTGCTGGCAACCTTGGGCAGCGTGGGCATCCCGCTGGAAGGCCTGGCGTTCATCGCCGGTGTCGACCGCATCATGGACATGGCGCGTACCGCGCTGAACGTGATCGGCAACGCCCTGGCTGTGTTGGTCATCGCCCGTTGGGAAGGCATGTACGACGACGCCAAGGGCCAGCGCTACTGGAACTCCCTGCCGCACTGGCGCAGCAAGGAAAAGCTGCCGGTCGGCGAAGTGTCCAGCAACTGACCCTGTAGGAGCCGGCTTGCCGGCGATGAACGATAACGTGGTGTGACTGACACACCGCGGCGTCTCGATCGCCGGCAAGCCGGCTCCTACAGGACGCAGTTGCACGTGCATTATGTGTACGACGCAATTGCACAAATGAACCCCGGAGAAATCCGGGGTTTGTCGTTTCTGGCTACCCCGCTATCATTCGCCGCATTCTTCGGGGGATTTACTGATGCTCAATGGCCTTTGGCTTGGCTTCTTCATTGTGGCGGCCGTGTCGGCGCTGGCGCAGTGGCTGATCGGCGGGAATGCCGGGATCTTCGCGGCGATGGTGGAAAGCATTTTCGCCATGGCCAAGTTGTCGGTCGAGGTCATGGTCCTGCTGTTCGGCACCCTCACCCTCTGGCTGGGTTTTCTGCGGATCGCCGAAAAAGCCGGGATCGTCGAGTGGCTGGCCAGAGCGCTGGGCCCGCTGTTCCTGCGCCTGATGCCAGAAGTGCCGGCCGGTCACCCCGCCATCGGCCTGATCACCCTGAACTTCGCCGCCAACGGCCTGGGCCTGGACAACGCCGCCACGCCGATCGGCCTTAAAGCCATGAAGGCGCTGCAAGAGCTCAACCCCAGCGACACCATTGCCAGCAACGCGCAAATCCTGTTCCTGGTGCTCAACGCCTCCTCCCTGACCCTGTTGCCGGTGACAATCTTCATGTACCGCGCGCAGCAAGGCGCGCCGGATCCGACGCTGGTGTTCCTGCCGATCCTGCTGGCCACCAGTTGTTCGACCATCGTCGGCTTCCTGGCTGTCGCGTTCATGCAACGCCTGCGCGTCTGGGACCCGGTAGTGCTGGCCTATATGATTCCCGGTGCCCTGATCCTTGGTAGTTTCATGGCGTTGCTGGCAACGCTCTCGGCCACCGCGCTAGCCAGTTTGTCGTCGATCCTCGGCAATCTGACGCTCTTCGGGATAATCATGCTGTTCCTGGTGATCGGCGCGCTGCGCAAAGTGAAGGTCTACGAGGCCTTCGTCGAAGGTGCGAAAGAAGGCTTCGACGTGGCGAAGAATCTGCTGCCGTATCTGGTGGCGATGCTCTGTGCCGTCGGTGTACTTCGGGCGTCCGGTGCGCTGGATTTCGGCCTCGACGGGATTCGGCACCTGGTGGAATGGGCCGGTTGGGACACGCGTTTCGTCGACGCGCTGCCGACAGCGATGGTCAAGCCGTTCTCCGGTAGCGCCGCGCGGGCGATGCTGATCGAAACCATGAAGACGTCCGGGGTAGACAGCTTCCCTGCCTTGGTAGCGGCGACGATTCAGGGCAGTACGGAAACGACGTTCTATGTGCTGGCCGTGTACTTCGGCGCGGTGGGGATTCAGCGGGCACGGCATGCGGTGGGGTGTGCGTTGCTGGCGGAGCTGGCCGGGGTGCTCGGCGCCATTGGCGTCTGCTACTGGTTCTTCGGCTAACCACATAACCCATTGTGGGAGCGGGCTTGCTCGCGAAGGCGTCTTGTCAGTCGGCATCAATACTGAATGACACACCGCTTTCGCGAGCAAGCCCGCTCCCACATTTGATCTTTACTGGGTTCACGGTCGTGGTGGCGGCGCGACTTTCTGTCCTTGCTCAACCGCCCAATCCACCACCTGCGCCGTCAGCTGATCGCTCGCCAGGCCAAACCCGGCCACCACCGCCGGCACCTTCACATCGCTCAGCGGCTGACGCACTTCGAAGCGGCGGCTGGCGAGAATGCGCTGGTCGTAACCACGCACCAGCAACGCATCCAGACGCACAACGACACTCGCCGCTGTGCCTTGGTATTCAGTCTGGAACGCTTGCAAACTCCCGCCCAACTCCAGATCCGCCTGGAAATTGCTGTCATCGGTGCTCAACAACGGCACCCGGCCATCGCGCTGGAAACCATCGAGCAGACGATTGCGCAGCAGCACCGGCGCCGGATCGCTCCAGCGTGAAGCCTTGTAGCTGCTGATCAGGTCGCCTTGCGGTATCACGGCGATTTGCGGACTGTTCAACGCCTCGCTGGCCTGCGGTTTGGTGAGGCGCAGTGACCAGCGTTGCGCCGTGCCATAACTGCCCGAAACGCTGCCCTGGACCGAAGGCAACCGATAGACGTCGGACGGTTCGGACTTGGGCAGGATCGAGCAGGCGCTGGTCAGCGTAAAAACGCTGAGGAGGGCGATGTGAGTCAGCTTCATGGCGTGAACTCCTTGTTCTTGTCATTGCCCAGCAAGTAACCGCTCGGGTTGGCTTCCAGGCGCTGGGAGATGGCGCGCAACGAGGTCAGGGTGTCGCGCAACTCACGTACAGCCGGGGCCAGGCCATTGAGGCCTTGCATGCCGCTGTTGAGCGAATCCTGGTTGTTGGTGAGCAATTTGTTGATGGTTGCGCTGCTTTGTTCCAGCGACTTCATGGCTTGCTCGGCGCTGCCGAACATCTGCGTGCCCTGATCGGTGAGCAGGCCGTTGGCGTTGCGCATCAGGGCGGCGGTCTGTTCCAGCGTCGCCGTCGCTTGTTTACCGATGGCAGAGAGTTGCTGCATCGCCTGACGGATGTCACCGCGCTGATCGGCGATGGTGCCGGTGGTTTGTTCCAGGTGTTCGAGGGTCTTGCTGATGCGCTCGACGTTCTCCGACGAAAACATCTGATTGGCGTTGTGCATCAACACGTTCACGCCGGCCATCAAGTCGTTGCTGTCGTTGAGCAAACGGGCGATGGGCGAGGGCGAGGCCACAATCGTCGGCAAGTTGCCGTCGTGGCCCTTGAGCGTCGGGCTCTGCGGTGTACCGCCACTGAGCTGGATGATCGAGGTCCCGGTGATCCCGGTCAGCGCCAGTTTGGCCTGGGTGTCTTCCTTGATCGGCGTATCGCCGCCGAGGCGAATCCGCGCCAGCACGCGACGCGGATCTTTCGGGTCCAGGCGCAAGCTCACCACATCGCCGACCTTGATCCCGCTGTACTGCACGGCGCTGCCCTTGGACAGGCCGCTGACCGCCTCGTTGAAGACGATCTCGTAATCCTTGAACTCGGTGTCGACGCTGGACTTGGCCAGCCACAGGCCGAAGAGCAGGGCGCTTGCCACCACAATCACAGTGAACAGGCCGATCAATATGTGATGGGCTCGGGTTTCCATGTCAGACCTCGTTAAGCTGTTGAGCAGCTGACAGCGCCGCGCGGCCGCGAGGGCCATGGAAGTATTCGTGAATCCACACGTCGTCGGTTTCCGACACCTTGTCGATGGCGTCCGCCACCAGCACTTTCTTCTGCGCCAACACCGCCACGCGGTCGGTGATGGTGTAGAGCGTGTCGAGGTCGTGGGTCACCAGAAACACGCTCAACCCCAACGCGTCGCGCAGGGTCAGGATCAATTGATCGAAGGCTGCCGCGCCAATCGGATCGAGGCCGGCGGTGGGCTCGTCGAGGAACAGGATGTCCGGGTCCAGCGCCAGCGCCCGGGCCAGCGCCGCGCGCTTGATCATGCCGCCGGACAGCGAAGCGGGGTACTTGTCGGCCGCCGACAGCGGCAACCCGGCCAACGCCAGTTTCACCGCCGCCAGGTGTTCGGCATCGTTGCGGCTCAGCCCGGCGTGTTCGATCAGGGGCAGGGCGACGTTCTCGGTCACGGTCAGCGAAGAGAACAGCGCGCCTTTCTGAAACAGCACACCGAAGCGCCGTTCGACCATCGAGCGCTCGTGCTCGGACAGGGTCGGCAGGTTTTTACCAAACACTTTCACCACGCCTTCGCTGGGCTGGCGCAGGCCGACAATGCTGCGCAACAGCACCGACTTGCCACTGCCGGAACCGCCGACCACCGCGAGGATTTCGCCCTTGTACAAATCCAGGTCGAGGTTCTCGTGCACGCTCTGGCGACCGAAGCGATTGCACAGCCCACGGACCTCAATCACCGCCTCGGAGGGCGCTCGGGGTAGACGACTCACCAGCCCATCTCCATGAAAAACAGCGCGGCCACGGCGTCGAGCACGATCACCACGAAAATCGACTGCACCACGCTCGACGTGGTGTGCGCCCCGACGGACTCGGCGCTGCCGCTGACCTTGAAGCCTTCAAGGCAACCAATGGCGGCGATCAGGAAGGCGAAGATCGGCGCTTTGACGATGCCGACCAGAAAGTGTTGAACGCCGATGTCGGTTTGCAGCAGCGACAAGAACATCGCCGGCGAGATATCCAGCGCCACGGCGCAGACCACGCCACCGCCGACAATCCCCGAGAGCATCGCCACAAAGGTCAGCATCGGTAGCGCCACCAGCAGCGCCAGCACGCGTGGCACCACCAGCAACTCCATCGGGTCGAGACCCAAGGTTCGGATGGCGTCGATTTCTTCGTTGGCTTTCATCGAGCCGATTTGCGCGGTAAATGCACTGGCGGTGCGCCCGGCCATCAGGATTGCGGTCAGCAACACGCCGAATTCACGCAGGAAGGAGAACGCCACCAGGTCCACGGTGAAGATGCTCGCACCGAAACTCGCCAGTACCGTTGCGCCGAGAAAAGCCACCACCGCACCCACCAGAAAGGTCAGCAGGGCAACGATGGGCGCGGCGTCGAGGCCGGTCTGTTCGATGTGCGCGACCATTGGCGTGATGCGCCAGCGCTTCGGGCGGAACAGCCCACGGGCGATGGTTTCCAGAATCAGACCGACAAAGCCCAGCAGTTGCAGGGTGTCTTGCCAGACGGCATCCACTGCGCGGCCGATACGGGTCAGCAACTGAATGCCGACGCTGATTTCCGCTTCCTTGATCGGTACGCAAAAATCGGTCATCGAACAATAAACGGTCTGCAACAACGCACGATCGGCGACAGACAAGGTGCAGTCCGGATGTTCGGCGGATTTGCCGAGACGGTCCGAACCGAGCAATTCCACCAGCAGCGATGCCCCGGCGGTGTCGAGTGCGCCGAGGCCATTGAGGTCGATGTGGGTTTTGTCGTCGTATTGGCCGCGAAGCTTTTCGCTCAGGTCCTTGAGTTCGGCGTAATGGGCAAGCGTCCAGTCACCCGTCACCCGCAACTGAGCGGGGGAGTGAGCGGCGTCCAGTTGGGCATTGCCGGCCATTGTGCTGCTGGTCATAAGCTCCGTGCTTGTTCGGCTGTTACGCAGAGCTACGTAATAGCACGAACCGCATTACTTTTCTTTGGTCGGTGTGCTGTCCGTGATCGTGAAGCGCAACACGCCGATCAACTGGCCGTCCTCGGTCAGCACCCGAACCTGCCACTTGCCCGCCGGGTTACCGGGGAAGTTCTGCTTGTGAGTCCAGGCGCGATAGCCTTCCTTGCGCCCGCCGTGGATGTCCAGGGCGATGCGGTCGACCTCTTTGCCGTTGAACTGCCACACATGGTAAATGCGCTCGTCGAGACCGCGCGGGGCGTTGATCGCGGTGTAGGCGTACAGGCCATCGCCACGGATCTGCTCGGCGCTGACTTCCTCCAGACTCTTGCCCGGCGTGCGGTCCTGCATTTGCGTACTGATCGCCACATCGGTCATCCACAGCGTGGCCGGCGGCACCCACGAGCGCAGCACCCAACCCACGCCGCCGATGCCGACGGTGATGCTCAGGATTGCCAGCGCGTTGCGCACAGTGCGAATAGGGAAGATCGACGCCAGGCTCGGGAACGACAGCACGACGGCGGTGCCCAGCGCCAGTTTGAAACTCTGGGAGGTGGTCAGGTGCAGGATGACGGGCAGGGCGGTCAGCAGCGCGGCAAACAGCGTCAGCGTATGCAACGCCAGGAACGCCCAGCGCCGGGGCGCCAGCCACTTGTAGTAGAGCGGATCAGTGATGGAAATCAGCGCGGCGATGCCCAGCAGCCCGGTGAAGAACAACTGGCCGCTGTTCCAGGTGGTGGTGATGAAAAAGAATGGCAGGACAAAAAACAGGCTTTCCTGGTGAATCATCTGCGTCGCATAACGCAGCAACGGCTGGGGAATTTCCCGTTTGAAGATTCGGGTGAAGAGCTTGGTGAGGCTGTTTTCCAGCATCAGCCAGATCCAGCTCAACACCATGATGATGGTGATCCACGTCGCCAGGCCTTGCTGACGATCCACCAGCATGAAGCTGCCGACCCCGGAAATGAAACCGCCGAGCGCAATGACCCCGGGATAGCGCTTCATCAGTTCGAGGATGCGCTGTACGAACAAGGTCAGGGTAGGCATTCGGCGGTTCACAGTAGTCGTAGGAAAAAACCCCGACAGGTTACCGCCCGGGGGGCGGTGTGGCGAGGGTGAAGTAGCGTTCGCTGGCCTACGCAAAACTGTAGGAGCCGGCTTGCTGGCGATGGACTCAAAGGCACCGCGTTTATTCAGAAAATACGCGTTATCGTTGACGACCATCGCCAGCAAGCCGGCTCCTACAGTGATTTGTTACCGTCGACGATGGAGGCGCCAGGCCAACAGGCCCAGCACCATCAAAGCGAACACCCCGGCAATTGCCCACAGCACCTGGTCATAACTCATCAACGGCTTCTCGATCCGCAGATAACCCGGCTGCAGGAGCAATTCACGCATGGCCTTGTTGGCTTTTTCCAGCGTAACCCCCTGGAGTTCCTTGGCCGGGTCGGCGAAGCGGCCGTCTTCGTAGTCGCTCAACGCGCTCCAGTAGTAATCGGCCAACGCGCTGTTGCCTTGCACGGCCCAGGCCTGGCGCGCGATGGCGGCCTGCTTGAGGCGGTTGAAGGTGGCGGCGTCCAGGCCGTCCTTGAGTAACCCGGCCTTCAACTCATCCAGCACCTGTTCCGCCGCCGTCACATCGTCGCGCTCAAGGTCGGCGTTGAGGCTCATGAAACCCACGCCGCCAAACACTTCGCGCTCGGCGGAGGGGCCGTAGGACAGACCATGGGCGAGGCGCATCTGGCGATAGAGCGCCCAGTCCAGATAATCCTTGAGCAGGTCGAAGGTTTCGTCGTGCTGATCCGCCAGCACGGGCTCCGGCACCAGCCAGTGCAACTTGGCACCCGCGCCGACAATACCGTGACTCAGCGTACGTTCATGGGCCGCGCTGGCGTTGATCTCCGGCAGCGGCGGGTGATCGGTAGGGTCAACCGCATCAAGCTCGCCCCAGGCCCGCTCCAGATAACCCGGCAGCAAGCGGTCGAGGTCGCCGACCACGATCAGGGTCATGTTATTGGGCGCGTACCAGGCCTTGCGTACCTTCTCCAGTTGTTCGCGGGTCAGGTAATCGACCTCGGCCCGCTCCGGGCACTTAAGGCCCAGTTCCACGGCCAGTTGATTGCTCGCGGTGTGGCCCAGGTCCTGACGATCCAGCCACCGTTGCAGGTGCGAGTAATGGCCGCCGTCTTCGCGCTCGACCACTTTCTTGGCAGCGTTGATCGCGTTGTCGTCGATTCGGGTCTGGGTCAACAGCGCCAACAGCAGGTCGAGGACCTTGCGCTGATTTTTCGCCGGGGCTTCGATGACGAACGTGGTGTCGGCGTTGCTGGTGTAGGCGTTCCACTCGCCGCCCAGCGCCTGCATGCGCTCTTCCAGACCACCTTCGCCAGTGGCGTCGATGCCACTGAACAGCAAGTGTTCGAGCAGGTGCGGCAGCTCCTTGTCGGCGCAGTTGAAATCATCGATGCCGACGCCGACCACCAGGCGAATCGCCACATGCCCGCGCTCGGTGCCGGGCTTGAGCAGCAATTGCAGGCCGTTGGGCAGCGTATAGCCCTCGACCTGGAAGCGGTCCAGGGCAAACGAGGGGAATGATCCAAGCAACAGGCAGGCGAACAACAAACAACGCATAGCGAGTTTCCATACGGCTGATTTGGAGATCCGTGTTGTCAGTCAGGGCCTCTTCGCGAGCAAGTCGAACCGTCGCACCGCCGCTCCCACAGAGGAATGCATTTCAAATGTGGGAGCGGGCTTGCTCGCGAATGGCCATCAAGCTGAATACATATAACTGACTGACCACACTGCCAGACGTTCAAGGCGAATGTGTGATGTCAGCCAAATCATCTACAGCGAGCGCACCGGTGTCAGACGTTTCCAGCACCACGTAAGCACTGCTGCAAAACAGAGAATTCAGACGCTTCATGTCGGCGATCAGCTCCAGGTGCAGCGAGCTGGTCTCGATACTCTGCACAATCTTACGTTGCAACCGGCTGACGTGAGCATGGGCCAGGCGGCGTTCCTGTGCACGAAAGCGACGCTTCTCCCGCAGCAACTGCCGGGCACTTTCCTTGTCGGCGCTGAGGAACACCGACAACCCCAGGCGCAAATTGGAAATCAGCTGGCTGTGCAGCCCCGCCAACTCGTCCAGGCCGACCTCGGAAAAAGACCGGCGCTGCGAGGTTTTCTGTTGCTGCACCTTGCGCAACATGCGCTCGATCAGGTCGCTGGCGAGTTTGAGGTTGATCGCCAGCTCAATGATTTCCGCCCAGCGCCGACTGTCCTGCTCGCTGAGGTCTTCACGGGGCATTTGCGCCAGATAGAGCTTGATCGAGTTGTAGAGCGCATCCACATCATCGGTCAGGCGACGCATTTCCTGGGTGACGGCAGTTTGCTTGCCGCGCAGCACGTCGAGCATGGCTTCGAGCATGCTGTCGATCAGATCGCCGATGCGCAGGGTTTCCCGGACAGCGTTGGCCAGCGCCAGGCTGGGGGTGACCAGCGCCGTCGGATCAAGGTGCCGCGGTTTGGCCGTGCCGTTGATTTCCGGGCGTTCCGGCAAAAGCCATGCGCACAGCCTGGCCATTATCCCGACCGTCGGCAGCAAGAGCAGGCAGCGAGCCGTGTTGTAGAGCAGGTGGAAGCCGATGACCATTTCCTGGGGGCTGAAGTCGAGGCTGTCGATCCAGTGCACCAACGGGTCGAGCACCGGAATGATCAGCAACAGGCCGATCAGCTTGTACAGCAGGCTCCCGAGCGCCACCTGACGCCCCGCGGCGTTCTGCATGCTGGTGCTCATGAACGCCAGAATGCCGCTGCCGATGTTCGCGCCAATCACCAGGCCGATGGCCACCGGCAAGCTGATCACGCTGGCCCCGGCCAGGGTCGCGGTCAGCAGGACGGCGGCTAGGCTGGAGTAGGAAACCATCGCGAACAGGGCGCCGACCAAGGCGTCGAGCAGGATATCGCCGGTCAGCGAGGCGAAGATGACCTTGACCCCTTGCGCCTGGGTGATCGGCGCCGCCGCTTCGACGATCAGTTGCAGGGCCAGAATGATCAGGCCCAGACCGATGGCCACCCGGCCCATCTGGCCGAGCCGCGTCTGCTTGCGCGACAGGAAGAAAATCACCCCGAGAAAAATCAGCAGCGGCGACAGCCATGACAAATCAAACGTCAGCACCCGCGCCATCAGCGCCGTACCGACATCGGCGCCGAGCATGGTCGCCAGCGCAGGCATCAGCGCCATCAGGCCCTGGCCGACAAAGGAGGTGACGAGCATGGCGGTGGCGTTGCTGCTCTGAACCATGGCGGTCACGACTATGCCGGCGATGAACGCCAGCCAGCGCTTGGACATGTTCTGGCCGATCACATGACGCAGGTTGGAACCGTAGACCCGCAGGATGCCGGTTCGGACGATGTGCGTGCCCCAGATCAGCAAGGCCACGGCAGATAACAAATTGAGCAGGGTGAGCATAAGGGCCCCCTGTGGTGGTAGCGCCCCAAAGGAGCAAGTTGACGGTGCCGCGCGACTGTCTACGTTGTGTACTTAAGCTGTAGTTGGCTAACGGTCTGCGCGCCAGCATCGCATAGCTAAAGAGGTGATTGAAACAAAAGTGTCATGAAAACAGCTTGATGCAGACGTGAAAAAGGGGCCCGAAGGCCCCTCTCCAATAACTGTAGGAGCGAGCCTGCTCGCGATAGTCGTTAACGAAGACGCTCGCTTACAGGATAAACGCGGCGTCCCTGAGTCCATCGCGAGCAGGCTCGCTCCTACAGGTTTTACGTGTGACTTACTGCCCAGGAATATCCTTGCGCAGTTTCACCGGATCCTGCTGTTTCTTCTTCTTCGCGATCGCGGTGCGCATCTTGATGTTGATCGCTTCCACCGCCAGCGAGAACGCCATGGCGAAGTAGACGTAGCCTTTTGGCACGTGCACATCGAAGGATTCGGCAATCAGCACGGTACCGACGATCAGCAGGAACGCCAGCGCCAGCATCTTCAGCGACGGGTGCTTGTCGATGAACGAGCTGATGGTGCCGGAAGCCAGCATCATCACCAGCACAGCCACAACAATCGCCGCGACCATGACCGGTACGTGGGAGACCATGCCGACGGCGGTGATCACCGAGTCCAGCGAGAACACGATGTCGATGATCGCGATCTGGATGATGGTGTAGAGGAAGTTGCCGCCCTTGCCGCCCGGCTCTTCATTGGTTTCGTCTTCGCCTTCCAGCGCGTGGTACATCTCTTGCGAGCTCTTCCACAACAGGAACAGACCACCGAAGAACAGGATCAGGTCTCGCCCGGAAATGCCCTGGCCGAACACTTCGAACAAGTCTGCGGTGAGGCGCATGACCCAGGTAATCGACAGCAGCAACAGAATCCGCGTAACCATGGCCAGCGCCAGGCCGAAGATTCGGGTGCGCGCCTGCATGTGCTTGGGCATGCGGCTGACCAGGATCGAAATCATGATGATGTTATCGATACCCAGGACGATTTCCAGGGCGGTCAGGGTAAAGAAGGCAACCCAGATTTCAGGGTTGGTCAGCCATTCCATGTGTATTCCTTTGAGCGAGTGTTAAACCACAAAGGGCCCGGGCTTCAAACAACGAAGCCTGGACCCCCAGTGGTGAGTCTTGGGCTTATAGAGTGCTGAACAGCGGAAAAATCCCCATCAGCAATGCTGCAACCAGTATGCACATGCACACCAGCACTGCCCATTTCAGGGTAAAGCGCTGATGGTCACCGAAGTCGATACCGGCCAGGGCCACCAACAAATAGGTCGATGGTACCAGCGGGCTCAGCAAGTGGACGGGCTGACCGACGATCGAGGCACGTGCCATTTCAACCGCGGTTATACCGTAATGACTGGCCGCTTCGGCAAGTACTGGTAACACGCCGTAATAAAATGCGTCGTTCGACATGAAGAACGTGAACGGCATGCTCACCAGCGCGGTGATCACGGCCAGGTACGGGCCGAGGAAATCCGGGATGACCGCCAACAGGCTCTTCGACATCGCATCGACCATGCCGGTGCCCGACAGGATACCGGTGAAGATGCCTGCCGCGAAGATCAAACCGACCACCGCCAGCACGCTGCCGGCGTGGGCCGCAACACGATCCTTCTGCTGTTGCAGGCAAGGGTAGTTGACGATCATGGCAATACTGAACGCCACCATGAACAACACCGGCAACGGCAGCAGGCCTGCGATCAGGGTGCACATCAGTGCGAACGTCAGGGCACCGTTGAACCAGATCAGCTTTGGACGACGGGCGTCCGGGAACTGCGAAACGCTGATTTCGCTGTGGTCGATTTCATCGCCCACCAGGTGCAGCTCACCCAGACGCGCACGTTCACGTTTGCCGTAGAAGTAAGCGATGGCCAGGATGGCCAGGACACCGGCACCCATCGCCGGAATCATCGGTACGAAGATCGCCGACGGGTCCACATGCAACGCACTGGCTGCACGGGCAGTCGGACCGCCCCATGGCGTCATGTTCATCACGCCACCGGCGAGGATGATCAGGCCAGCCATAATCCGCGGGCTCATGCCGATGCGGCTGTAGAGCGGCAGCATGGCGGCCACGCAGATCATGTAAGTGGTCGCGCCGTCACCATCGAGGGAGACGACGAGCGCCAGTACGGCGGTGCCGACCGAAACTTTCAACGGGTCGCCCTTGACCAGTTTGAGGATCTTGCGCACGGCCGGGTCGAACAGGCCGGAGTCGATCATCAGGGCGAAGTAGAGGATGGCGAACATCAGCATCACGCCGGTCGGCGCAAGTTTGGTGATGCCTTCGAGCATCATCGGGCCGATCTTCGGCGCAAAACCGCCGAACAGGGCGAAGACGATTGGAATGATGATCAGGGCGATCAGCGCAGACAGGCGCTTGGTCATGATCAGGAACATGAACGTGATGACCATGGCGAAGCCAAGGAAAGTCAGCATGGGAATACTCCAGGCGTAGCGCGGCTAGGGAATGGGCGAACCGGGTGGGTCAGCGCAGAACGGGTAGCACGAGGCGTACGGGCGGAGTTGCGGCGAAGCGGCGGGTATCAAAGGACATCAGGGTCACCATTGTTGTTGTTAAATGGGCTGTGCGAGCGATAAAACACTGGCATTGGCCGACCGGTCTGTTGCCGGTAGTGGGGGCGATCCTAATCGGGGAAGCTTTCACCCAGCTTTCGCTGATGAAAGCATTGACCGGATGTGCGACCGGTCGTCGGACGGGGGGCAGGGCGTCAGACCGAGTTGAGGCCATCGCGAGCAGGCTCACTCCCACATTGATCTCGTCGCCCCCCATTCTGTATTCACTGAAGATCTAATGTGGGAGCGAGACCGGCTTGCCGGCGATAGCGTCGGTGCATACGCATCAGGAGGAAACAGCATGGCAAACATTCACACCGGCGGCTGCCACTGCGGACAACTGCGCTATCAATTCAACGGCCCGCTGCACGACATCGCCCACTGCCACTGCTCAATTTGCCGACGAGTCAGCGGCGGGATCGTGACCACCTGGATCACCGTGCCCGCATCGACCTTTGAATGGCTGAAAGGCACACCGGCGCAGTACGCCTCGTCATCCAGTTGCGTACGATATTTCTGCCCGAACTGTGGGGCGCAACTCGCGCTGGTGACACACCTCAATCCCGAGAGCATCGACCTGACCATCGCCACCCTCGATCATCCCGAGCAGGCTCCGGCCGAGCGGCACATCTGGACCGACAGCCGTCTGCCCTGGCTGCACCTGGACGAACACCTGCCGGGCGAAGCCGAAGAAACACTCTGATCAAAAAATAGACAGGTCCAGCGGCCGGATCGCCCCCATCCAGATGGCATGTTCGGTGTGGTCGAGCAGATCGTCGCCGGTGTCCGGGTGCAGGAACACCACCAAACCCTTGCGGTTGAGCGCCAGCCACGGCAATACGTCGCCGATGAGTTCCGGCCCGAATGCCAGTTGGCAACTCCAGTCCGGGTGCGGGCCGACCGGACGTTCGTGCACCCGACCCATTTTCAGCGGGAACAGCTGCGCCGCCCGCTCACACAAGGCTCGTGCCTGGTCGATGGTGCTGGCGTCGAAATACACGTGGGCGTGGTAACCCTTGATCTGTTGCATCTGAAACCCTCTGAATCCCTGTCGAACCCTCACCGTCTCCCACAGGTCAAATGCTATACACCCAGGAAACGGAGCCCAACCATGAAAAATGCCGAAACCCCGGTGGTAAAAGTGGTGCTTTATGGTGCCATGAGTAGCCTGGGCAGTGCGCTGATGGCTGAGATGCTGCGGCGGCAACACGAAGTGATCGCCATCCTCGATGACTTGACGGCACTCGCGCCACGTCCGGGTTTGCGCACCAAGACGGGCGACCTGTTTGAGGCCGAGCGCGTCAAACAAAGCGTCGCGGGCTGTTCGGCCGTCATCTGTCTATTAGACGCACCAGGCTTGCCGTTCAACAGCGAACACGTTGAAAAAACCATTGTTCCAGGCCCGGTCGAACAGGTGCTCGCAGTCGATGCGCTGATAGCTGGCATGCAGGCTGCCGGCATTGCCCGACTGTTTCTGGTGGGGGATTTCGAGGTGTTGGACGACCCGGAGATCGAGGATCAACTGCAACGCCACGCCGCCGAAGAAATCCGCGAATCCCTGCAAAGCAGTAAGTTGCACTGGACGCTGGTGAATGCGCCACGTGGCGTCCCAGGGCTGACGATCGAGCATTTCAGCCACGCCAGCAGCAGCCTGGAACCGGGGCTGGCCGAACCGCTGGATCGCTTGAAACGTGTCGCGATAGGGATCGCCGATGAATTGCACTTCAATCTTCACGTGGGCGAACACGTGAATTTCGTGGCGACTTCAGAGTAGTGAAAAGATCGCAGCCTTCGGCAGCTCCTACACCTAATGCGTTCCCCTGTAGGAGCTGCCGAAGGCTGCGATCTTTTACATGCTCACACCGCAATCGAAGGCAAAGGCAGGCCATTCAGCGATTGCGCACTGCTGGCCTGCTCGGCCATCAACCAATCCACGAACTGTTGAATCAACACCCCACGCCGTTTGCGTTGGGGCAGGACCACGTAATAGCCCTGCCGGGACATCACCGTTTCAGCAATTGGCCGACACAACAAACCTTGCGCCAGCAAGTTATCCACAAGGTGCCGCCAGCCAATCGCCACGCCCTGGCCGCCAATCGCCGCTTGAATCAACAGCGTGTAATTGTCGAATCGCAACTGCCCGGGCGCTGGCGCCGAAGTAATCCCCAACTCGCGGAACACGCCACTCCAGTCGAACCAGTTGCTGCTGTTTTCGCCACGCAGGTGCAGCAGCGGAAATTCCAGCAGCCCCTGGGGCGGCAAGGGCAGGGGACGGTCCTTCAATAGCAGCGGACTGCACACCGGGAACACTTCTTCGCTGAACAGCCAATGGCTTTCGCCCTGTTTAAAACGCCCGTCACCAAACAGCACGGCAACATCGATATCGGTGCGTAGCATGTTGAGACTGCGTTCGCTGGTGACCAGGCTAACGTCCACGTGAGGATTGGCCGCGTGAAAGCGGTGCAATCGGGGCATCAGCCAGTAAGCGGCAAAGGCAAAATCGGTGGCGACCTGCAACACCTCATGCTGTTGCTGTGTACTGATCGCACTTAATCCTGCGTCGATATTCTGCAAACCGAGCTGAACCTGCTCGAAAAGAATAGCCCCGGCCTCGGTCAATTCGATCCCGCGATAAATGCGATCGAACAGCCGTGTGGCGAGTTGATCTTCCAGCCGCTTGATCTGCTGACTGATGGCCGGTTGCGTGGTGCCGAGCTCTACCGCAGCGGCGGTGAAGCTGTGATGGCGGGCGGCCGCTTCGAAAGCGCGAAGTAAATCCAGAGACAAATCACCGAGGGCGTCATACATAAGCTGTGCTTATCCTAGTCATTGCCTGGCATGGGCTTTACCACAAATCACATGGACTCCATGCTCGATTGCAGCACTCTCGCATAAATATTCACTATGGAATGCCGCGATCACATGAAGCGCAAGAATATTCTTTTCATCATGGCCGATCAGATGGCCGCGCCAATGTTGCCGTTCTACGGCCCTTCGCCGATCAAATTGCCCAATCTCAGCCGCCTCGCCGCCGAAGGCGTGGTGTTCGACGCCGCTTATTGCAACAGCCCACTCTGCGCGCCGTCGCGTTTTACCCTGGTCAGCGGTCAGTTACCGAGCAAAATCGGCGCCTACGACAACGCGGCCGATTTCCCTGCCGACGTGCCCACCTACGCCCACTACCTGCGGCGCCTCGGTTATCGCACCGCGTTGTCCGGCAAGATGCACTTTTGCGGCCCGGACCAGCTGCACGGTTACGAAGAACGCCTGACCAGCGACATTTACCCGGCCGACTACGGTTGGGCAGTGAACTGGGACGAACCGGACGTGCGTCCGACCTGGTATCACAACATGTCGTCGGTACTGCAGGCCGGGCCTTGCGTGCGCACCAACCAACTGGATTTCGATGAGGAGGTGGTGTTCAAGGCCCAGCAGTATTTGTTTGATCACATCCGCGAAGACGGCGACCAGCCGTTCTGCCTGACCGTGTCGATGACTCACCCACACGACCCGTACACCATTCCCAAGGCCTTCTGGGATCTGTATGACGACGCTGACATCCCATTGCCCGAAACCCCGGCACAAACCGAGCTCGATCCGCACGCCCAGCGTTTGCTCAAGGTCTACGACCTGTGGGACAAGCCGCTGCCTGTGGATAAGATCCGCGATGCACGCCGGGCTTATTTCGGTGCTTGCAGCTATATCGACAGCAACGTCGGCAAACTTCTGCAAACGCTCGAAGATACCGGGCTGATCAACGAAACGATCATCGTGTTCTCCGGCGACCACGGCGACATGCTCGGCGAGCGTGGCCTCTGGTACAAAATGCATTGGTATGAAATGGCCGCGCGCGTGCCGATGTTGATCAGTTCACCCGGCCAGTTTGGCGCCGGACGGGTCAGCGCTGCGGTTTCCACCGCCGACCTGCTGCCGACGTTTGTCGAGTTGGCCGGCGGCGCTCTGGAACCGGGCTTGCCGCTGGATGGCCGGTCGCTGGTTCCGCACCTGCAAGGGCAGGGCGGTCATGACGAAGTCTTCGGCGAATACATGGCCGAAGGCACCATCAGTCCGCTGATGATGATTCGCCGTGGCGCCTACAAATTCATCTACAGCGAAGACGATCCGTGCCTGCTCTTCGACGTACACAACGACCCGCGTGAACAGGAAGAACTCAGCCAGTCGCCGCAACATCGGCTCCTGTTCGAGGAATTTCTCGCCGAAGCACGGGCCAAATGGAACATCCCGGCGATACACCAACAGGTGCTCGCGAGCCAGCGTCGTCGGCGTTTCGTCGCCGAAGCGCTGACCATCGGCAAGCTGAAGAGCTGGGATCACCAGCCACTGGTGGACGCCAGTCAGCAGTACATGCGCAACCACATCGACCTCGACGATCTGGAGCGTAAAGCACGTTATCCACAACCCTGCCAAAACCAATAATGTTAAGGGGAAGTCCATGCAAAAGTTATCCACAGTACTGACGGTCGGACTGCTGGCTCTGGGCAGTGCGTCGGCGTATGCCGATCAGAGCTGCGAGACGGTGAAAATGGCCGACCCTGGCTGGAGCGACATCGCCGCAACCAACGCCATCACCGGGTTTCTGCTGGACGGCATGGGCTACAAGCCCAAAGTCGACACCCTCGCGGTGCCGATTACCTTTGGCGGGTTGAAGGATGGCCAGGTCGACGTGTTTCTCGGCAACTGGATGCCGGCGCAGCAGGGTTTCTATGACAAGTTCGTCGCCACCGGCGACGTCACGCAACTGGCGAAGAACCTCGACGGCACCGAGTTCACCCTGGCTGTGCCGGATTACGTGTGGGACGCGGGTGTGCATAGCTTCGCCGACCTGAACAAATTCGCCGACAAGTTCGACAAGAAGATCTACGGCATCGGCTCCGGCGCCCCAGCGAACATTTCGCTGCAAGAGATCATCAAGAAGAACGACTTCGATATGGGCCAGTGGAAACTGGTCGAGTCCAGCGAACAGGCGATGCTGGCCGAAGTGTCTCGGGCGGTGAAGAAACAGAAATTCGTGACCTTCCTCGGCTGGACGCCGCACCCGATGAACGTGCAGCTGAAAATGCATTATCTGAAGGGCGGCGAGAAATACTTCGGCGACACCGGCAGCGTCCATACCCTGACCCGCAAGGGTTACGCCGAAGCCTGTCCGAATGTGGGCAAGTTGCTGACCAACCTGAGTTTCACCCAGGAGATGGAAAACAGCATCATGGCGGATGTGGTGAACAAGAAGGTCAGCAATGCGGATGCGGCCAAGGCGTGGATCAAGGCCAATCCGGCGGTGCTGGATAAATGGCTGGAAGGCGTGAAGACCGCGGACGGCAAGGATGCGTTGCCGGCGGTGAAAGCCAAGCTCTAACCCTTTGGGTGGCGAACTGTAGGAGCCAGCTTGCTGGCGATAGCGGTGTATCGGACGCGATAAATGTTGACTGATGCGCCGCCATCGCCAGCAAGCTGGCTCCTACAAGGTGTTGTGCTGATACCCTTGCGCAAAATTTTCAACCGAGAGGACCCATGGCCTTCCCCAGCCGCCATTCACTCTTCCCCTTCCTCACGTGGTTGCCCCGGCAGACCCGCGCCAGCGTCGGCCGTGACCTGATCGTCGGCCTCAGCGGCGCCATTCTCGCGTTGCCGCAATCCATTGCCTACGCGCTGATCGCCGGTCTCCCACCGGAATACGGCTTGTACGCCGCGATCATCCCGGTGCTGATCGCCTGTCTCTGGGGTTCATCGTGGCATTTGATCTGTGGGCCTACGGCAGCGATCTCCATCGTCCTGTTCGCCAGTGTCAGTCCTTTGGCCGTCCCTGCGTCCAAGGACTACATCACGCTGATCCTGCTTCTGACGCTGCTCGCCGGCATTTTCCAGTGGCTACTGGGTTTGCTGCGATTCGGCGCGCTGGTGAATTTTGTCTCGCACTCGGTGGTATTGGGCTTCACCCTCGGCGCCGCCGTGGTGATTGCCATCGGTCAAATGCCCAACCTGCTGGGGCTGGACTTGCCCAGCCAGGCCACCGCTCTGGACAGCTTTTTGATGCTGCTGCAGCACCTCGATGCGGTGGATAAACCCTCGCTCGTGCTGGGGCTGGCAACAGTCGTCGTCGGCATAATCCTGAAAGGGTTGCTGCCTCGCTGGCCGACGCTGCTGATCACCCTGATCCTCGCCGGGCTGCTGGTTTGGCTGTGGCCATCGATGTTCGGCCACGTGAACCTGGTGAGCGCGTTTGTCGGGCGGTTGCCGCCCTTCAGCCCGTTGCCACTGGATCTGGACATGATTTTGCGATTGCTGCCCAGCGCAGTAGCGGTGGGGATGCTCGGACTGGTGACGAGCCTGTCGATTGCCCGTTCCTTGTCGGCGCGCTCGCAGCAATTGCTCGATGCCAATCAGGAAGTCCGCGCGCAGGGTTTATCGAACATGATCGGTGCGTTTTTTTCCGGTTCGCTGTCAGCCGGTTCCTTCACCCGTTCCGGCCTCAGCTACGAAGCGGGCGCCTGTTCGCCAATGGCGGGGGTGTTTTCCGCTTTGTGGGTGGCGCTGTTTGCGATCTTCGGCGCCAACCTGATTGCGCATATTCCGATCCCGGCCATGGCTGGCAGCATCCTGTTGATCGCCTGGGGGTTGGTCGATCATCGCGGTATTCGCGCGTTGCTGCGGGTCAGCCGCGCCGAGTTCATGGTGATGGCGCTGACCTGTGTCGCCACGCTGTTGCTGGAATTGCAGACAGCGATCTATGCCGGCGTGCTCGCGTCGTTGTTTTTCTACCTCAAGCGCACCTCGCAACCACGGGTGCAGCATTGGCGCGACGGCGATGAAGACATTCTGCGGGTCGGCGGTTCGATCTTTTTCGGCGCCAGCCATTACCTGCAAGTGCGCCTGCAACGCATGCACGGGGCGCGGGTGGTGATCGAGGCGCAGCAGATCAACTTCATCGACTATTCGGGGGTGGAAATGCTGCACCAGGAAGCGCGGCGGCTACGCAAGCAGGACCGTAGCCTGACCTTGCGCGGGGCGCGGCCACCGGTGGTGGAGGAGTTGCGAAAGCTGGAAGGCGCGGAGAAATGCCCGATCCATTTCGAAGATTGAAACACGACCCCCTGTAGGAGCGAGCCTGCTCGCGATGGGCGTTAACGATAACGCTGCAAACCTGACACCCAGCGGGGCTCTCAGGTTCATCGCGAGCAGGCTCGCTCCTACAGAGTGCGGTTATGCGGCCAGTTGGCGGCGCAGTTCGGCCAGCACCGGCGCGGTGTCCGGGCGTACGCCACGCCACAGCAAGAAGGCTTCTGCCGCTTGCTCAGCCAGCATCCCCAAACCATCCATCGACACGGCAGCGCCATGCGCCGTAGCCCAACGGCAGAACGAGGTCGGTTCCTTGCCGTACATCATGTCGTAGCAAACGGTCTTGCCCGGTTCGATCAGACTGCCCGCAATCGGCGGTACATCGCCTGACAAACTGGCCGATGTCGCGTTGATGATCAGGTCCACCGATTCCCGCAACCAGTCGAAACCACTGGCCGACACCGGCCCCAGATCCGCGAACAATTCTGCCAGCAGCTCGGCTTTTTCCACCGTGCGGTTGGCGATGATCACCGAGGCGGGTTGCTCGGCCAGCAGTGGCTCCAGCGCACCGCGCACTGCGCCGCCGGCGCCGAGCAGCAGGATGCGTTTGCCCTTGAGGCTGAAACCGGCGTTGACCGTCAGGTCCCGCACCAGCCCGGCACCATCGGTGTTGTCGCCCAGCAGCGTGCCATCGGCGAGCTTGCTCAGGGTGTTCACCGCGCCAGCCCGCTGCGCTCGCGCCGTCACACTGTCGGCCAGACGGAACGCCTCTTCCTTGAACGGCACCGTCACGTTCGCCCCGCAACCTTCCAGGAAAAACTCCCGGGCAAAGTCGGAAAAATCGTCGAGCGGTGCCAGCGAAGTGCTGTAGTCCAGTTGCTGAGCGGTCTGCTCGGCGAACAGACGATGGATCAACGGCGACTTGCTGTGACCAATTGGGTTACCGAAAACGACGTAACGATCCATCAGAAATCCTCAGGCCTGGGCCAACCAATCGCGGTCTTGCAGGAAGTACTCGGTCAGGCGTGCTTCTTCGCTGCCGGGCTCGGCTTTCCAGTCATAGCTCCAGCGAACTTGCGGCGGCAACGACATGAGGATCGACTCGGTACGCCCACCCGATTGCAGGCCGAACAGCGTGCCACGGTCGTAAACCAGGTTGAACTCGACGTATCGGCCACGGCGGAATTCCTGGAATTCGCGCTGTTTTGCAGTGAACGCATCATTTTTGCGGCGCTGCACGATCGGCAGGTAGGCGTCGATGTAAGCGTCACCGATGGCACGCATGAAAGCGAAGCTGGTGTCGAAATCCCACTCGTTCAAATCATCGAAGAACAGGCCGCCGATGCCGCGCGGTTCGTGGCGATGCTTGATGTGGAAATAGCTGTCGCACCAGGCTTTGTAGCGCGAATAGACGTCCGGACCGAACGGCGCGCAGGCCTGCTCGGCGACGCGGTGCCAGTGCACGCAGTCATCGATGTTGCCGTAATAAGGGGTCAGGTCGAAGCCGCCGCCGAACCACCAGACCGGTTCTTCGCCTTCTTTTTCGGCGATGAAAAAGCGCACGTTGGCGTGGGAAGTCGGCACATGCGGATTGTGCGGGTGAATCACCAGCGACACGCCCAGGGCTTCAAAGCCACGGCCGGCCAGTTCAGGTCGATGGGCGCTGGCGGACGGTGGGAGACCGCTGCCAAACACGTGGGAAAAGTTGACGCCGCCCTTTTCGATGACCGCGCCGTTCTCGATCACGCGGGTGCGACCGCCACCGCCGGCAGGCCGGGTCCAGGCGTCTTCGACGAATTGCGTGCCGCCGTCTTCGGCTTCCAGGGCAGCGCAAATGCGGTCTTGCAGGTCGAGCAGGTAGGCTTTTACGGCCTCGGTGCGGGTCGTCATGTCTTCACCTTGAATCGGGCAAAACTACGCGGCGCTCCATGGGAGCGGGGGCCGGCGCAAATGGGCGCGTAGCATAACATTGCAGATGGACTCGCCACAGTTGACGGGGATCAAGCTTGGGAGTTCGATAGGGCGCTTGGCACTACACCTCTAGTAGCTGAAGACCTAAGGAGAGTTCTGATGGCAAAGCGTATCCAGTTCCGCGCCCATGGCGGCCCCGAAGTGCTCGAGTATGTGGATTACCAACCGGCCGAGCCCGGCCCGCAGCAAGTGCGCGTGACCAACAAGGCCATCGGCCTGAACTTCATCGACACCTATTTCCGCAGCGGCCTCTATGCGCCGCCGGCCTTGCCGTCGGGCGTGGGTTCGGAAGGTGCAGGCGTGGTCGAGGCGGTGGGCAGCGAAGTCACCCGCTTCAAGGTCGGTGATCGCGTGGCGTACGGCAGTGGCCCGTTGGGCGCCTACAGCGAAGTTCACGTATTGCCGGAAGCCAATCTGGTGCACCTGCCGGACGCGATAAGCTTCGAACAAGCCGCCGGGGTGATGCTCAAGGGCCTCACCGTGCAGTACCTGTTGCGTCAGACCTATGAACTCAAGGGTGGCGAAACCATTCTGTTTCACGCCGCTGCCGGGGGTGTCGGTTCGCTGGCCTGCCAATGGGCCAAGGCGCTGGGCGTGAAGTTGATCGGCACGGTCAGTTCGCCGGAGAAAGCCGCGTTGGCGAAGGCCAACGGTGCGTGGGCGACCATCGACTACAGCCACGAAAACGTCGCACAACGCGTACTGGAATTGACCGATGGGAAAAAAGTCCCGGTGGTGTACGACGGTGTCGGCAAAGACACTTGGCTGACTTCGCTGGATAGCGCAGCGCCTCGGGGCCTGGTGGTGAGTTTTGGCAACGCATCGGGCGCGGTGGACGGGGTAAACCTGGGGATTTTGTCGGCGAAGGGATCGTTGTACGTGACCCGGCCAACACTGGCGACTTATGCCAACAACGCTGAAAACCTGCAGCGGATGGCGGATGAGTTGTTTGAGATGATCATCAGCGGGAAGCTGAAGGTGGAGATCAGCCAGAAGTATTCACTGGCTGACGCGGCGAAGGCGCAGACCGAGTTGTCGGCGCGGCGGACAACAGGTTCGACTGTTCTTTTGCCTTGAGGGCCTCTTCGCGGGCAAGCCTCGCTCCTACAGGTTCAGCGTCGTAAGCACATTATGTAAACGACCAAAATCTTGTAGGAGCGAGGCTTGCCCGCGAAGAACGATGACGCGGTCTCAACCCGGACGAATGACGTTCCCGGTCGCCAGATCGCGAATCACGCTCGGATTCTTGCGCCCACCGAGGTTGCCGCCAAGAATCAAATCAAGTTGCCCGCGAAAATACTGCTCCACGCGAATCCGCGTCCGCGCCGCCGGCCGGCCCTGCGGGTTGGCCGAGGTCGACACCAACGGCCCGACCAATGCGCACAAATCCCGCACCAACGGGTGATCGCTGACCCGCAACGCCACCGTTTCGTGCACGCCGGTAATCCACTGCGGCAACTGATTCCGATGCGGCACCAGCCAGGTATTCGGCCCCGGCCAGGTGCTGGCCATGCGGTCCATCCAAAGCTCAGGGAAGTCTTCGAACAGGAAGTCGAACTGGCGAATGTTGTCGGCAACCAGAATCAGCCCCTTGTCCACCGACCGGCCCTTGAGCATCAGCAGACGTTCGACCGCTTCTTCGTCCCACGGGTCGCAACCCAGGCCCCAGACCGCCTCGGTTGGATAGGCAATCACCGCCCCTGCGCGAATGGCTTGCGCGGCTTGTTGCACACGCCAACTGTTGACCATGAAAAACTCTCCGGAATAAGGCTCTGCGCAGTTTACCGATGTTCCTTATAAAACCTAGCTCACCCGCGCAAACCAGCGCCCGCTTTCGCAGACCGCCCGGCCGTCCATTTCCAGTTCCGTCAGCGCCGCCAGCACTTTGGGCAGCGCCCAGCCGCTGGAGACGGACAACGCTTCACTGGTGTGCGGCGCCGCATGCAGCAGCATCAACAGCGGATGAGCCACCGACGGAGCCTGCATGGCTAACGGCAACTGCTGCCAGCCGCGCAACGCTTCGAGGATATGTTCGATGGTTTCCACCAGCATCGCGCCGTCGCGAATCAGCTGATGACAGCCCTTGGCGCCGGGATGATGGATCGATCCCGGAATCGCATACACCTCACGACCTTGTTCCGCCGCCAGCCTCGCGGTGATCAAGGAACCGCTGGCGACACTGGCCTCGACCACCAGCACGCCGAGGGATAAACCACTGATGATTCGATTGCGTCGCGGGAAGTTGCTGGCCGTAGGCCCGGCGTCCAGCGGGAACTCTGAAAGCACCGCGCTGCCCGACGCAATCATGGCATCGGCAAGCCTGCGGTTGCGCTGTGGATAAAACTTTTCAAGTCCCGTGCCAAGTACACCGACCGTTTGCCCGCCCACGTCTAGAGCGGCTTGGTGCGCGGCGGCATCGATCCCCAGCGCCAGACCGCTGGTGATGACAAAACCGGCGCCAGCCAGACTGCGCGAAAACGCGGCGGCCGTGTCCATCCCCGGACGGGAAGCGCGACGACTGCCAACCATCGCCAATTGCGGTTTTTCCAGTATGCCCGGATCGCCCGCGACGAATAGCAGTGGCGGCGCGTCGCTGATTTCCGCCAGCAATGCCGGGTAGTCAGGCTGGTCCCACATCAATAAATGCTGGCCGGGACGGTCTAGCCAGGCCAATGCGTGGCTGGCGCCGTCCCGGACATCATCGGCCCGGCGAGCCTCGGCGCAAGCAAACGGCAAGCCCAGCGAACGCCAAGCACTGGCCGGCGCGCTGATGGCTTTGGACGCCGAGCCGAAGGCCTCGAGCAGTTTCCTGAAACGCGCAGGACCGAGCTCCGGCAAACGATGCAGACGTAAACGGGCTTCCAGTTCCGCAGGGGAAACCGGTGTAACAGCAGGCAGCGACATGGATCATCCTTGATCGTTATGAGCCCCGTTCAAACGGGAATAAGCTGTGGATAACTCTGTTGGTAACTTGTGGAGCCTGCTTACGGATTTCGCACCTTGTCCATCACCGCCAAGGAGCGCGATGCGGTGAGCACCAATCCGTAACTGAGTTTGTCGTAGGTGCGGAACACCATCAGCAAACCGGCGCGTTCATCAGGAATTTTCAGAGGCTGGCCGGAGACCCGGTCGCGCACGGTTTCGCCGGTCTTCATCACCACCAACACGTTGCCTTCGGCGAGTCCGTCGCGTTGGCCCCGGTTCAGCGTCACGACATCCATCGCGCCGATCTGGGTAACCCCGCGCGGTACGTCGATGATCAGGCCGTTGATCGGGGTTTTTGGTGCACTGGGCATGAAGGTCGAGTTGATCGATCGTTCCTCGCCGCTGAACAAACGATCGCCGAGGCGAACTTCCTGAGTGGTGCGTTGCAGTGCAAGCGTCGCGACATCACCCTCGGTAGCGACAATTTCACCGCCGCCGATGTCGTCGGCATTGATCCCCAGGAACTCCTTGCTCTCGGGGTCGGTATAAACCTTGCCTTGGCGGAAGATGCCGTAGACCGGCTGGTTCGGATCGAAATGGCCGCGGGCGAAAATCCGGTCGCCGGTGCCGCTGAGCACCCGTTCGGCATCGCCGGCGACGATGTAAGGCGCCTTGTCGAAATCCTCGACCTTGTCGACGATGCGGTTGCTCAGCAGAAAACTGTTGATCGACTGCAACGGAATGCTCGGGATGGCGTCGGCCACCGGCGAACTGTGCACCCGTGGCGAGAGCTTGATGGTGCCCCGGGAAGCCCCGCGATTGAGGGTCAGCCGCGGCTGCCCGTCAACGTAGACCAGCGACAGCAAATCGCCGGGGTAGATCAGATTGGGGTTCTGGATCTGCGGATTGGCCTGCCAGAGCTCGGGCCACTTCCACGGCTCACGGAGGAATTTCCCTGAGATGTCCCAAAGTGTGTCACCCGCCGCCACTGTGTATTGCTGTGGAAAACCTTCCTTGAGTTGCACTTGCCCATGCGCCAAACCGGCCGAGGCCAGAAGGAGCAAGGCGAGTAGTGATTTCCTCATGCGGTGAATCCCTTTATTATGTGCGTTCGCGTGAAACGCCAGAGCCCTCGTGGCTCGCTCCCGACTCTTTGCCAAAAAGAAAAGGAGCTACGCTTCACAACGGTAGCCTGCATCTTCGGACCTGCCAGGCCATCGACCCGACTTTACCTCACACGTGCAGCAATCAAGCTTATGGCCATTTTAGACATCCTCGAATTCCCCGACTCGCGCCTGCGCACTATCGCCAAACCTGTGGCCGTAGTGGACGACGAAGTGCGTCAGTTGGTCGACGATATGTTTGAAACAATGTATGAAGCGCCAGGCATCGGCCTCGCCGCGACCCAGGTCAACGTGCACAAACGTATCGTCGTGATGGACCTCTCCGAAGACCGCACCGAACCGCGGGTGTTCATCAACCCCGAGTTCGAGCCCCTGACCGACGAGATGGAGCAATACCAGGAAGGCTGCCTCTCGGTGCCGGGCTTCTACGAAAACGTCGATCGCCCGCAGAAGGTCAAGGTCAAGGCCCTGGACCGCGACGGCCAGCCTTACGAACTGATCGCCGAAGGCCTGCTCGCCGTGTGCATCCAGCATGAATGCGACCACCTCAACGGCAAATTGTTCGTCGACTACCTGTCGAATCTCAAACGTGACCGAATCAAGAAGAAACTGGAAAAGCTCCATCGCCAGAACGCTTGATGCCCTCCTTTCAAAGGCTTGCTGCGGCAAGCCTTTTTCTTTTGCGACTGCTTTGTAAATGAGAGCTTCCCATGACTGAGCCACTGCGCATCGTCTTTGCCGGCACCCCGGAATTCGCCGCCGAACACCTCAAGGCCCTGCTCGACAGCCCTTACGAGATCGTCGCGGTCTACACCCAACCGGACCGTCCGGCGGGTCGCGGGCAAAAGCTGATGCCGAGCCCGGTCAAGCAGTTGGCACTGGAAAACAATATCCCGGTGCTGCAACCGCCAACCCTGCGCAACGAAGACGCTCAAGCCGAACTGGCCGCGCTGAAGCCGGATTTGCTGGTGGTGGTCGCCTACGGCCTGATCCTGCCGCAAGTGGTACTGGATATTCCGCGCCTGGGTTGCATCAACAGCCACGCGTCGTTGCTGCCACGCTGGCGCGGTGCGGCGCCGATCCAGCGCGCCGTCGAAGCCGGCGATAGCGAGAGCGGCGTGACCGTGATGCGCATGGAACTGGGCCTCGACACCGGGCCGATGCTGCTCAAGGTCACTACGCCGATCAGCGCTGAAGACACTGGCGGCAGCCTTCACGACCGCCTGGCGGAACTCGGCCCGCCGGCAGTGATTCAAGCCATTGCCGGCCTCGCCGCCGGCACGCTGGAAGGCGAAGTGCAGGACGACACCCTCGCCACCTACGCACACAAATTGAACAAGGACGAAGCACGCATCGACTGGAGCCGCCCGGCCATTGAGCTGGAACGTCTGGTCCGCGCCTTCAATCCATGGCCGATCACCCACAGCACGTTGAATGGCGAAGCGCTGAAAGTGCTGGCCGCGAGCCTCGCCGAAGGCAAGGGCGCACCAGGTGAAATCCTCAGCGCCAGCAAGGACGGCCTGATCGTCGCTTGCGGTGGGCAAGCGCTGTGCCTGACCCGCCTGCAATTGCCCGGCGGCAAGGCGCTGAACTTCAGCGATTTGTTCAACAGCCGTCGTGAGAAATTCGCCGTCGGCACCGTGCTCGGTCAAACGGCGGACGCTCAATGAATCCACGTCTGGCCGCCGCCAAGGCACTTGCTGCAGTTCTCAACGGAAAAGCCTCACTCAACAGTTCGCTGCCGACACAAATGGACAAGGTCGAAGACCGCGATCGCGGCTTCACCCAAGACCTGGCGTTCGGCACCGCGCGCTGGCAGCCGCGTTTGTCGGCGCTCGCGGCCAAGTTGCTGCAGAAGCCGTTCAAGGCTGCCGACGCCGATGTCGAGGCGTTGCTGCTGGTCGGTCTCTATCAACTGCTTTACACCCGCGTCCCGGCTCACGCCGCCATCGGCGAAACCGTCGGTTGCGCCGACAAGCTGAAGAAGCCGTGGGCCAAAGCCTTGCTCAACGCCGTGTTGCGCCGCGCCCAACGTGAAAGCGAAGCGCTGCTGGCCGAGCTGGAACACGACCCGGTGGTGCGCACCGCCCACCCACGCTGGCTGCAAAAATCCCTGAAAGCGTTTTGGCCTGAGCAGTGGGAAGCCATTTGCACGGCGAACAACGCGCATCCGCCGATGATTTTGCGGGTCAACCGTCGCCATCACACTCGCGATGCCTACTTGGGTCTGCTGACCGAAGCGGGCATCGCCGCCACGGCGTGCGTTTACAGCCGGGACGGCATCATTCTCGACGCCGCCGCCGACGTACGCAGCCTGCCAGGCTTCGCCGAAGGCTGGATCAGCGTGCAGGACGAAGCGGCGCAACTGGCCGCCGACCTGCTCGACCTGGCGCCGGGCCAACGGGTGCTCGACGCCTGCTGCGCTCCGGGCGGCAAGACCTGTCACATCCTCGAAGCCGAACCCGCACTGGCGGGCGTCGTCGCCGTGGATCTGGAAGCCAAGCGTCTGGTGCGTGTGCGAGAAAACCTCGCACGCCTGGGCCTGAGCGCCGAACTGATCGCCGCCGACGGCCGCGACACGGCCACCTGGTGGGATGGCAAACCGTTCCAACGCATCCTGCTCGATGCGCCATGCTCGGCCACCGGCGTGATCCGTCGTCACCCGGACATCAAGCTGACTCGCCAACCGGATGACATCGCCGCGCTGGCAGTGCTGCAAGGTGAATTGCTGGATGCCATGTGGATAACTCTGGAGGTCGGCGGAATTCTGCTTTACGCCACCTGTTCCACGTTGCCGACCGAGAACACTGAAGTCATCGAAGCCTTCCTCGCTCGGACACCGGGCGCCCGTGAGCTGGACCTCGCCACCACGGCCGGCATCAAGCAGCCCCACGGTCGCCAGTTGCTGGCACAGGAAGGCGGCCACGACGGGTTCTATTACGCCAAGCTGATCAAGATCGCCGCCGCGCGCGGTTAACCGGTTTTAAGGGAGTGACTGGATGAAAATCATCATCCTCGGCGCAGGGCAGGTCGGCGGTTCGCTGGCGGAACACTTGGCCAGCGAGGCCAACGACATCACCGTGGTCGACACCGATGGCGAACGCCTGCGCGACCTCGGCGACCGCCTGGACATCCGCACCGTGCAAGGCCGCGGCTCACTGCCGACGGTGCTGCGCCAGGCCGGCGCGGATGACGCCGACATGCTGGTGGCGGTGACCAACAGTGACGAAACCAACATGGTCGCCTGTCAGGTCGCTCACACCCTGTTCCACACCCCGACAAAAATCGCCCGCGTCCGCGAAGCCGCGTACCTCACGCGCACCGACCTGTTCGACAACGAAGCGATTCCGGTGGATGTGCTGATCAGCCCGGAACAAGTGGTCACCAACTACATCAAGCGCCTGATCCAGCATCCGGGTGCGTTGCAGGTGATCGACTTCGCCGAAGGCAAAGCGCAGCTGGTCGCGGTGAAGGCGTATTACGGCGGACCGCTGGTGGGTCAGCAACTGCGTCAGTTGCGTGAACACATGCCGAATGTCGAAACCCGCGTAGCGGCGATTTTCCGCCGTGACCGGCCGATCCTGCCTCAGGGCGATACGGTGATCGAAGCGGACGACGAAGTATTTTTCATCGCCGCCAAGGCGAATATTCGCGCAGTGATGAGCGAAATGCGCCGCCTCGATGAGAGCTACAAGCGCATCGTCATCGCCGGGGGCGGGCAGATCGGCGAGCGTCTGGCCGAGGCCATCGAAAGTCGTTATCAGGTGAAGATCATCGAGATGAACCCGGCCCGCTGTCGCCATCTCTCGGACACCCTCGACAGCACCGTGGTCTTGCAGGGCAGTGCCTCCGACCGCGACTTGCTGATGGAAGAGAACATCGCCGACGCCGACATCTTCCTGGCGCTGACCAACGACGACGAAGCCAACATCATGTCGTCGCTGCTGGCCAAGCGCCTGGGCGCGAAGAAGGTGATGACGATCATCAACAACCCGGCTTACGTCGACTTGATCCAGGGTGGCGACATCGACATCGCCATCAGCCCGCAACTGGCGACCATCGGCACCTTGCTGGCCCACGTGCGGCGCGGCGACATCGTCAGCGTGCATTCATTGCGCCGTGGTGCGGCGGAGGCCATCGAGGCCATTGCCCATGGTGATGCGAAGTCGAGCAAGGTGATTGGCAAGGCCATCGAGAACATCGGTCTGCCACCCGGCACCACGATTGGCGCGATCATTCGAGATGAAGAAGTGATCATTGCCCACGATGACACGGTGATCGCGGCGGGCGACCATGTGATTCTGTTCCTTGTGGATAAGAAGCATATTCGGGATGTGGAGAAGTTGTTCCATGTCGGGCTCAGCTTCTTTTAAACCGTTACGCCGCCATCGCCAGCAAGCTGGCTCCTACAAGGGATTGCGTGCAACCTGTAGGAGCCGGCTTGCCGGCGATGCGATTTCGATAACGACAACCATCCGGAATTATTCCCATGATCGAATCCCTGGAAAAAATGCTCGCCAAGGGTGTGGATAACTCATTGCTGCGCTTCGGCCTCGGCAAGGGGTATCTGGATCTTGGGGAAAACGCCAAGGCCGCCGAGCATTTCCAGCGTTGCGTCGAATTCGACCCGAAGTATTCAGCGGCGTGGAAGCTGTTGGGCAAGGCTCATCTGGCGCTGGCGGACTATCCGGCCGCGCGTCAGGCGTGGGAGCAGGGTCTGGAAGCTGCTCGTGCTCACGGTGACAAGCAGGCGGAGAAGGAGATGACGGTGTTCCTGAAGAAGCTTGAGCGCCAGGCGCACTGATCAGAGGTAGCGCAGGCCAATGCCGTCAGCGTCTACCAGCACCACTTCCATGCGAACCCGCGGCGCGCCTGTGGGTAAATCCTGTACCTGACCATAGACCACCGCCCCCTTGGGTAACGCCGACAAGCCCGGATGCTTGACGTAGACGCCCGTGGTCGAGAGATTTCGGGTCTGGCCAAGGCATTCGCCGAAGCTTTCGTGACTGATCTTGATGCGAAACGATTTGCGGTGTTCGGACATCTTCTGCGCCCTTTTTATGAACAGTTGTGGATAACCCGAACTTGTAGGAGCGAACGGTGCGGCGATCCGACTTGCTCGCGAAGGCGATATCACATCCAACATCAATGTTGAATGTAATGGCCTCTTCGCGAGCAAGCTTCGCTCCTACAAGTTCAAGTTATCCACAGATCATGCCAATCAACTCAATACCAGCGCTCTTCACCCGGTGGCCGCTTCTTGAAGCGCTTCATGCTCCATAGATACTGGCTCGGATAAGCGCGCACGTAGCGCTCGACTACTTGGCTCATCGCCGCGCAGGACGTCTCGGTATCAGTGCTGTACATGGCCTCTGGCGCCGCTTCGAGGATCACCTTGTAGCCCGAACCGTCCGGCAGCCGCAGGGCGTGCAGGAACACGCCGACCGCTTTACCGCCTGCCAACATGTTCGGCACAAACTTGCTGGTCAGTGCCTGAGTAGCGAAGAACGGCACGAAGATCCCGGCGGATTCGGCCGGTTCCGGGTCAGCGGGAATGCCCACTGCACCACCTTTGCGCACTTCCTTGATGACGCTGAGGATGCCTTCCTTGGTGGAGGCGGCGACCCTGTTACCCAGTTGCACTCGCTGCTTGCGCAGCAATTCATCCACAGCCTTGAGCTTTGGCGGGCGATAGAAAATGATCGGTTTGCACTGGCTGCAATAGAAGTGGTTCAACACTTCCCAGTTGCCGAGGTGGCTGGTGATGCCGACCACACCTTTGCCGGAGGCGAGGGCGTCTTTCAAGACGTCGAGCCCTTCAACTTCGCGCACCAGATCGATGGAACGCTGCGCCGGCCAGATCCACGCGCAGGCACTTTCGGTCAGCGACTTGCCGATGTCTTTCAGGCTCTGGCCGACCAGACGCTCGCGCTCGGCAGGGTCCATCTCCGGAAAACACTTGGCCAGATTGATCCGCACCACATCACGGGAACGGTTTGGGGTTTTCCACATTACCCAGCCGATGGCCGAGCCAACCGTCTGCACTGCTCGCCAGGGAAGCAGGGCAAACAGCCGCAGAGCGCCTACCAGCAAGGCGCCTTTCAACTTATCCACAGGTCACTCCTGATCTTGTGCTGTGCGCGAGGCGGCTATTCTAACCGCCGATCGACAAGGTCGCGTAGCGATCGCAATCCCGGGTGTGGTCCATGACCATCCCCGAGGCCTGCATCAGCGCGTAGCAAATGGTCGGGCCGACGAAGGTGAAGCCGGCTTTTTTCAGGCCTTTGCTCATCTCCACAGCGACCGGCGTGACCGCCGGGACTTCGGTGCGATCCTTGAAATGATTGATCACAGGCTTACCGCCGACGAAAGACCAGAGAAACTCGACCGGGTCTTCAAGCGCCAGCCAGGCCTGGGCATTGCGCCGGGCGGCGTTGAGTTTGAGGCGATTGCGGATGATCCCGGGGTCGAGCATCAATTCATCGATTTCGGCGTCGCTCATTTGCGCCACGCGCTGTACATCGAAGCCGAACAGCACCTCGCGATATCGCTCGCGTTTACGCAACACGGTGATCCAGGAAAGGCCGGCCTGGAACCCTTCGAGCAAAAGCAACTCGAACAAACCCTGCGCATCGCGTAGCGGCGTGCCCCACTCCTGGTCGTGATAAGCCATGTACAGCGGATCTTCGGAACACCAAAAGCAGCGTGGCATAAGGCTCCAGGGGGCGTGCGCAGCAATGAATCGGGTATACTCCCGCTCTTTAAATCGCAGCCCAAGAAACAGGTGAATTTCGTGAGCCAGCCTACGCCAGCCGTGCGTACCTTCCAAGACTTGATCCTCGCCCTCCAGCAATACTGGGCCGAGCAAGGTTGCGTGGTACTTCAGCCCTACGATATGGAAGTAGGCGCCGGGACTTTCCACACTGCCACGTTTCTGCGCGCCATCGGCCCGGAAACCTGGAACGCCGCTTATGTGCAGCCCAGTCGTCGCCCGACTGACGGCCGCTACGGCGAAAACCCGAACCGTCTGCAGCACTACTATCAGTTCCAGGTGGTTCTGAAGCCGAACCCGGACAACTTCCAGGAACTGTACCTGGGCTCCCTCAAGCATGTCGGCCTGGATCCGTTGGTCCACGACATTCGCTTCGTCGAAGACAACTGGGAATCGCCGACCTTGGGCGCCTGGGGTCTGGGCTGGGAAGTCTGGCTCAACGGCATGGAAGTGACGCAGTTCACTTACTTCCAGCAGGCGGGCGGCATCGAGTGCTACCCGGTGACCGGCGAGATCACTTACGGCCTCGAGCGTCTGGCCATGTACCTGCAAGGCGTGGACTCGGTCTACGACCTGGTCTGGGCTGACGGTCCGTTCGGCAAAGTGACCTACGGCGACGTGTTCCACCAGAACGAAGTGGAGCAATCGACCTACAACTTCGAACACGCCAACGTCGAGAAGCTGTTCGAACTGTTCGACTTCTACGAAAGCGAAGCCAAGCGCCTGATCGAACTCGACCAGCCGCTGCCGTTGCCGAGCTACGAAATGGTGTTGAAGGCGTCCCATACCTTCAACCTGCTGGATGCGCGCCGGGCGATCTCGGTGACTGCGCGTCAGCAATACATTCTGCGTGTACGCACCCTGGCGCGTTCCGTTGCGCAAGCCTACTTGCTGGCTCGCGCCAAGCTCGGCTTCCCGATGGCGACCCCGGACCTGCGTGACGAAGTACTGGCCAAGCTGGAGGCTGCACAATGAGTGCTCAAGATTTCCTGGTTGAACTGGGCACCGAAGAACTGCCACCCAAGGCCCTGAACACCTTGGCCGAGGCGTTTCTTGCCGGTATCGACAAAGGCCTGCAAGCCGCTGGCCTGAACTACGAGACCAAAACCGTCTACGCCGCGCCGCGTCGTCTGGCTGTGCTGATCACCGCGCTGGCTACCCAGCAACCGGATCGCAGCATCAACCTCGACGGCCCGCCACGTCAGGCGGCGTTCGATGCCGAAGGCAACCCGACTCAAGCGGCACTGGGTTTCGCCAAGAAGTGCGGCGTCGAGCTGAGCGAAATCGATCAGAGCGGCCCTAAACTGCGTTACAGCCAGAGCATCGCCGGCAAGCCGACCGCGAGCCTGCTGCCGACCATCGTCGAAGACTCCCTGAATGACCTGCCGATCCCGAAGCGCATGCGCTGGGGTGCGCGCAAGGAAGAATTCGTTCGTCCGACCCAATGGCTGGTCATGCTGCTCGGTGACCAGGTCATCGATTGCACGATCCTCGCCCAGAAGGCCGGCCGCGATTCCCGTGGTCACCGCTTCCATCACCCGCAAAGCGTGCGCATCACCTCGCCGGCCAACTACCTGACCGACTTGCGTGCCGCTTACGTTCTGGCCGATGCCAACGAGCGTCGCGCGATTATCAGCAAGCGCACCGAAGAACTGGCGACGATGCAGGAAGGCACGGCGATCGTTCCGCCAGCCCTGCTCGACGAAGTGACCGCGCTGGTTGAATGGCCGGTGCCGCTGGTGTGCTCGTTCGAAGAACGTTTCCTCGACGTGCCGCAAGAAGCGCTGATCACCACCATGCAGGACAACCAGAAGTATTTCTGCCTGCTGGATGCCGACGGCAAGTTGCTGCCACGTTTCATTACCGTGGCCAACATCGAAAGCAAAGACCCGCAGCAAATCATCGCCGGTAACGAGAAAGTGGTTCGCCCACGCCTGACCGACGCCGAGTTCTTCTTCAAGCAAGACAAGAAGCAGAAACTCGAAGACTTCAACCTGCGCCTGCAAAACGTAGTGTTCCAGGAAAAACTCGGCAGCGTCTACGACAAGGCCGAGCGCGTATCCAAGCTTGCTGCGTTCATCGCGCAACGCATTGGCGGTAACGCTGCATGGGCTTCCCGTGCCGGCCTGCTGTCCAAGTGCGACCTGGCGACCGAGATGGTCGGTGAGTTCCCGGAGATGCAAGGCGTCGCCGGTTACTACTACGCCCTGAACGATGGCGAGCCGGAAGAAGTCGCGCTGGCGCTGAACGAGCAATACATGCCGCGCGGTGCCGGTGCTGAACTGCCGACCACCCTGACCGGTGCGGCCGTGGCTATCGCTGACAAACTCGACACGCTGGTCGGTATCTTCGGGATCGGTATGCTGCCAACCGGTAGCAAAGACCCGTATGCCCTGCGCCGTGCTGCGCTGGGCGTATTGCGCATCCTGATCGACAAGAAGCTCGACCTCGACCTGAACGACGCCGTGGCCTTTGCCGTGAATGCGTTCGGCGCCAAGGTCAAGGCTGCTGGCCTGGCCGACTCGGTACTGGAATTCGTGTTCGACCGTCTGCGTGCCCGTTACGAAGATGAAGGCGTGGACGTTGCGACTTACCTGTCGGTTCGTGCCCTGAAGCCAGGTTCGGCGCTGGACTTCGATCAGCGCGTACAAGCGGTGGAAGCGTTCCGCAAATTGCCTGAAGCGGCGGCCCTCGCTGCAGTGAACAAGCGCGTTTCGAACTTGCTGAGCAAGGTCGAAGGTTCTGTTCCTACAGTCGTTGAAGCCAAGTACTTCGACAACGCCAACGAATTCTCCCTGTACTCGGCGATTCAGCAGGCGGACCAAGCGGTTCAACCGATGGCAGCTGCGCGTCAGTACAGCGAATCGCTGGCACGTCTGGCAGCCTTGCGCGAGCCTGTGGATGCTTTCTTCGAAGCCGTCATGGTCAACGCTGAAGATGCCAAGGTCCGTGCCAACCGCTATGCGCTGCTCGCGCGTCTGCGTGGCTTGTTCCTCGGCGTCGCCGATATTTCGTTGCTGGGGTAAGACTGTTTGAAACTGCTGATTCTCGATCGGGACGGGGTGATCAATTACGACTCCGACGCTTACATCAAGTCGGTGGAGGAGTGGAAACCGCTCCCCGGTTCGATCGAAGCCATCGCGCAGTTGAGCAAGGCCGGCTGGACGGTAGCAGTCGCTACCAACCAGTCCGGCATCGCTCGCGGCTATTACGACGTCGCCACCCTGGACGCCATGCACGAGCGCTTGCGCTCGTTGGTCGCGGAGCAGGGCGGTGAAGTCGGGCTGATCGTCTATTGCCCGCACGGGCCGGACGAAGGCTGCGATTGCCGCAAGCCAAAACCCGGGATGCTGAAAACCATCGCCACGCATTACAACGTATCGCTGACTAATCTATGGTTCGTCGGCGACAGTCTTGGTGACCTGGAAGCCGCCAAAGCCGTCGATTCTCAGCCAGTTTTGGTAAAGACCGGGAAAGGCGAAAAGACTTTGGGCAAAACCCTACCGGTAGGCACTTTGATTTTTGACGATCTCGCGGCGATTGCCGCAGAACTTATCCACAATTAGAGCGTTTTCGAGATTCCTGACCAAGGATTGATCGGGAGTGCGCTTTATATAGACGGGCAGAGCCCGCACGGTAAACGTCGCCATGTCGATATTGCAGGCCATCAGAACCTTCCTCTTTTACCTGCTGCTGGGCACCAGTTCCTTGCTTTGGTGCAGCCTGAGCTTTTTTATCGCGCCTTTTCTGCCGTTCAAGGCGCGCTATCGTTTTATCAACGTGTACTGGTGTCGTTGCGCCTTGTGGCTGAGCAAAGTCTTTCTGGGCATCAGCTACGAAGTGAAAGGTGCCGAGAACGTGCCAGACCAGCCCTGCGTGATTCAGTCGAACCACCAGAGCACCTGGGAGACGTTCTTCCTCTCGGCCTATTTCGAGCCGTTGAGCCAGGTACTGAAACGCTCATTGCTGTTTGTACCGTTCTTCGGTTGGGCCATGGCCATGCTGCGGCCGATCGCCATCGACCGCGACAACCCGAAGGCCGCGCTTAAACATGTAGCGAAGCAGGGCGATGAACTGCTGAAGGATGGCGTCTGGGTACTGATATTCCCTGAAGGAACGCGGGTCCCTTACGGCACCATCGGAAAATTCTCACGAGGTGGTACGGCGTTAGCCGTCAACGCCGAACTTCCGGTGCTGCCGATTGCGCACAATGCCGGCAAGTTCTGGCCGAAAACCGGTTGGGCCAAGAAGCAGGGCGTCATCACTGTGATCATCGGCGAGCCGATGTACGCCGAAGGCAGCGGCCCCCGTGCGATTGCCAACCTCAATGACCGAGTTCAGGCCTGGAACGAGCAGATGCAACGGGAAATGGGCTCGCTCCCACCCGCTCCGCAAGCGCCGGCTGCCAATGATCAGATGGCTGTCTGAGATTCTGTGGATAACCTGTGTACCGTTTCGCTGAAAAGTAGCGTATTTAGTTTGTAGGTTTATGATTTATATACATATTTCCTAAGCTCATAAAATATGGAAAAAGGTGCATAAGTTTTTTTTGGACGTAAAAAAACCGGCTGATATAGCCGGTTTTTTTTGACGTGCCGTTTACCGCGGAAAACCCGGTTTGGGCGGACCACTCACTATGCCGTCAGCTTATTTTCCAGTACGCAAATCATAGGACATTTGAGTGTTGGCACCGAGATGAGTCCAAGTAATTCTTTGATAAGCGAAATAAACATCCTCAACATGTAGAGAGTTATCAGTCTCTGGGTTGTTGTTTGTCTGCACATCAACGACTACCGCTTCTTCCAAAGCAATGGCGTAGTAGGGTTCGTCGGACCCGGTCTCGGGCGATGGTCGATACCAGACTAATTCGAATGTGGTGAGCTGTTCACCGGAATTCAAAGCGCCCATTATTAGCGGCGACGACTTATCAACTAATTTACTGATCATCAGGGGTTTGTGCACTGCAGGACGACCTGTTGGTAACCCAGACTGGACATCACGTGGAGCAATGATTTGATGGCTGAAGTTTCGGATTAATATTTGATCAGCCATCTCAGTTCGATAGTCTGTACCAATTGATTCTTCCGATGCCACGCCAGAAGAAATAAACCCCGATTTTTTTCCTTTTAACAGTAAGTATGCGTTTGTTGACATGACTTCCTTTCCTTCTCAATACCCAAAAAATTGCTCCCGCAGGTCGTACCTTGACGAGGAGGCTGTAGGATAAAGAGCACTCGGGATAGCGTATGTAGGACTTATCTGTGAGGCTCCGAGGTAAAACGCCTGCGTTCCATACGATTTGGCACCGCTGCTGAAGGGCGAAATAGCGTAATAAAAAAGGCCAGCGCAATGCGCTGGCCTTTTTTACTTTTGGCAGAACCGCTGGATCAGAAGTCCAGGTTGGAAACCGCCAAGGCATTGCTTTCGATGAAGTCACGACGAGGTTCGACCGCATCACCCATCAGGGTGTTGAAGATCTGGTCCGCGCCAATGGCATCTTCGATGGTCACTTTGAGCATCCGGCGCTGGCTTGGGTCCATGGTGGTTTCCCACAGCTGATCCGGGTTCATCTCACCCAGACCTTTGTATCGCTGGATGGTGTGACGCTTGGTGCTTTCAGCCATCAGCCATTCAAGGGCTTCCTTGAACTCGGTGACCGGCTTCTTGCGTTCGCCACGCTGGATGTACGCGCCGTCGTCCAGCAGGGTGCTCAGCTGAGCGCCCAGGGATACGACAGTCCTGTAATCGTTGCTGCCGAAGAAGTCGCGGTTGAACGTGACGTAGTTCGACAGGCCGTGGGAGATCAGTTCGACCTCTGGCAGCCAGACGTTACGTTCACGGTCTTCACGCAGGCTGGCCTTGTAGACCAGACCGGACTTCTCGACGGTGCGCAGACGGACTTCATACTTGGCCAGCCAATCCTGCATCGCTGCGTGATCGGACAGTTGCTCCATGCTCACCGCTGGCAAGTAGATGAAGTGCTCGGTCAGTTCCTGTGGGTACAGGCGCGACAGACGCTTGAGGGTCTTCATCACCAGACGGAAGTCGTTCACCAGGCGCTCAAGGGCTTCGCCGGAGATACCCGGGGCTTCCTCGTTCAGGTGCAGGCTTGCATCTTCCAGGGCCGACTGCGTCATGTACTCTTCCATGGCGTCGTCGTCTTTGATGTATTGCTCTTGCTTGCCTTTCTTGACCTTGTACAGCGGTGGTTGAGCGATGTAGATGTAGCCACGCTCGATCAGCTCTGGCAGCTGACGGAAGAAGAACGTCAGCAGCAGCGTACGGATGTGCGAACCGTCGACGTCAGCATCGGTCATGATGATGATGTTGTGGTAGCGCAGCTTGTCGATGTTGTATTCGTCGCGACCGATACCGCAGCCCAGTGCGGTGATCAAGGTGCCTACTTCTTGCGAAGAGATCATCTTGTCGAAACGCGCCTTCTCGACGTTGAGGATCTTGCCCTTCAACGGCAGGATGGCCTGGGTTTTACGATTACGCCCCTGCTTGGCGGAGCCGCCAGCAGAGTCACCTTCCACGAGGTACAGTTCGGAAAGGGCAGGGTCTTTTTCCTGGCAGTCAGCCAGTTTGCCCGGCAGGCCGGCGATGTCCAGCGCACCTTTGCGGCGGGTCATCTCACGGGCCTTGCGTGCTGCTTCACGCGCACGTGCCGCGTCGATCATCTTGCCGACGACCAGTTTGGCTTCGTTCGGGTTTTCCAGCAGGAAGTCGGAGAAGTACTTGCCCATTTCCTGTTCGACCGCGGTCTTCACTTCGGAAGAAACCAGCTTGTCTTTGGTCTGGGAGCTGAACTTCGGATCCGGCACCTTCACCGAGATGATCGCGGTCAAGCCTTCACGGGCGTCATCACCGGTGGTGGCGACCTTGTGCTTCTTGGCCAGGCCTTCAGCTTCGATGTAGGTGTTCAGGTTACGCGTCAGTGCGGAACGGAAACCCACCAGGTGAGTACCGCCATCACGCTGCGGGATGTTGTTGGTGAAGCACAACAGGTTCTCGTTGAAGCTGTCGTTCCACTGCAGGGCGATTTCCACGCCGATGCCGTCTTCACGCTGGATGTTGAAGTGGAACACCTGGTTGACCGCAGTCTTGTTGGTGTTCAGGTATTCAACGAACGCACGCAGGCCGCCTTCGTACTTGAACAGCTCTTCCTTGCCGCTGCGCTCATCCTTGAGGACGATGCCGACACCGGAGTTGAGGAAGGACAGTTCACGAATCCGCTTGGCCAGGATGTCCCAGCTGAAGTGGATGTTCTTGAAGGTTTCAGCCGATGGCTTGAAGTGAATCTGGGTGCCCGTGGTTTCGCTCTCACCAACGATTTTCATCGGCTCTTGCGGGACGCCATGGACGTAAGTCTGTTCCCAGATCTTGCCGCTGCGGCGAACGGTCAGGACCAGTTCCTTGGACAGTGCGTTCACTACCGAAACACCTACACCGTGCAGACCGCCGGATACTTTGTAGGAGTTGTCGTCGAACTTACCGCCGGCGTGCAGCACGGTCATGATGACCTCGGCTGCCGAAACGCCTTCTTCTTTGTGTACGTCTACCGGGATGCCACGACCGTTGTCGCGAACGGTGATGGATTCGTCCGGGTGGATGATGATGCTGATGTCGTCGCAATGGCCGGCCAAAGCTTCGTCGATCGAGTTATCGACCACCTCGAACACCATGTGGTGCAGACCGCTGCCATCGTCGGTGTCACCAATGTACATACCGGGACGTTTGCGTACGGCATCCAGGCCTTTCAGCACTTTAATGCTCGTTGAGTCGTACGTATTTTCTTCGCTCAATGCCTTCACTCCCGATGGTCGTGGGTCTGGGTGATACGGCCCTGTTCCACGTGGAACAGAGCGACTGGCGTTTCCGTCTGCCAGCCTTCCCTCAATAATTCGTGATCTACACAGGTGATAAACACCTGGCAGCGTAAGTCTTCCAACAAGCGGCAAAGCGCGCGGCGGTGCTGCTCGTCCAGTTCGGACGGCAAGTCATCCACCAGATAAATACACTGGCCGCGTCGGGCCTGGCTGACCAGGTGCCCTTGGGCAATCCGCAATGCACAGACCACCAACTTCTGCTGACCGCGGGACAAGATGTCCGCGGCGTTATGTGCGCCCAATCTGAGGCGCAAATCAGCGCGTTGTGGTCCGGCCTGGGTATGACCCATCTGCTGGTCTCGCTGAACGGACCCAGCGAGCACTGCACTCAATTCGCGGTCTTTGTCCCAGCCTCGGTAATAGCTGAGCGTCAAACCTTCAAGCTCAACCAGTTCGCTCAAGGTCTGTTCAAAGACTGGTTTCAAGGCTTTGATATAGGCACGGCGGTATTCATCAATTTCAGCGCTGGCCTGGCACAGTTCCCTGTCCCAAACCGCTTGCGAAACGGCGTCAAGTGTACCATGCCGCAGCCAAGAGTTTCTCTGGCGCAGGGCCTTCTGCAAGCGCTGCCAGGTGGACATGAACCGCGGTTCCACGTGGAACACGCCCCAGTCGAGAAACTGTCGGCGAATCTTCGGTGCACCTTCAAGCAGGCGGAAGCTATCAGGGTTGATCAGTTGCAGCGGCAGGATCTCCGCCAGCTGTGCCGCACTGCGCGCGTTCTGCCCGTCAATACGGATCTGGAACTCGCCTTGGCGGTCCCGTGATATCCCCAGTGCGCTGTGCCCACCCTCAGCCAACTCAACCTGACCGAATACGGTGCAGGCCAATTGCTCGTACTGAATAACCGGCAAAAGGCGGGTACTACGAAACGAACGGGCAAGCCCCAGCAGGTGAATGGCTTCCAGAACACTGGTTTTGCCGCTGCCGTTGGCGCCGTAAAGAATGTTGATTCGGGGGGAGGGGGAGAAGGTCACCGGGTGCAGATTGCGCACCGCGGTGACCGAGACGCGACTTAATGACATCTAGCTTCTGCTGAGCATGATTACAGACGCATCGGCATGACAACGTAGGCCGAGTCATCATTGTCAGACTCTTGCACCAGCGCACTGCTGTTGGAGTCGGACAGGATCAGGCGAACCTGCTCAGTGGTCATCACGCCCAGCACGTCGAGCAAGTAGCTCACGTTGAAGCCGATTTCCAGATTGCCGCCGTTGTACTCAACGCCCACTTCTTCTTCCGCTTCTTCCTGCTCCGGGTTGTTGGCCTGGATCTTCAACTGACCGCTGGCCAGTTGCAGACGGATACCGCGGTACTTCTCGTTGGACAGAATCGCGGTACGGCTGAAAGCTTCACGCAACGCCTGACGATCGCCGAGCACCAGTTTGTCGCCGCCCTTCGGCAGAACACGCTCATAGTCCGGGAATTTACCGTCGACCAGTTTAGAGGTGAAGGTGAACTCGCCTGTGGTGGCGCGGATGTGATGCTGACCCAGGACGATGCTGACATTGCCGTCCGGCTCGGTCAGCAGGCGCGCCAGCTCAAGGATACCCTTGCGCGGCACGATGACCTGGTGGCGATCCGGCTGACCGATGTCGGCCTGCATCGAGCACATGGCCAGACGGTGACCGTCGGTGGCCACGGCCCGGATGATCCCTGCCGAGACTTCCAGCAACATGCCGTTCAGGTAATAACGCACGTCCTGCTGGGCCATGGCGAAGCTGGTGCGTTCAATCAGACGACGCAGTTTGCTTTGCTCAAGGCTGCAAGTCAGCGAACCCGGGCCTTCTTCAACAGTCGGGAAATCGTTCGCCGGCAGGGTCGACAGGGTGAAGCGGCTACGGCCAGCCTTCACCACCAGCTTCTGCTCGTCGACCTTGATGTCGATCAGCGCGTCGTTCGGCAGGCTTTTGCAGATGTCCATCAGCTTGCGCGCAGGCACAGTGATGGAACCCGGGTCAGCCGGCTCTTCGAGTTGTACACGACCGACCAGCTCGACTTCCAGGTCGGTACCGGTCAGCGACAGTTGCTGGCCTTCGACAACCAGCAGCACGTTGGAGAGCACCGGCAAGGTCTGTCGGCGCTCGACGACGCCTGCGACCAGTTGCAGGGGTTTCAACAGGGCTTCGCGTTGAATGGTGAAATGCATGGTCTAGTCCCTTGCCTTAATAAGCTGCGCTGGTGTTCATCAAGTTGTCAGAGTACGCAGCAGGTTCTTGTAGTCCTCGCGGATGTCCGCGTCGGATTCCTTAAGTTCGTTGATCTTGCGGCAGGCGTGCAAAACAGTCGTGTGGTCGCGGCCGCCAAACACATCGCCGATTTCCGGCAGGCTGTGGTTAGTCAACTCTTTGGACAACGCCATGGCAACCTGACGCGGACGAGCGACCGAGCGTGAACGACGCTTGGACAGCAGGTCTGAAATCTTGATCTTGTAGTACTCGGCAACAGTGCGCTGAATGTTATCCACAGAGACCAGTTTGTCTTGCAGCGCCAACAGATCTTTCAGGGATTCGCGAATCAGCTCGATGGTGATATCGCGGCCCATGAAGTGCGAGTGGGCGATCACGCGTTTAAGCGCACCTTCCAGCTCACGGACGTTGGAGCGAATACGTTGGGCGATGAAGAACGCTGCGTCGTGGGGCAGATCGACTTTGGCCTGGTCGGCCTTTTTCATCAGGATCGCGACACGGGTTTCCAGCTCCGGCGGCTCGACGGCTACCGTCAGGCCCCAGCCGAAGCGGGATTTGAGGCGCTCTTCAAGGCCTTCGATTTCTTTAGGGTAGCGGTCACTGGTGAGAATGACCTGCTGGCCACCTTCGAGCAGGGCGTTGAAGGTGTGGAAAAACTCTTCCTGCGAACGTTCCTTGCGGGCAAAGAACTGAATGTCATCGATCAGCAATGCGTCCACCGAACGGTAGAAACGCTTGAACTCGTTGATCGCGTTCAGTTGCAGAGCCTTGACCATATCGGCCACGAAACGCTCCGAATGCAGGTACACGACCTTGGCATTCGGGTTCTTCTTTAATAGATGGTTACCCACAGCGTGCATCAAGTGAGTTTTACCCAAGCCAACACCGCCATAAAGGAAGAGCGGGTTGTAACCGTGCTTGGGGTTGTCCGCCACCTGCCAGGCCGCAGCCCGGGCCAGTTGGTTGGACTTACCTTCGACGAAGTTCTCGAAGGTGAAAGTGCGGTTCAGGTAACTGGTGTGCTTGAGCGCACCTTCGACCTGCACCGTGCGCTGCTCGGAACGCACCGGAGCCTGTTGAGAACTGGCGCCAGCCATCGGATCGAAGCTGTCGCGCGATGGCTCTTCACTGACTTCGGCAACTTTCTGTGTCGAACGCTTGGTCGGTGTGGCCGTCGGGGCAGGTGCCGGAGCACTGACAGGCGCTTGAGCCGCCTGTGCCTGAGACGCGGCGGCAGCCAGTGGAGCATTCGGGGCAGCCCGTGGAGCCGAACTGCGTTTGCTGCCTATTAATAAGGAAAGCGCCGGCGCCATGCCGTTGCCATGCTCATCCAGCAGTTCAAGGACGCGGCCCAGGTACTTTTCGTTGACCCAGTCGAGAACAAAACGATTCGGTGCGTAGACACGCAACTCGTCGCCTTCGGCTTCGACCTGTAGTGGACGGATCCAAGTGTTGAATTGTTGGGCAGGCAGCTCATCGCGCAAAAGCTCCACGCACTGCTGCCAAAGTTCCACTGACACGGATATCCCCTAAGTTGAAAGCCGGTGAGGCAAAAACAAGCGGCCATTGTAGCGACCAGACGCCGACTTATCCACACGTAGGTGGCTCACTGACCAAGAAGAATCAACGTTTTATAGGTAAAAAAGACGACCAGTGGTCTGTGCATAAGCTCTGTGGATAACCGCCCTTGAGGTCGTTGCACAAGTGGGGGCGAAACTCGGTGGATAACCTGCCTGTGGATAACAGCCCCTTTCACACACAGCTTATCCGACAGCGCAGCACAGGCTGACCACCGTTTTCCACCGTAGTTGTCATTCTCTGTACATCACGGGATAGAAGGTCTGAAGGTAGTTATCCACAGATGATCGGTGTCCTAGCTTTTATAAGCTTTACAGAAAAGCTTTAAATACTTTCCTTCTTTATTTTTATATTTGGCTGGAGGTGAAGACGAGCAAAACGTCTGGAGATCTATTTATAAGGAAACGTTGGTTGGAAATTGACCTAGAGGCTTGCTTTCTCTAGAATCCCCGGTCTCTTAAAACGGGGGCCATTCCGGCCCGTTGTGGACGAACCAGGTAACACGACAATGAAACGTACTTTCCAACCAAGCACTATCAAACGCGCTCGTACCCACGGTTTCCGTGCTCGCATGGCTACCAAGAACGGTCGTGCCGTTCTGTCGCGTCGTCGCGCCAAAGGTCGTGCGCGTCTGGCAGTTTGATAAGCCGGCACTGGAGGTGAGTCAGGACTTCAGTCGGGAAAAGCGTCTGCTTACTCCCCGGCATTTCAAGGCAGTCTTTGACTCCCCTACCGGCAAGGTTCCGGGGAAAAATCTCCTGCTCCTTGCGCGCAACAACGATCTTGATCACCCCCGTCTCGGGCTGGTTATCGGGAAAAAGAGCGTAAAGCTCTCCGTCGAGCGCAATCGCCTCAAACGTCTGATGCGCGAATCGTTCCGTCTGAACCAGGATTCACTGGTCGGCTGGGATATCGTTATCGTCGCGCGCAAAGGTTTGGGTGACGTAGAAAACCCCGAATTGATTCAGCATTTCGGCAAACTCTGGAAGCGTCTGGCACGCAGCACGCCGGTACCAGCAGTCAAAACCGAAACTGTAGGGGTAGACAGTCCAGATGCGTAAACTGGCACTCGTTCCGATCCAGTTTTATCGCTATGCCATTAGTCCTCTGATGGCCAGTCACTGTCGTTTCTACCCCAGTTGTTCCTGCTACGCGTTAGAAGCCATAGAAAATCATGGCCTTCTGCGCGGTGGCTGGCTGACCTTTCGTCGTTTAGGTCGCTGTCATCCGTGGAATCCCGGTGGTTATGACCCGGTTCCACCTATCCCTACCTCCCGTTCTTCTTCGATGGCCGAGTAATCATGGATATCAAACGCACGATCCTGATCGTCGCCCTGGCAATCGTGTCCTACGTTATGGTTCTTAAATGGAACCAGGACTATGGCCAGGCTGCCCTGCCGACTCAGAATGTTGCTTCCAGTACTACCGCACCGGGCCTACCGGATACGGCGACTGGCAATAATGCTTCTGTCAGTGACGACATTCCGCGCGCCGCAAGCGATACCAGTGCCACTGCACCTGCTGAAACACCAGTAGCTGCAAGCAAAGACCTCATCCAGATCAAAACGGATGTGCTCAACCTGGCTATCGATCCACAAGGTGGCGATGTTGCACAGTTGACTCTGCCGCTGTATCCACGTCGCCAGGACCATCCGGAAATTCCATTCCAGTTGTTCGATAACGGCAACGAGCGGACTTATCTGGCTCAAAGCGGTTTGATCGGTACCGATGGTCCGGACGCAAGTCCTGCCGGTCGTCCGGTTTACTCCTCCGAGAAGAAGATCTACCAACTGGCCGACGGTCAGAACCAATTGGTTGTAGACCTGAAGTTCAGCAAGGACGGCGTCAACTACATCAAGCGTTTCACACTGAAACGTGGCCTGTACGACGTAACCGTTTCCTACGTGATCGACAACGAAAGCGCCAAGCCTTGGTCCGGTGCGATGTTCGCCCAACTGAAGCGTGACGCCAGCTCCGATCCTTCCTCCAGCACTGCCACCGGCACCGCGACTTACCTGGGCGCCGCCCTGTGGACAAGTAACGAGCCGTACAAGAAAGTGTCGATGAAGGACATGGACAAGGCTCAGCTGAAAGAAACCGTGAACGGTGGTTGGGTTGCCTGGTTGCAACACTACTTCGTGACCGCATGGATTCCGGCGAAGGGCGAAAACAACGTCGTCCAGACCCGTAAAGACAGCAAAGGCAACTACATCATCGGCTACACCGCCCCGGCAATGACTGTTGCGCCAGGTGCGAAAGCCGAAACCAGCGCTGTTCTGTACGCCGGTCCGAAAAGCCAGGCTGTGCTGAAAGAGTTGTCCCCAGGTCTGGAACTGACCGTCGACTACGGCATTCTGTGGTTCATTGCCCAGCCAATCTTCTGGCTGCTGCAACACATCCACGCGCTGGTCGGTAACTGGGGCTGGTCGATCATCTTCCTGACCATGCTGATCAAAGGGATTTTCTTCCCGCTGTCGGCAGCCAGCTACAAATCCATGGCCCGCATGCGCGCAGTGGCACCGAAACTGGCCGCGCTGAAAGAGCAACATGGCGATGACCGGCAGAAAATGTCGCAAGCCATGATGGAGCTGTACAAGAAAGAGAAGATCAATCCGCTGGGTGGTTGCTTGCCAATCCTCGTGCAGATGCCGGTTTTCCTCTCGCTGTACTGGGTTCTGCTGGAAAGCGTTGAAATGCGCCAAGCGCCGTTCATGCTGTGGATTACTGACCTGTCGATCAAGGATCCGTTCTTCATTCTGCCGATCATCATGGGTGCAACCATGTTCATCCAGCAGCAGTTGAACCCGACTCCTCCGGATCCGATGCAGGCCAAGGTGATGAAGCTGATGCCAATCATCTTCACCTTCTTCTTCCTGTGGTTCCCGGCTGGTCTGGTGCTGTACTGGGTAGTGAACAACTGCCTGTCCATCGCCCAACAGTGGTACATCACTCGTAAAATCGAAGCGGCTACTAAAGCAGCTGCCTGATTTACACTGTGGATAACCACTCAAAACGCCCCCTAGTGGGGCGTTTTGCTATCTGTCACTTTTGTCTGGATACCGGTTTATGAGCGCTCCTCGTGAAACCATCGCCGCCGTCGCCACCGCTCAAGGTCGTGGCGGCGTAGGCATCGTCCGTATTTCCGGGCCGCTGGCGAGCGTTGCGGCCAAGGCCTTCAGCGGTCGTGAACTCAAGCCGCGATTCGCCCACTACGGCCCGTTTTTCGATCAAAACGAAGAGGTGCTGGACCAAGGCATTGCCTTGTATTTTCCGGGCCCGAACTCGTTCACCGGCGAAGATGTGCTGGAACTCCAGGGTCATGGCGGCCCGATTGTTCTCGACATGCTGCTCAAGCGATGCCTTGAACTGGGGTGCCGTCTGGCACGACCAGGTGAATTCAGCGAACGTGCGTTCCTGAATGACAAACTCGATCTGGCACAGGCCGAAGCAATCGCCGACCTGATCGAGGCCAGTTCTGCACAGGCCGCCCGCAATGCATTGCGCTCCTTGCAGGGGGCATTTTCCGATCGTGTGCATAACCTCACCGAGCAACTGATCGGCCTGCGGATTTACGTAGAAGCGGCCATCGACTTCCCGGAAGAAGAAATCGACTTCCTTGCCGATGGCCATGTACTGAGCATGCTCGACAAAGTCAGGGACGAGTTATCCACCGTGCTGCGCGAAGCCGGGCAGGGTGCGTTGCTGCGTGACGGCATGACGGTGGTGATCGCCGGTCGGCCAAATGCCGGTAAATCCAGTTTGCTCAACGCACTGGCCGGTCGTGAAGCAGCGATCGTGACCGAGATTGCCGGCACCACCCGTGACATTTTGCGCGAACATATCCACATCGATGGCATGCCGCTTCACGTGGTAGATACCGCTGGTCTGCGAGATACCGATGACCATGTGGAAAAAATCGGTGTTGAACGGGCGTTGAAAGCCATTAGCGAAGCTGATCGAGTGCTGTTGGTGGTCGATGCCACCGCACCGGAAGCGCTTGATCCGTTCGCGTTGTGGCCAGAGTTCCTGGAAACCCGCCCGGATCCGGCAAAAGTCACGTTGATCCGTAACAAGGCCGACCTCACGGGTGAAGCGATTGCCCTGGAAGTCAGTGAGGATGGCCATGTGACCATCAGCCTGAGTGCCAAGTCGGCTGGCGAAGGCCTGGAACTGCTGCGTGATCATCTCAAGGCCTGCATGGGCTATGAGCAGACGTCGGAAAGCAGCTTCAGCGCTCGCAGGCGTCACCTTGAGGCGTTACGTCATGCCAGTGCATCTCTCGAGCACGGCCGTGCACAGCTGACGCTGGCGGGTGCCGGTGAGCTACTGGCCGAAGATTTGCGTCAGGCTCAACATGCCTTGGGCGAGATCACCGGTGCATTCAGCTCCGATGACCTGCTGGGACGGATCTTTTCCAGTTTCTGTATCGGCAAATAGCCCTCTCGTTGTCCACAGACAGGCCATTCGCGCCTGTCTGTTCTTCCCCTTTTCCTGAATTGCCTCCAGTGCCGAGCAGATTCTTTCTGCCAGGGCGGATTTTCTGCGCCCGGGATTTGATCAATCGGCGCGTTTCTGTGGATTAAGCCCTGTGAATAACTGCCGCTAAGGGCAGTTGATAACAGGGCCTCAAAACTGAAGATAACCGCCTCTGTGGATAACCACCCCTTTCATCCACAGGCTTACACCGGTTATCCAAGGGCCTCATTGGCACATGACCACAGGGTTTTGATTCTCTGTACATATTGAAAACAAAGGGCTGTACGAATCTATCCACAGAAATGGTGCTCAGTAGAAATAAACATAAAAACAAAGATTTAATAAATTTCTTTCTTTTTAATTTCTATAACCCCGACTTCTCCACAGCTGGTTAAATTTTGTGCAAAGGGTTCTTTAGGAAGGGCGAAGTCCCTATACTTGTCGACCAGGTCCAAAAACCTGAGCTCAAACTATTCCTGAATTACCTACTTAAGCAGGCACGAGGTGCGTGGTGGATTTCCCTTCCCGTTTTGAAGTGATCGTCATCGGCGGCGGTCATGCCGGTACCGAGGCAGCACTGGCCTCAGCACGTATGGGGGCAAAAACCCTGTTGCTGACGCATAACGTGGAAACCCTCGGTGCCATGAGTTGCAACCCGGCCATTGGCGGGATCGGCAAAAGCCACCTGGTAAAAGAAATCGATGCCCTTGGCGGAGCGATGGCCATGGCTACCGATAAAGGCGGCATTCAGTTTCGCGTGTTGAACAGCCGCAAAGGCCCGGCCGTGCGTGCAACCCGCGCCCAGGCAGACCGGGTTCTGTACAAGGCCGCTGTCCGCGAAGCATTGGAAAACCAGCCTAACCTGTGGATATTTCAACAAGCCGCTGATGACCTGATCGTTGAACAGGAACAAGTGCGCGGTGTTGTCACCCAAATGGGCCTCCGTTTCTTCGCCGACTCAGTGGTGTTGACCACTGGCACCTTCCTCGGTGGACTTATCCACATCGGAATGCAGAATTATTCCGGTGGTCGTGCCGGTGATCCGCCGTCGATCGCCCTGGCTCACCGTCTGCGCGAATTGCCACTGCGTGTTGGCCGATTGAAAACCGGTACGCCGCCGCGTATCGACGGTCGGTCTGTGGATTTCTCGGTGATGACCGAACAAGCAGGTGATACGCCGATCCCGGTGATGTCGTTCATGGGTTCCAAAGAGCAGCATCCGAAACAGGTGAGCTGCTGGATTACCCACACCAACGCCCGGACCCACGAAATCATCGCAGCGAACCTCGACCGTTCGCCGATGTACTCCGATGCAGGGTTGATCGAAGGTATCGGCCCGCGCTACTGCCCGTCGATCGAAGACAAGATCCACCGCTTTGCCGACAAGGAAAGCCACCAGGTCTTCATCGAACCGGAAGGTTTGACCACTCACGAGCTGTACCCGAACGGGATATCCACATCCCTGCCGTTCGACGTGCAATTGCAGATCGTGCAATCGATTCGCGGCATGGAAAACGCGCACATCGTGCGTCCGGGCTACGCCATCGAGTACGACTACTTCGACCCGCGTGACCTGAAGTACAGCCTGGAAACCAAAGTCATTGGCGGTCTGTTTTTCGCCGGGCAAATCAATGGCACCACCGGTTACGAAGAAGCCGGCGCCCAGGGTTTGCTGGCCGGGGCCAACGCTGCACTGCGTGCGCAAGGCAAAGACGCCTGGTGCCCGCGTCGCGACGAGGCGTACATCGGAGTGTTGGTTGACGACCTGATTACCCTTGGAACTCAAGAGCCGTACCGGATGTTCACATCCCGCGCCGAGTACCGTCTGATCCTGCGTGAAGACAACGCGGACCTGCGCCTGACCGAAAAAGGTCGAGAGCTGGGTCTGGTGGATGACGCGCGCTGGGCGGCGTTCTGCACCAAACGCGAAAGCATCACGCTGGAAGAGCAGCGCCTGAAAAGTACCTGGGTTCGTCCCGGCACCGAGCAGGGCGATGCGATATCCGAGAAATTCGGCACGCCGCTGACTCACGAATACAACCTGCTCAACCTCTTGAGCCGTCCGGAAATCGACTACGCTGGTCTGATCGCCGTGACTGGCGGGGGAGCAGAAGATCCACAAGTCGCCGAGCAGGTTGAAATCAAGACCAAATACGCCGGTTATATCGATCGTCAGCAAGATGAAATCGCACGTCTGCGGGCGAGCGAAGACACGAAGCTGCCTGTGGATATCGATTACACGAACATTTCCGGTCTCTCCAAAGAGATCCAGAGCAAGCTCGGTGCGACCCGTCCAGAAACACTGGGCCAGGCGTCACGCATTCCGGGTGTCACACCGGCAGCCATTTCGCTGTTGATGATTCATTTGAAAAAACGCGGCGCGGGCCGTCAGTTGGAGCAAAGCGCTTGAGTTCGTTGGTCACCTCGCAACACGCTGAAGAGTTATCCACAGGTGCTCGCCAGCTCGGTGTCACATTGACCGAAACCCAGCACGCGCAGTTGTTGGGTTATCTGGCCCTGTTGATCAAATGGAACAAGGCCTACAACCTGACCGCCGTGCGCGATCCGGACGAAATGGTCTCGCGTCACCTGCTCGATAGTTTGAGCGTGATGTCGTTCATCGAAAACGGTCGCTGGCTGGACGTTGGCAGCGGTGGCGGCATGCCGGGCATTCCGCTTGCAATCCTGTTTCCAGAGTCCCAAGTGACCTGCCTGGACAGCAACGGCAAGAAAACCCGCTTCCTGACCCAGGTCAAACTCGAACTCAAACTGGATAACCTGCAAGTTATCCACAGTCGCGTCGAAGCCTTCCAGCCTGCACAGCCTTTCAACGGGATCATTTCCCGGGCGTTCAGCAGCATGGAGAACTTCAGCAACTGGACGCGCCACCTTGGCGATGCCGATACACGTTGGCTGGCAATGAAGGGCGTTCATCCGGCCGATGAGCTGGTAGCATTGCCGGCAGACTTCCACCTCGATAGCGAACACGCCCTGGCCGTACCTGGTTGCCAAGGCCAACGCCATCTGCTGATACTGCGCCGCACGGCATGATTGGGAACACAAGCAAGAATGGCTAAGGTATTCGCGATAGCGAACCAAAAGGGTGGTGTGGGTAAAACCACCACCTGCATCAACCTCGCAGCTTCCCTGGTTGCTACCAAGCGCCGGGTGCTGTTGATCGATCTCGATCCACAGGGCAACGCCACCATGGGTAGCGGTGTGGATAAACACGGCCTGGAAAACTCGGTCTACGACTTGCTGATCGGCGAATGCGATCTGGCCCAGGCCATGCACTTCTCCGAGCACGGTGGCTACCAGCTGTTGCCGGCCAACCGCGACCTGACCGCGGCCGAAGTGGTTCTGCTGGAAATGCAGATGAAGGAAAGCCGCCTGCGCAGCGCGCTGGCGCCGATCCGTGAAAACTACGATTACATTTTGATCGACTGCCCGCCGTCGCTGTCGATGCTCACGCTGAACGCTTTGGTCGCGGCTGACGGGGTAATTATCCCCATGCAGTGCGAGTACTTTGCGCTCGAAGGCCTGAGCGACCTTGTGGATAACATCAAGCGCATCGCTGAACTGCTGAACCCGAACCTGAAAGTCGAAGGCCTGTTGCGCACGATGTATGACCCGCGCCTGAGCCTGATGAACGACGTGTCGGCGCAGCTGAAAGAACACTTCGGCGAGCAGCTCTACGATACGGTTATCCCACGTAACATCCGCCTGGCCGAAGCGCCAAGCTATGGCATGCCGGCACTGGCCTACGACAAGACTTCGCGGGGCGCCATTGCCTATCTGGCACTCGCTGGCGAGATGGTTCGCCGTCAGCGCAAAAATTCACGCACTGCCGCTGCTCAGGCAACTTAAGGAATCCCCATGGCCGTCAAGAAACGAGGTCTCGGACGTGGACTGGATGCACTGCTGAGCGGTCCGACCGTCAGCTCGCTGGAAGAGCAGGCTGTACAAGCCGATCAGCGTGAGCTGCAGCATTTGCCCCTGGACCTGATCCAGCGCGGCAAGTACCAGCCGCGTCGGGACATGGACCCGCAAGCGCTGGAAGAACTGGCGCAATCGATCAAGGCCCAGGGCGTGATGCAGCCGATCGTGGTTCGCCCGATCGGCAGCGGTCGCTTCGAAATCATCGCCGGCGAACGTCGCTGGCGTGCCAGCCAGCAGGCTGGCCAGGAAACCATCCCGGCGATGGTGCGCGATGTGCCGGATGAAACCGCCATCGCCATGGCGCTGATCGAGAACATCCAGCGCGAAGACCTCAATCCGATCGAAGAAGCGGTGGCCCTGCAGCGTTTGCAGCAGGAATTCCAGCTGACTCAGCAACAAGTGGCCGACGCGGTGGGCAAATCCCGCGTGACTGTGGCCAACCTGCTACGCTTGATCTCGTTGCCGGAAGTTATCAAGACCATGCTGTCGCACGGTGACCTGGAAATGGGTCATGCCCGTGCTTTGCTTGGTTTGCCGGAGAATCAACAGGTTGAAGGGGCGCGACATGTTGTCGCACGGGGGCTGACTGTGCGCCAGACTGAAGCACTGGTTCGCCAGTGGTTGAGTGGCAAACAGGAGCCTGCCGAACCGGTAAAACCGGACCCGGATATCGCCCGACTCGAGCAGCGTCTGGCTGAGCGCCTAGGCTCTGCGGTGCAGATCCGACACGGAAAGAAGGGGAAAGGGCAGTTGGTCATTGGTTACAACTCCCTTGATGAGCTTCAGGGTGTGCTCGCACACATTCGCTGAAACATTTCCTCATGTAGCGTGCAGTCGGAAATCACTACCTGACAGTTGAATAGGGGCAGAACCGCCCCTATACTCTGCGCGCATTTTGTCGGCACAAATTATGCCAAGTTATTGAATTCTGGCAGCCGACCATTGGGGAGTATTAGTGATGGAAACCCGCACGCCAAACCGCTTGCCGTTCCATCGCCTGGCAGTTTTTCCGGTGTTGATGGCTCAGTTTGTCGTGTTGCTGATCGCCGCTTTGGCGCTGTGGCAATGGCACGGAGTCGTTGCCGGGTACTCAGGACTCTGCGGAGGCCTGATAGCCTTGCTACCCAATGTTTATTTCGCTCACAGGGCATTTCGGTTTTCCGGCGCCCGAGCAGCTCAAGCCATCGTCCGGTCTTTTTATGCTGGCGAGGCGGGCAAACTGATTTTGACGGCAGTGCTTTTTGCATTGACGTTTGCAGGTGTGAAGCCATTGGCGCCGCTAGCTGTATTCGGCGTCTTCGTGTTGACCCAACTGGTCAGCTGGTTCGCGCCCCTGCTGATGAGAACAAGACTTTCGAGACCTTAGGGCGTTTGAGGCAACCATGGCAGAAACAACCGCTTCGGGCTATATCCAGCACCACTTGCAGAACCTGACCTTCGGTCAGCACCCAACCGGCGGGTGGGGTTTTGCCCACACCGCAGCAGAAGCCAAAGAAATGGGCTTCTGGGCTTTCCACGTCGATACCCTCGGCTGGTCGGTCGCTTTGGGTCTGATCTTCGTTCTTCTTTTCCGCATGGCGGCAAAGAAAGCGACTTCCGGTCAGCCTGGTGCTTTGCAGAACTTCGTTGAAGTATTGGTCGAATTCGTCGATGGCAGCGTGAAAGACAGCTTCCATGGCCGTAGCCCGGTGATTGCACCGCTGGCACTGACCATCTTCGTCTGGGTCTTCCTGATGAACGCCGTCGACCTGATCCCGGTCGACTGGATTCCTCAGCTGGCCATCCTGATCACTGGCGATGCGCACATTCCGTTCCGTGCCGTATCGACCACTGACCCGAACGCTACCCTGGGCATGGCCCTGTCGGTGTTCGCGTTGATCATTTTCTACAGCATCAAGGTCAAGGGCATCGGCGGCTTCGTCGGCGAGCTGACCCTGCACCCGTTCGGCAGCAAGAACATCTTCGTTCAGGCCCTGCTGATTCCGGTGAACTTCCTGCTGGAGTTCGTGACGCTGGTAGCCAAGCCAATCTCCCTGGCACTGCGTCTGTTCGGCAACATGTACGCCGGCGAGCTGGTCTTCATTCTGATTGCTGTGATGTTCGGCAGCGGTCTGCTCTGGCTTAGCGGCCTGGGCGTAGTTCTGCAGTGGGCGTGGGCTGTGTTCCACATCCTGATCATCACCCTGCAGGCGTTTATCTTCATGATGCTGACCATCGTTTACCTTTCGATGGCGCACGAAGAGAACCATTAAGGCCAGTCTCGACTAGTCTGATGTCCCACCCGGTCAAACGGGTGGGGGCCCGAACAGGGCTATGAAACGATTTGTTTTACCGCTTTAAAATCTAAAAAACCTAAACCATACGACGTAAAAGTCGGGAGGAAAGATGGAAACTGTAGTTGGTCTAACCGCTATCGCTGTTGCACTGTTGATCGGCCTGGGCGCACTGGGTACCGCAATTGGTTTCGGCCTGTTGGGCGGCAAGTTCCTGGAAGGCGCAGCGCGTCAGCCAGAAATGGTTCCAATGCTGCAAGTTAAAATGTTCATCGTTGCCGGTCTGCTCGACGCCGTAACCATGATCGGTGTTGGTATCGCTCTGTTCTTCACCTTCGCGAACCCATTCGTTGGTCAACTCGCTGGCTAATCACTCGAACCTTCGAGTGATTGGTTTGATGTGCAACGAACGAGCGAGGTGTTGGCGTGAACATTAATGCAACCCTGATTGGCCAGTCCGTTGCGTTCTTCATTTTTGTACTGTTTTGCATGAAGTTCGTGTGGCCTCCGGTCATCGCGGCTTTGCACGAACGTCAGAAGAAGATCGCGGATGGACTGGACGCTGCCGCCCGAGCAGCTCGCGACCTGGAGTTGGCCCAAGATAAAGCGGGTCAACAACTGCGCGAAGCTAAGGCTCAGGCAGCTGAAATCATTGAGCAAGCCAAGAAACGCGGTAACCAGATTGTTGAAGAGGCTGTTGAAAAAGCCCGTATCGACGCTGACCGTGTGAAGGTTCAGGCTCAGGCCGAGATCGAGCAGGAACTGAACAGTGTCAAAGACGCGCTGCGTGCCCAACTGGGTGCACTGGCCGTTGGCGGCGCCGAGAAGATCCTGGGTGCCACAATCGATCAAAACGCGCACGCGGAGCTGGTAAACAAACTGGCTGCTGAAATTTAAGCGAGGGCGATCATGGCAGAATTGACCACGTTGGCCCGACCTTACGCTAAGGCAGCCTTCGAGCACGCCCAGGCCCACCAGCAACTGGCCTCTTGGTCAGCCATGCTCGGCCTGGCTGCAGCAGTGTCGCAAGACGACACCATGCAGCGCGTGCTCAAGGCCCCGCGACTGACGAGCGCAGACAAGGCCGCCACGTTTATTGACGTGTGCGGCGACAAGTTTGATGCCAAGGCACAGAACTTCATCAACGTCGTTGCCGAAAACGACCGTCTCCCGCTGTTGCCGGAGATATCCGCTCTGTTCGACCTGTACAAGGCCGAACAAGAGAAGTCGGTAGACGTTGAAGTGACCAGTGCTTTTGCATTGAACCAAGAACAGCAAGACAAACTCGCCAAGGTTCTCAGTGCACGACTCAACCGGGAAGTGCGCCTGCAAGTCGAGGAAGACAAATCCCTTATTGGGGGCATTGTCATCCGCGCCGGCGACCTGGTTATCGATGGCTCGGTTCGCGGCAAACTCGCGAGCCTTGCCGAAGCATTGAAATCTTGAGTTTGAAGGGGCAGCAGAGCAATGCAGCAACTCAATCCTTCCGAAATAAGTGAAATTATCAAGGGCCGCATCGACAAGCTCGATGTGACCTCCCAAGCCCGTAACGAAGGCACTGTCGTCAGCGTATCTGACGGTATCGTGCGGATTCACGGTCTGGCCGACGTAATGTACGGCGAGATGATCGAGTTTCCGGGCGGCGTCTTCGGTATGGCCCTCAACCTGGAGCAAGACTCTGTAGGTGCCGTTGTATTGGGCGCATACCAGACTCTGGCTGAAGGCATGAGCGCCAAGTGCACCGGCCGCATCCTCGAAGTTCCGGTTGGTAAGGAACTGCTGGGTCGCGTAGTCGACGCACTGGGTAACCCAGTTGACGGCAAAGGTCCGCTGAACAACACCGAGACCGACGCGGTCGAGAAAGTTGCTCCAGGCGTGATCTGGCGTAAGTCGGTAGACCAGCCTGTACAGACTGGCTACAAGGCTGTCGATGCCATGATCCCTGTCGGCCGTGGCCAGCGTGAGCTGATCATCGGTGACCGTCAGATCGGTAAAACCGCTCTGGCGATCGACGCGATCATCAACCAGAAAAACAGCGGCATTTTCTGCGTCTACGTAGCGATCGGTCAGAAACAATCGACCATCGCCAACGTGGTTCGCAAGCTGGAAGAAAACGGCGCACTGGCTAACACCATCGTCGTGGCAGCGAGCGCTTCGGAATCTGCAGCACTGCAATTCCTGGCACCGTACTCCGGTTGCACCATGGGTGAATACTTCCGCGACCGCGGTGAAGACGCGCTGATCGTTTATGACGATCTGTCCAAGCAAGCAGTGGCTTACCGCCAGATTTCCCTGCTGCTGCGCCGTCCACCAGGCCGTGAAGCTTACCCAGGCGACGTGTTCTATCTCCACTCCCGTCTGCTGGAGCGCGCATCCCGCGTTTCGGAAGAATACGTAGAGAAGTTCACCAACGGCGCAGTGACCGGCAAAACCGGTTCCCTGACCGCACTGCCGATCATCGAAACCCAGGCTGGCGACGTTTCCGCGTTCGTTCCGACCAACGTGATTTCCATCACCGACGGTCAGATCTTCCTGGAATCGGCCATGTTCAACTCCGGGATCCGTCCTGCTGTGAACGCCGGTGTTTCGGTATCCCGTGTGGGTGGTGCCGCTCAGACCAAGATCATCAAGAAGCTCTCCGGTGGTATCCGTACCGCTCTGGCTCAGTACCGTGAACTGGCGGCATTCGCCCAGTTCGCTTCTGACCTGGACGAAGCGACCCGTAAGCAACTTGAGCATGGTCAGCGCGTTACCGAGCTGATGAAGCAGAAGCAATACGCACCAATGTCGATCGCTGACATGGCGCTGTCGCTGTATGCCGCTGAGCGTGGGTTCCTGACTGACGTTGAAATCGCCAAGATCGGCAGCTTCGAACAAGCGCTGATTGCTTTCTTCAACCGCGATCACGCCGAATTGATGGCGAAGATCAACGTGAAGGGTGACTTCAATGACGAAATCGACGCTGGCATGAAAGCCGGTATCGAGAAGTTCAAGGCCACCCAAACCTGGTAAGCCGCAGCGGGAGCCGCAAGGCTCCCGCTTGCTAACCTGATAGGTGTTACATGGCAGGCGCAAAAGAGATTCGCAGTAAGATTGCGAGCATCAAAAGCACGCAAAAGATTACCAGCGCCATGGAAAAAGTGGCGGTCAGTAAAATGCGCAAGGCACAAATGCGCATGGCTGCTAGCCGTCCTTACGCGGAGCGCATCCGCCAGGTTATTGGCCATTTGGCCAACGCTAACCCGGAATATCGCCACCCATTCATGATCGACCGTGAAGTAAAGCGTGTTGGTTATGTCGTGGTGAGCAGTGACCGTGGTCTGTGTGGTGGCTTGAACACCAACCTGTTCAAGGCTCTGGTCAAGGACATGGCGGTAAACCGCGAAAACGGCGTCGAGATTGATCTGTGTGTAGTTGGTAGCAAGGGTGCGGCTTTCTTCCGCAACTTCGGCGGTAACGTCGTAGCAGCTATCAGCCACCTGGGTGAAGAGCCGTCGATCAATGACCTGATCGGCAGCGTCAAGGTGATGCTGGATGCCTACCTGGACGGCCGTATTGACCGCCTGTCCGTGGTGTCCAACAAGTTCATCAACACCATGACGCAAACGCCTACCGTGGAGCAGTTGATTCCATTGGTGGCAACCCCGGATCAAGGACTCAAGCACCACTGGGATTATCTGTACGAACCGGACGCCAAAGAGCTGCTTGACGGCTTGATGGTCCGTTACGTGGAGTCGCAGGTCTACCAGGCGGTGGTCGAGAACAACGCGGCTGAACAAGCTGCGCGGATGATCGCGATGAAGAACGCTACCGACAACGCCGGTGATTTGATCAGCGATTTGCAGCTGGTCTACAACAAGGCGCGTCAGGCTGCGATCACCCAAGAGATCTCGGAAATCGTCGGCGGCGCTGCCGCGGTTTAACGGTTCAAATATTCAGAGGATCCAGCTATGAGTAGCGGACGTATCGTTCAAATCATCGGCGCCGTTATCGACGTGGAATTCCCACGCGACAGCGTACCGAGCATCTACAACGCTTTGAGTGTAAAAAGCGATGCAGGCACCACTCTCGAAGTTCAGCAGCAGCTGGGCGACGGCGTGGTTCGTACCATTGCGATGGGTTCCACCGAGGGCTTGAAGCGCGGTCTGGAAGTCACCGACTCTGGCGCAGCCATCTCCGTACCGGTCGGTAAAGCGACTCTGGGCCGGATCATGGACGTACTGGGCAACCCGATCGACGAAGCTGGTCCGATCGCCACCGAAGAGCGCTGGGGCATTCACCGTCCTGCGCCAACCTTCGCTGAGCAAGCGGGCGGCAACGACCTGCTGGAAACCGGCATCAAGGTTATCGACCTGGTTTGCCCGTTCGCCAAGGGTGGTAAAGTTGGTCTGTTCGGTGGTGCCGGTGTAGGCAAAACCGTAAACATGATGGAACTGATCCGTAACATCGCCATCGAGCACAGCGGTTATTCCGTGTTCGCCGGTGTGGGTGAGCGTACTCGTGAGGGTAACGACTTCTACCACGAGATGAAGGACTCCAACGTTCTGGACAAAGTGGCACTGGTTTACGGTCAGATGAACGAGCCGCCGGGTAACCGTCTGCGCGTAGCACTGACCGGCCTGACCATGGCCGAGAAGTTCCGTGACGAAGGTAACGACGTTCTGCTGTTCGTCGACAACATCTATCGTTACACCCTGGCCGGTACTGAAGTATCCGCACTGCTGGGCCGTATGCCTTCCGCAGTAGGTTACCAGCCGACCCTGGCCGAAGAGATGGGTACTCTGCAAGAGCGTATCACTTCGACCAAAAACGGTTCGATCACCTCGATCCAAGCGGTATACGTACCTGCGGATGACTTGACTGACCCGTCGCCAGCGACCACCTTCGCCCACTTGGACGCCACCGTCGTTCTGTCCCGTGACATCGCTTCCCTGGGTATCTACCCAGCGGTCGATCCACTCGACTCGACTTCGCGCCAGCTGGACCCGAACGTAATCGGCCAGGACCACTACGATACCGCTCGCGGTGTACAGTACGTTCTGCAGCGTTACAAAGAACTGAAGGACATCATTGCGATCCTGGGTATGGACGAGCTGTCGGAAGCCGACAAGCAGTTGGTAAACCGTGCTCGTAAGATCCAGCGCTTCTTGTCGCAGCCGTTCTTCGTGGCTGAAGTCTTCACCGGTGCCTCGGGTAAATACGTTTCCCTGAAAGACACCATTGCTGGCTTCAAAGGCATCCTCAACGGTGACTACGACCACCTGCCAGAACAAGCGTTCTACATGGTCGGCGGCATCGAAGAAGCGATCGAGAAAGCCAAGAAACTGTAATCCCGGCGCCCGGCAACGGGCGCTAATTTAGGTTGAGGCAATCAGATGGCTATGACAGTCCATTGCGATATCGTCAGCGCGGAAGGAGAAATCTTTTCCGGCCTGGTCGAGATGGTGATTGCGCACGGTGCACTGGGTGATCTTGGTATCGCCCTGGGCCACGCGCCGCTGATCACTAATCTCAAGCCTGGCCCGATCCGCCTGGTCAAGCAGGGCGGGGAAGAGGAGGTGTATTACATCTCCGGTGGTTTCCTCGAGGTTCAGCCGAACATGGTCAAGGTTCTTGCCGACACCGTGCAACGAGCTGCCGACCTGGACGAAGCCTCCGCTCAGGAAGCCGTTAAGGCTGCCGAGAAGGCCTTGCATGAGCGGGGCGCGGAATTCGATTACGGTTCTGCTGCCGCACGTCTGGCCGAGGCTGCAGCTCAGCTGCGCACCGTCCAGCAGATCCGCAAGAAGTTTGGCCACTAACAGGCCATCACTTGTTGCGCGATTGATTAAAAAGGGTAGCCTCGGCTACCCTTTTTTCTTTTCCGATTTTCATAACCTGGTCGCAGCCGCTGACCATCCAGGATTGGTAGCCAGTCATGTCTCTTGAAATTGTTATCCTCGCTGCCGGCCAAGGCACTCGCATGCGCTCGGCACTGCCGAAAGTCCTGCATCCGATTGCCGGCAACTCGATGCTTGGTCATGTTATCCACAGCGCGCGGCAACTTGATCCACAGCGCATCCACGTGGTGATTGGCCATGGTGCCGACGCCGTTCGTGAGCGACTGGCAGCCGATGATCTGAATTTCGTCCTGCAGGACAAACAGCTGGGTACTGGCCACGCGGTTGCTCAGGCAGTGCCGTTCATTGAGTCCGACACCGTCCTGATTCTTTACGGCGACGTGCCGTTGATCGAAGTCGAGACCCTTCAACGTTTGCTCAAGCAGGTTGCACCGCAGCAATTGGGTTTGTTGACCGTTGAGCTGGATGATCCAACCGGCTATGGCCGCATCGTTCGTGATGCTGCCGGCAAGGTGACGGCTATCGTCGAGCAGAAAGACGCCAACGAAGCCGAGCGTGCGATCACTGAAGGCAACACCGGCATTCTCGCGCTGCCGTTCGCGCAACTGGGCGGCTGGATGAGCCGTCTTTCCAACAACAACGCCCAGGGCGAGTACTACCTGACTGACGTGATTGCCATGGCAGTCAGCGATGGTCTGGTGGTGGCGACCGAGCAGCCTCACGATGCGATGGAAGTGCAGGGCGCCAATGATCGCAAGCAGCTTTCCGAGCTCGAGCGTCATTATCAACTGCGCGCGGGTCGTCGGTTGATGGCCCAGGGCGTGACCCTGCGCGACCCGGCACGTTTCGATGTCCGTGGTGACATCACTGTTGGTCGCGATGTGCTGATCGACATCAACGTGATTCTCGAAGGCAAGGTTGTCATCGAAGATGACGTGGTGATCGGCCCGAACTGCGTGATCAAGGACAGCACTTTGCGCAAAGGTGTGGTGATCAAGGCCAACAGCCATATCGAAGGCGCGATCATGGGCGAAGGCAGTGATGCCGGTCCATTCGCACGCCTGCGCCCCGGCTCCGTGCTGGAGGCCCGCGCGCATGTGGGTAACTTTGTCGAGCTGAAAAACGCTCACATGGGTGAAGGCGCCAAGGCTGGTCACTTGGCGTATCTGGGCGATGCCGAGATTGGCGCACGCACCAACATCGGTGCGGGCACCATCACGTGCAACTATGACGGTGCCAACAAGTGGAAAACCGTGTTGGGTGAGGATGTGTTCATCGGTTCCAACAACTCGTTGGTGGCGCCTGTGGATATCTCTAGCGGTGCGACCACAGCGGCCGGATCGACAATTACGCAGAATGTGGATAACGCGCAGTTGGCCGTCGGCCGTGCACGCCAGAAGAATATCGATGGCTGGAAGCGGCCAGAGAAAATCAAAAAGACCTGAGTTATCCACAATCCTGTAGGAGCCGGCTTGCCGGCGATAGCGGTTTACCTGAAACACCGCGTCGGCCCATCGCCGGCAAGCCGGCTCCTACAAGGTTATCCACAGACCTTTTTATCGCCTCGCGCTTGACGAAGTTTCGCCAATAGGTTTTGATTGCTTCCGTTATCTTTCGAATCGAAACTTACCAAGTCATGTCGAAGCGCAATACACCTCAACGCCGTCACAATATCCTCGCCTTGCTCAATGAGCAGGGCGAAGTCAGTGTTGATGAACTGGCCAAGCGCTTCGAAACCTCGGAAGTTACGATTCGCAAGGACCTGGCAGCACTCGAAAGCAATGGTCTTCTGTTACGCCGTTATGGCGGTGCGATCACCATGCCTCAGGAACTGGTCGCCGATATCGGGCAGCCGGTTTCCAGGTACAAACAGGCGATCGCCCGTGCTGCCGTTGCGCGGATCCGCGAGCATGCCCGGATCATCATCGACAGCGGCAGCACCACGGCAGCGATGATTCCGGAACTTGGTCAGCAGCCGGGCCTGGTGGTGATGACCAACTCGCTTCATGTCGCCAACGCCTTGAGTGAACTCGAGCATGAACCGGTGCTGCTGATGACCGGCGGTACCTGGGACCCGCATTCCGAGTCTTTCCAGGGGCAGGTCGCCGAGCAAGTGCTGCGCTCCTACGATTTCGATCAGTTGTTCATCGGTGCCGACGGCATCGACCTGGTGCGCGGTACCACCACTTTCAATGAATTGCTGGGACTCAGCCGCGTCATGGCGGATGTTGCCCGCGAAGTGATCGTGATGGTGGAGTCCGACAAGATAGGCCGCAAGATTCCCAACCTGGAGCTGCCATGGAGCAGCGTCCATACCCTAATTACCGATGATCGCCTGCCGCTGGAGGCACGCGATCAGATACAAGCCCGCGGTATCACGCTGATATGCGCGGCTGTCAGTCAGGAGAAATAGCATGTGTGGAATTGTCGGTGCAGTCGCAGAACGTAACATCACTGCCATCCTCCTCGAAGGCCTCAAGCGCCTGGAATACCGTGGCTATGACAGCGCCGGTGTGGCGGTCTATACCAATGACCAACAGCTCGAGCGCATGCGTCGTCCGGGTAAAGTCAGCGAGCTGGAACTGGCGCTCGAAGCCGAGCCGCTGGTCGGTCGCCTGGGCATCGCCCACACTCGCTGGGCCACTCACGGTGCGCCGTGCGAGCGCAATGCTCACCCGCATTTCTCCGGTGATCTGGCGGTGGTGCACAACGGCATCATCGAGAACTACGAAGCCCTGCGCGAACAACTCAAGGCATTGGGCTACGTGTTCACATCGGACACCGACACTGAAGTCATCGCCCACCTGCTGAACCACAAACTCAAAGATCTGAACGACCTGACCGTGGCCCTCAAGGCCACCGTGAAGGAGTTGCACGGCGCTTACGGCCTGGCCGTGATCAGCGCTCGGCAACCGGATCGCCTGCTCGCCGCTCGCAGTGGCAGCCCGCTGGTGATCGGCCTTGGCCTGGGTGAAAACTTCCTCGCTTCCGACCAATTGGCCCTGCGCCAGGTCACTGACCGCTTCATGTACCTGGAAGAAGGCGATATCGCCGAAATTCGTCGCGATAGCGTGCAGATCTGGGACGTTAGCGGCAAGGTCGTAGAGCGCCAAACCGTGCAGTACCGTGACGGTGCCGACGTGGCGGACAAAGGCGAATTCCGCCACTTCATGCTCAAGGAAATCCACGAACAACCGACTGTGGTGCAGCGTACCCTCGAAGGTCGTCTGAGCCCGGACGGTGTGCTGGTGCAAGCTTTCGGCCCACAGGCTGCCGAGCTGTTCGCCAAAGTGCGCAACGTGCAGATCGTCGCCTGCGGCACCAGCTACCACGCCGGCATGGTCGCCCGTTACTGGCTGGAAGAACTGGCCGGCATCCCGTGCCAGGTCGAAGTCGCCAGTGAATTCCGCTATCGCAAAGTCGTGGTGCAGCCCGACACCCTGTTCGTGACCATTTCCCAGTCCGGCGAAACCGCCGACACCCTGGCCGCGCTGCGCAACGCCAAGGAGCTGGGCTTCCTCGCCAGCCTGGCGATCTGCAACGTCGGCATCAGCTCGCTGGTGCGTGAGTCCGACCTGACCTTGCTGACCCAGGCCGGTCGCGAAATCGGCGTGGCCTCGACCAAAGCCTTCACTACTCAGTTGGTTGGCCTGCTGTTGCTGACGCTGTCCCTGGGTCAAGTGCGCGGCACCCTGGCCAAAGGCGTCGAAGCCACCCTGGTCGAAGAACTGCGTCGCCTGCCGACCCGTCTGGGCGAAGCCCTGGCCATGGACAGCACTGTGGAGAAAATCGCCGAGCTGTTCGCCGAGAAACACCACACTCTGTTCCTCGGTCGTGGCGCGCAATTCCCGGTAGCGATGGAAGGTGCCCTGAAACTTAAGGAAATCTCCTACATCCACGCTGAAGCCTACCCGGCCGGCGAACTGAAGCACGGCCCGTTGGCGCTTGTGGATAACGACATGCCGGTCGTGACCGTGGCGCCCAACAACGAACTGCTGGAGAAGTTGAAGTCCAACCTCCAGGAAGTGCGCGCCCGTGGCGGCCAACTGATCGTCTTCGCAGACGAACAGGCCGGCATGACCAACGGCGAAGGCACCCACGTTGTGCACATGCCGCACATTCACGACATCCTGTCGCCGATCCTCTACACCATCCCGCTGCAGTTGCTGTCGTACTACGTCGCGGTGTTGAAAGGCACAGACGTTGACCAGCCGCGCAACCTGGCGAAGTCAGTCACCGTGGAATAAGTTATCCACAGCTGAATCAAGGGGCAGGGTTCCTGTTGTTCACTGGACCTTGCCCCTTTTACATTCAGCTCAGAATTTTTCCGGTATCAATTGCAGTGGATAATCCGGCTCTCGATAGCTGCCTGGCTTCTGGCGTTTGGGCAACTTCACAGGCTCCCTCGGAACATCCTTATAGGGAATGCGGCTGAGCAGGTCGGTGATGATGTTCAGGCGAGCCCGTCGCTTGTCATTGGAGTTGGCCACGAACCAGGGGGCATGTTCGGTGTCGGTCATCTTGAACATGTCGTCACGGGCGCGTGAATAGTCGTACCAGCGGCTATATGACTTGAGATCCATGCCGGTGAGCTTCCAGATTTTGCGTCCATCCTTGATGCGTGCCTGAAGACGTCGTGTCTGTTCCTCTTGGCTGACCTCCAGCCAATATTTGATCAGGATGACGCCCGAATCGACGATTGCACGTTCCACCAAAGGAATCGACTTCAGGAAACGGTCGACCTGATCTTGGGTGCAGAACCCCATCACGCGCTCAACGCCCGCACGGTTGTACCAACTGCGATCGAAGATCACCACTTCGCCAGCCGCCGGCAGATGCGGCAGGTACCGCTGGACATACATCTGGGTTTTTTCACGTTCGGTCGGCGCGCTCAACGCCACCACCCGAAAGATACGTGGGCTCACCCGTTCAGTCAGGGCCTTGATTGTCCCTCCCTTGCCGGCACCGTCGCGGCCCTCGAAAACAATGCACACCTTGATCCCTTTTTGCCGTACCCACTCCTGCAACTTGACGGTTTCGACGTGCAGTCGGCGCAGTTCTTCCAAGTAATCCTTGTTAGTCATCTTCGAGCTGTCGGCAGCGTTCTGCTTAAGCGGGCGCTTCTTATCCTTTGCCATAATCAAGACCTCGCAAATTCCCGGTTATGTCAGACTAGATTGTTTTGAACGCCGTATTGGATTCGCAGCCTGACGGTAGCGAATATCTGAGTAGAGGACATACCCAGTGGACCGATTCCAGGAAATGCAGGTCTTCGCCGCCGTCGCCCAGGACCAGGGTTTCTCGGCAGCGGCGCGGCGTTTGGGCCTGTCGGCGGCCAGTGTTACCCGTGCCGTGGCCGCGCTGGAAAAACGCATTGGCACACGGTTGCTGACGCGCACCACCCGCAGCGTGCATTTGAGCGAGGCGGGTCAGCGGTATCTCGAAGACTGTAGGAGGATTCTTGCCGAGGTGCAGGAAGCGGAGGATTCAGCTGCGGGCAGTCATGCCGAACCCCGTGGGCAACTGACGATCACCGCGCCGGTGTTATTTGGCGAGTTGTTCGTTACGCCGGTAATGGTGAGTTATCTGAAGCAGTTTCCTGAAGTCTGCATCAACGGCTTGCTGGTCGATCGGGTAGTGAGCATGGTCGAGGAGGGGATTGATGTGGCTGTGCGCATCGGTGAGTTGCCCGACAGCAACCAGCACGCGATCCGCGTCGGCGAAGTACGGCGGGTGATTTGCGCTGCTCCGCCATTTCTGGAGACGCAGGGCAGGCCGGTGCATCCTCAGGATCTGGCGCGTGCACCGGTTATTTCAACGTCTGCTATCGGTCAGCTTAAAAGCTGGCCTTTTCAGGAAGCGGGCGAGCCACTCAGCGTACGGGTTGAATCGCGATTGGTGGTGACGGCGAATCAGGCAGCCATTACGGCAGCGTGTCTCGGGCTGGGATTCACCCGTGTCCTGTCTTATCAGGTCGCCAGTAAAGTCGCTTCCGGCGAACTGGAAATCGTATTGGCTGACTTCGAATTGCCGCCATTGCCCATCCATGTGGTGTATCAGGGCGGCCGCAATGCGCCGGCCCGAATTCGCAGTTTTGTCGACTTCACGGTGAAAGCGCTGCGGGAACACCCGGCCTTGCAGGGCTGATGGGTTATTGCACTGGCTGAAATAATTGATTGCGTTTGCTGGTTATTCTGTTGTTTTGGTTGGGGGTGGAAGATGGCTCCCATCGGCGCTGATCGTTTCAGAACGGCGCCACCACCCAGCGGAGTCGACCATGCAAGCGATCAAACTCTACAACTTCCCACGTTCCGGCCATGCTCACCGTGTGGAGCTGATGTTATCCCTGCTGCAACTGCCGACCGAGCTGATCCTGGTCGATATGGCCAAGGGCGCGCACAAACAACCGGATTACCTGGCGATCAACCCGTTCGGACAGGTCCCGGCCATCGACGATCAAGGCGTGGTGCTGGCCGATTCCAACGCGATTCTGGTTTACCTGGCGAAAAAATACGGTAACGGTCGCTGGCTGCCAGACGACCCGCTCGGCGCCGCCAAGGTTCAACGCTGGTTGTCAGTGGCAGCTGGACCGATTGCCTTTGGCCCGGGCCGGGCCCGGCTGATCACGGTGTTTGGCGCGCCTTACAGGGCTGAAGAGACGATCGCTTACGCCCACGTCTGGCTCAAACTGATCGATCAGGAACTGGCGGATACGGTTTACCTGACCGGCAGCGAACCGACCATTGCCGACGTGGCCGCCTACAGTTACATCGCCCACGCACCGGAAGGCAACGTGTCGCTCGAGGACTACGCCAACGTGCGAGCCTGGCTGGCGCGCATCGAAGCCTTGCCAGGGTTTGTCGGCATGCCGCGCACCGTCGCCGGCCTGCAAAAAACTGCCTGATACCTGCGGCCCGGCATTGTCGGGCCGTTCACACTGCGCCTGACGCGCAGGGGAGAAGCCGTAATGGACCAGTCAACTTGGCACGCGGGCGAAAAACAGTTGCAGGCACACGTCGGTGTTGCCGAGCGAATGGAGGAGTTGGGTCGTAGGGTGGTTCGCACTGAGATGCCGGACCAACACCGCAAATTCTATGAGCAACTGCCGTTCATGCTGTACGGCGCAGTGGACGTCGACGGTAACCCTTGGGCGAGCATTCTTGAAGGGCAACCGGGATTCGCTCACTCGCCCGAGCCAGGTGCGCTGCAATTCAACAGCTTGCCGGGGGCGGATGACCCGGCGCAATTGACCAATGGCGCGGCGATCGGCTTGTTGGGGATCGAACTGCACACGCGGCGGCGCAACCGCCTCAATGGTCGCGTCGGCGCCGTGACGGCGAATGGCTTCGGCGTAACTGTCGAACAGTCCTTCGGCAACTGCCCGCAATACATTCAATTGCGGCAGTTTCGTTCGGTGCCGCTGGCGGATCCCTCGACGCGCATCGCGCAGCACCTGGGCGCTCTGGATGACGCTGCCAAAGCCATGATTGCCGATGCCGATACCTTCTTCGTCGCCAGTTATGTGGATGTCGACGGTCGGCACTCAGTGGACGTTTCCCACCGTGGCGGTCAGGCCGGTTTCGTACACGTGGAAGGTAATCGTCTGACCATCCCGGACTTCGCCGGCAATCTGTTCTTCAATACCCTGGGCAACCTGTTGATCAATCCACGGGCGGGTTTGCTGTTTATCGATTTCAACTCCGGTGACCTGCTGCACCTCAGCGGTCGCACCGAAATCATCCTAGAAGGCCCCCAAGTCGAAGCCTTTCAAGGCGCCGAGCGTCTGTGGACATTCGAGGTGGAGCAGGTGGTGCGTCGGCCTGCAGCACTGGCTTTGCGCTGGCGCTTCGACGGCGTATCGCCCACCAGTTTGCTGACGGGCAACTGGGAGCAGGCCAACGCACGCCTGCAAGCCCGGGCGCTGGGTGATCATTGGCGGCCGCTGCGGGTGGTGCGCATCGAAGCGGAAAGCCACAACATCCGCTCGATCTATCTGGAGCCCGCCGATGGCGCCGGGTTGCCGCTGTTTCAAGCGGGGCAGCATTTACCGCTGCGGTTCAACATTGGCGGTGAGGTGCATATCCGCACCTATAGCCTGTCGAGCGCGCCGTCCGATGACTTTTTCCGCATCAGCGTGAAGCGAGAAGGGCGGGTGTCTTCGCATCTGCATGAGCAGGTTCGTGTCGGTGACCTGCTGGAAGCCCGCGCGCCTCAAGGGCATTTCACCGTGGCAACCCATGAGCGTCGGCCGCTGGTGTTGTTGGCCGCCGGCGTAGGCATTACGCCTTTGCTGTCGATGGTGCGGGAGGTGGTGTATCAAGGCCTGCGCACCCGGCACATTCGGCCTACATGGTTTTTCCAGAGTTCGCGCACGCTGGCGGATCAACCGTTTCGCTCCGAGCTGGATCGTTTGCTCGATGACGCCGGAGATTCGGTGCGGGTGCTGCGTCTGCTCAGTCAGCCGGAGGCCGATGCTCACGAGGGTGAGGACTTTGACCTGACCGGACGGATAGACGCCGCGTTGCTGAAGAACATCCTTGAAGTGGAGGACTACGATCAGCTGGATTTTGTACTCTGCGGGCCGGGCAGTTTTACCCAGGGGCTGTACGACAGCCTTCGGGAACTGGACATCCGTGACAGCAGGATTCACGCCGAGACCTTCGGCCCGTCGACCTTGCGTCGCCGGCCGGACCCCGACGCGGTGGTCATCGAGCAACCGCCGGCCGCGACCACGTCGGTGCCGGTGGTGTTCGAGCGTTCGGCCAAAGAAGCCCGCTGGCAACCCGACGGCGGCAGTTTGCTGGAGTTGGCGGAAAGCCGCGGGTTGCGCCCGGAATTCAGTTGCCGCGGGGGTTCCTGCGGGACCTGTAAGACTCGCCTGATCAGCGGTCAGGTGAATTATCCACAGCCGCCAGCGGAAGTGCCGGAAGTAGGACATGTCCTGATTTGTTGTGCGATTCCGGCGCAGGGCTCGCAGCCTTTGGTGCTCGACCTGTAGCATCTGACGCGGCGTGTAGGAGCGAGGCTTGCCCGCGAAGCTTTTGGCGGAGTTTAGGACGCCTTCGCGGGCAAGCCTCGCTCCTACAAATATGAGATTCAGCCTTAGGAGTTTTATGGTTTTTCTCGCTCGCCTGTCAGGCTTGCTGGTGATGCTGGCTTTGCTTAGCGGTTGTGAACGACAGGACGCACCGCCGCTCGATCAGCAACTTTATGTATGGCAACGACAATGGACGCCGGCCCACGAAGCCGCACTCAAAGACAGTCGTGCGGATTTCTCGACCTTGCGGGTGCTGGCCTTGCAAGCATTCCCCAAGGCGGGCTGGAGCCGGGCGCGAATCGACCCGGTGCTGCTCAAACGGGATGGCCGGCCGCTGATTGCGGTGATTCGTCTCGATGGCCAGCTCAAGTCGCTGGATCAGGACGAGGTCGCTGCGCAGATCCTGCAAGTGCTCAGCGATTGGCAGGCGCAGGGGCTGGTGCTCTCCGGCGTGGAAATCGACCACGATGCCGGGAACGCTCGGCTACCGGCTTATCGGAAATTCCTCACGGACTTGCGCGCGGTGCTGCCGGCTTCCATGCCGTTGAGCATTACCGCGCTGCCGGCGTGGCTCGACAGTCCTGAACTGCCTGCATTGTTATCCACAGTCGATAGCAGCGTGTTGCAGGTGCATGCGGTGAGCGACCCGCGCATGGGATTGTTTGACCCGGATCAGGCCAGAAAATGGGCCGGCGCCTGGAGCCGCATCACGTCGAAACCTTTTTATCTGGCGCTGCCGGCCTATGGCGTAGCGTTGTTGCCGCAGGCCGGCGGCGCACTCGACGTGGAAAGCGAAGCGCCCATTGAGCGCGTCGGCGAGCGCCGGGAATTGCTGGCTGATCCGCAGCAACTGAGCGCACTTGCCACCCAATTGCGTAACGATCCACCGGCTCATCTGGCCGGGTTGATCTGGTTTCGCCTGCCGTTGGCCAATGATCGCCGGGCCTGGAGCCTGACGACCTTGCGCGCCGTAGCCCGTGGCGATGCACTCGATAGTCGCCTGACGCTGAAACTCTCGGCGCAGGATGGCCTCTATGACGTCAGCATCAGCAATCAAGGCAACCTCGACAGTGCCTGGCCCGAACGCCTGACGCTCGCCGCACGAGGTTGTGAGGGCGCCGATGCCCTGGCCGGTTATGCGTTGCAACAAAGCCCGGATCTGCTTACCTTCACCCGCCTGCGCGACGGTCGGATCCAGGCCGGTGGGCAGCGCGCCATCGGTTGGGCGCGCTGCACAAACATTGATCAAGGAGGTTCAAATGTTCACCCGTAACTGGCCCCGCCATTTGCTTTGCCTGAGCCTCGGTTTTCCACTGGGTTCGGCAGTGGCCTGCGGGCCGGATTTCCCTATGCGCCTGCTCGATAACCGGGGTCAGTCGCTGGCGGAGCTGCCGGAAGGCAACTTCCGGTTCGAGATCAGTCGTCTCGGGCAGGCGATTACGGGTTTGAAGAACGTCAGCGAAGTCGTCTACAGCATGGACGCGCCTGACTATGCCGTGCAGCGGGACGACGCCGAACAGGCTGGTTTGACGGTGCCGCAGCAGGCGCTGGTCAAAGAACTGCGCACGCTGAGCGATGCTCATCAGGTCGAGGCGCAGGGCGCAAGCCTGCCGACCGAGCTCAGGCTCTATCTGGCGGGCGCCGTGGCGTTCAGCGCCGGTGACCATGGATTGGCCGCCGATTACTTCCAGAAAGTGCTCGCATTGCCGGCGGATCAACGCGCGTTGCGCAGCACGTGGGCAGCTTATTCGCTGGGCCGGGCGCTGTTCGCCATGAGCAGCGAAGCGGACGCCACGCCCGATCTGCTGACGCAATCTCGCAAGGCCTTTGAGCAGGTGCGCCAGTTGAGCATCGACGGCTTCAGCGATCCATTGGAGCTGGGTGTCGCCAGCCTCGGCGAAGAGGCGCGTGTCGCTCGCACGGCGGGCGATTGGGACAGTGCCATCGGACTTTACGCCACGCAAAACCTCCATGGTTCCGCAGTGGGTTACACCTCATTGAAGCTGTTGATGGCCGATCTGGCGGCGATGCCAGACGAGCAACTGGCCGCGTTGCTTAAAGGCAAACCGGTGCAGCAACTGGTCACGGCGTCGTTGATCAGCCGGTTGGGTTGGTCATTTGGTGATCAACCGCCGAACGAGCAAAAACTGATCAAGCTGCTGCAAAACAGCACGCGCGGCAGCCTCGACAATGCTGATCGGCTGGCGGCCGTGAATTATCAACAGGGCGATTACGCCAGCGCCAAGGCGTTCCTTGAACACGCCGGCGACGGTGGCCTGGCGTGGTGGCTGCGGGCGAAGCTGGCGATGCGCGAGGGTGATAAAACGGCTGCCGCCGCCGCGTACGCCAAGGCTGCCCAGGCCTTCCCGCAGAGCGAATCCTGGGGCGAGCGACGGACGCCGGACTGGGATTTCGAAACGCTTCAGCCGAAGTGCCGCGTCGAGGGGGAAAGCGCGATCCTGGCGTTGCAACGTGGGGATTATTTGCAGGCATTCGATCAGCTTTATCGCAGCAACGACATTTACTGGTTCGACGCCGCGACCGTCGCTGAGCGTGTGCTGACCGTCGATGAACTCAAGCATTACGTCGACACTCAAGTGCCGGCGCCGCCAGCGCTGACTCAACAGGATCGCGATAACTACGTGCCGTTGTCGGTGGCGGCGAAGTTGCGCAACCTGCTGGGGCGGCGCTTGTTGCGTGAGGGCCGTTACGACGAAGCGCCCGCGTACTTCGACAGCGAGACGTTGCACCATCGGGCCAAGTGGTACGGGGAGTTGCGCCACGACGCCGAATCGAAATGGTGGCCGAGCAAACGTGCCTTCGCTTACTACAATGCCGCGACGCTGGCCCGTTTCAACGGGATGGAGCTCTTGGGCTACGAGATGTCTCCGGATTACGCCACTTTCGGTGGCAATTACAGTCTCGAGACTCCCGAGCTCAAGGTCGGCCCATTGATGGCCGAGGGTGAGGTGAAACGCCAGCAAGCCACGTTGGCGCAACCTGATGAGCGTTTCCATTACCGGTTTGTTGCCACCGCGCTGGCGAGTAAAGCGGCTGATCTTTTACCCCACAGCAGTCAGGCTTTCGCGTCGGTGCTGTGCAAGGCTTCGTCGTGGGGTACGAACCTGCAAGAGCAAAGCGCGTTCTACCGTCGTTATGTCGAGGAAGGCCCGTATGTCGTCTGGGCGGGGGATTTCGGTCACCAATGCCAGGACCCGGACTTTCAGCGCGCCGACAAGCGCTACGTCACCCAGGTCACCGACGCCGTGCGCTCCGAGCTGCGGCCTTACAAAAAAACTTTGCAGATCGGCGGTGTGTTGGCGGTCACGGCAGCGGCATTGTTACTGATCAATCGTCGTCGCCGTAAGTCGCAGTAAGGTTCAAACCTGTTGAACAAAGGTCAGTCGCAGGGCAAAACCAATCAACAGGCTGCCAAACAACCACTGCTGTACGCGCTGGGCCGAAGGACTGCGTTGCAGCCAGCGGCCAAGCGCGGCGCCGGCCAAGGCGTACGCGCTGTCGAACAACAAACCGACACTGACCAGCACCACGCCCAGGGTTGCGAATTGTGCGAGCACCGGCCCTGCATGCGGATCGATAAACTGCGGCAGCAGCACCGAGCAGAACAGCAGCGCCTTGGGGTTCAGCAGGTTGGTCAACAATCCGCGCTGAATGGCTTCGCGCCAACGAGGTTTTCCACAGGCTGAATCTGCACCGTTCAGGCTCGGGAGCATCGTGGTCCGCAGGCATTGAATGCCGATCCACAACAGGTACGCAGCCCCGGCCAGGCGCACCAAATCGAACGTCCAGGGCGCGGCCTTGAACAGTGCCGCCAGCCCCAGTGCCGCCAACGCCACGTGACATCCTCGGGCAATGCCCAATCCCACTGCAGTGGCCAGCGCCGCGCCTTTGCCCTGACGAGCGCCGGTTTGCAGCAGCAGAATCATGTCCGGGCCTGGGAGCAGGTAAACCACTGCCAGCGCCATGAAAAACAGCCAAAGCCCCGCCATGCTGCACCCCTTTCGTTGTCGATTCGGTAGCGCCAGTCTAGGGCTGAAGCACAGGGCAGGTGGTTGCGTAGTTTGCTTCTAAACAGTCTTGAATTGGCATAACCTGCCATTCTCTGACGCTTGAACCATCAGGATCTGCCAAACATGAAACTGGACGCTTACGACCGAAAAATTCTCGCGGCCCTGCAACGTGACGGTCGTCTGAGCAACGTACAACTGGCTGACGAGATTGGTCTGTCCGCGTCCCCCTGTTTGCGTCGGGTGCGGATGCTGGAGGAGGCCGGGGTGATTCGCGGCTATCAGGCCAACCTGGACCGCGATGAAGTCGGGTTGGGGCTGACGGTGTTTGTCGGGGTCAAGGTCGAACGCCACAACGACGAACAGGCCGAAGCCTTCCGTGTGGCGGTGATGGCGTTGCCCGAGGTGATTTCGGCGTTTCTGGTGTCAGGGGAGTCGGATTTTCTGTTGCAGGTGGTGGTGCCGGATTTGCGTGCTTATGACCGCTTTCTCACCGGGCGTTTGCTCAAGTTGCCGGGCGTGAGTGACATCCGCAGCAACTTTGCGATTCACACGGTGAAAACGCCGGGCGCGTTGCCTCTAGAGCATTTGCCGCTTTAGACCGAGTTGTTCCCATCGCGAGCAGGCTCACTCCTACATTGGTCTGTGGCGTACACAAAATCCATGTAGGAGTGAGCCTGCTCGCGATGGCGATGGAACAGTCGCAGCAAATCCCCGAGCCCTACATCTGCGTCGCCATCCCCTCCACATTCATCGCCGCCTGGCGCAAAGCCTCGGAGCGCGTCGGGTGTGGATGACAGGTCAGGGCAATGTCTTCAGCCGAAGCACTGAACTCCATGGCCACGCAATATTCGCCAATCATTTCACTGACGCTCGGGCCTACCAGGTGCACGCCGAGAATTTCGTCGGTGCGCTCATCGGCCAACACTTTGGCGAAGCCTTCAGTCTCGTGGTTGATCTTCGCCCGGCTGTTGGCGGTGAAGGGGAATTTACCGACCTTGTACGCGCGGCCCTCAGCCTTGAGTTGCTCTTCGGTCTTGCCGACGCTGGCCAGCTCCGGCCTGGTGTAAATGACGTTGGGGATCAGGTCGTAATTGACCTCGCCTGCCTTGCCGACGATCTGCTCGATACAGGCCATGGCTTCATCTTCGGCCTTGTGCGCGAGCATCGGCCCCGACGTGACATCGCCGATGACCCACACGCCTGCCGCTTCAGTGCGATGACCCTTGTTGGCGAGCATGCCGCGTTTATCCGTGGCGAGGCCGACGTTCTCCAATCCCAGCCCCTCGGTGTAAGGCCGGCGCCCGATGGCGACCAGCACGTAATCGGCTACGAGTAGTTCGGCAGTACCGCCAGCGGCCGGTTCGACGCTGAGTTGAACACCGCTCGCCGAAGTCGTGGCGCGGGTGACTTTCGAACTCAACTTGAAGCTGATGCCTTGCTTGCTCAGCGAGCGTTGCAGGGTTTTGCCCGCTTCGCCGTCCACACCAGGGCAGATCCGGTCGAGAAACTCGACCACGGTCACCTGTGCGCCCAAACGCCGCCACACCGAGCCCAATTCCAGGCCAATGACCCCGGCGCCAATCACCACCAGATGCTTGGGCACTTCGGACAAAGAAAGCGCACCTGTGGAATCGAGGATGCGCGTGTTGTCGATGTCCACGCCGGGCAGGGGAGTGGGCTCGGAGCCGGTGGCAATGATGATGTCCTTGGCGCTCAGCTCAGTCTTGCCGCCCTGGCTGTCCGTCACCGTGACTTTGCCCGGCCCGTCGATATGGCCCCACCCCTTGATCCAGTCGACCTTGTTTTTGCGGAACAGAAACTCGATGCCCTTGGTCAGCCCGGCAACACTGTCATCCTTCTGCTTCATCATTTGCGCGAGGTTCAGCGTGGGTTTGACCTCGATACCGAGGTTGGCAAATTCCGCACCCATGGCCGCGTCATACAATTCAGAAGCATGCAGCAATGCCTTGGACGGCATGCAACCGACGTTCAGGCAAGTGCCGCCGAGGGTGGCGCGGCCTTCGACACAGGCGGCTTTAAGGCCCAACTGGCCGGCGCGAATTGCCGCGTTATAGCCGCCGGGGCCTCCGCCCAGTATCACGACGTCATAGTTGCTCATGGATGTACTCCTGAATTGGATGGGAATCGGGCTGGATAAACGTAGTTCCTGAATAAAATTACGAGCGTAATATGTGCGCAGCCATGCCTTTCGGTCAAGGCTTCAGCCAAGTGACAGGTTGAGCGTCTTTAGATAAAGAGATTTAGTACGAAAATTTCACGGCTTTCGTTATATCGTAACGAATTGCGACGTGAGCAAAGAAAATCACTGGGGTGGTATGCAAGTCGATCTCGAGATTGAGGGCGCAACGGTAGCCGGGCTGCCGCGCTTTCAGCAGGCAGTCTTTCAAGGGCGGCGATTGCGGCAGTTGGCAATCGGCCTCGGCGCGCTCGCAGGGGCAGGCTGGGTGCTGGCGTTTTTCGTCGGGCTGTTTGCACCGCAGTCGCTTTGGCCTGCGGTGCTGGTCAATCAGAGCGCCGGTTTGCTGGTGCTGGTCGCCGGGCTGCAATCGGCGTGGTGGGTGACGCAGTGGCGTGAAATGGCGATGAACCCGGCGATGCTCCCTGTGGAAGTCGTCGCTGAATCGCCGTCGGAGGGCTGGTATGAACGGCTGCTGGAGCGGATCAGCCAGCGATGGTTGCGGTTGCTGGCGCAGATCGGCGCTTCGACGCTGTGGCTTGGCGCTTGGGCGCTGCTGGTAGTGTTCAGCATCAATCAAGTCTGGAACCTGGCCCTGCCTCCCGCTGCGCTCGGTTTTTCCGCGAGTGTCGCGGCGGCATTGTCGTTACTGCTGGCCTTCGGTTTGCTGGTGCTGGAGCGACAACTTGCCCAGGAAAATGTGGCCCAGTGGCCCGAAGCAGGTTCGCTGGCGCAGCTGACGCGCGTGGCAATCATCTGCCTTGTGCTGAGCGCGCTGTGCCTGTTGTTCGGCAGCGAGGCGTCGGTTTGGCCGGTACGTCTGGCTGTACTGATTGGCCTGCTGCCGGGTCTGGTCGCGGTCGAACTGCTGCTACGCGCGGTGTTGTCACTGTTCAGTCCGCAGCGTGAACAACTCGAACCTGCGTTGCTGGCGCGAAGTTTCGTCGCCGACATGCTGCGCTGGCCGCCCCAACCGTTGCTGGTGCTGCAACACGAATTACATAACCGCTTCGGCATCGATCTGCGGCAGATCTGGGCCTTCACTTACATGCGCCGGGCATTCGTTCCGGTGCTGGCGGTGGTGGCACTGGTCGGTTGGTCGCTCACCGGCATTCACGAAATTTCCCTGCAAGGGCGGGGCATCTATGAGCGTTTCGGTAAGCCGGTGGAGGTCTTTGGCCCCGGTTTGCACGCAGGTCTGCCGTGGCCGCTGGGTCGAGTGTTGAGTGTCGAGAACGGCGTGGTTCACGAGTTGGCCACCAGTGTTGGCGAAGCGACGGCGCCGATTGTGGCTGAACCAGCTGAAGGTCCGGCGCCGACGACGGCCAATCGCTTGTGGGATGCCAGCCATGTGAATGACAAGTCTCAGGTGATTGCCAGCAGTCGCGCCGACAAACAGAGCTTCCAGATCGTCAACATGGACGTGCGTTTTGTCTATCGCATCGGCCTCACGGATCAAGCGGCGTTGGCCGCGACGTACAACAGCGCCAACGTGCCGACACTGATCCGCAGCACCGCCAGCCGGATTCTGGTGCACGACTTCGCGTCTCGTACCCTTGACTGTCTACTCGGTGAGGACAGGGTAGGGCTCGCCGAAGAGATTGGCCGCGCGGTGCAGGCTGACCTGGAAAAGCTCGACAGCGGCGTGGAAATTCTCGCGACCGTGGTTGAAGCGATTCACCCACCGGCCGGCGCGGCCAACGCTTATCACGGTGTGCAAGCGGCGCAAATTGCTGCGCAGGCCCTGATCTCGCGTGAGCGCGGCGCAGCTGCAGAGGCCACTAATCAGGCGCAATTGCAGGCCAGCATCGCACGGGATCAAGCGACGGCCAGCGCGCGTGAAATCAATGCGGCTGCGCAAGCGGCCGATCTGAAATTCAGCGCCGAGCAAAAAGCCTACGCCAGCGCGGGCCAGGCTTTCGTGCTGGAACAGTATTTCAGCCAGCTCTCCCAAGGCCTGACCAACGCCAGGTTGCTGGTTCTCGATCATCGTCTGGGCGGCAGCGGTAACGCGCCGACCATCGACCTCCGTACTTTCACGCTGCCGGTTGACCCTGCATCGGCGCGTAAAACTGCTCAGCCAGGAGCTGCCAATTGAGCCAGTCGCACACTCACGATCACGATGATCACGCCGGCCACGATCACGGCCATGGCGGGCATCACCACGGGCATCACCATCACCACCACGGCGATCCGCAGGAAGCGGGTCCATTCCCGTGGCGGCGCATGGGGTGGGCGGCGTTGCTGGTGGCGTTTGCCATCGCCGCCGCGAGCCTGGTGCAGGTGCGCTCCGGCGAAGCCACGGTGATCACGCGCTTCGGCAATCCGTCGCGGGTGTTGTTGGAGCCGGGGCTGGGCTGGCGTTGGCCCGCGCCTTTTGAAGCGGCGATTCCGGTCGATCTGCGTCTGCGCACCACATCCAGTGGTTTGCAGGATGTGGGCACGCGCGACGGTTTACGCATCATCGTTCAGGCTTACGTGGCGTGGCAGGTACAAGGCGATCCGGACAATGTGCAGCGCTTCATGCGCGCCGTGCAGAATCAGCCGGACGAAGCGGCGCGGCAGATTCGCACCTTCGTCGGCTCGGCACTGGAAACCACGGCCAGCAGTTTTGACCTGGCCAATCTGGTGAACACCGATGCCAGCCAGGTACACATCGCTGATTTTGAAGCGCAGTTGCGTCAGCAAATCGATCAGCAGTTACTCGCCACGTATGGCGTTCGTGTGCTGCAAGTCGGCATCGAACGATTGACCTTGCCGTCGGTAACCCTGACCGCCACCGTCGATCGCATGCGCGCCGAGCGTGAAACAATCGCCACCGAACGCACGGCCATCGGCAAACGTGAGGCAGCGCAAATTCGCTCTGCTGCCGAGCGTGATGCGCGAATCGTCCAGGCCGATGCCACGGTAAAAGCTGCCGACATCGAAGCTCAATCCCGGGTCGAAGCCGCACAGATTTACGGCCGCGCTTACGCGGGTTCGCCGCAGCTGTATAACTTGCTGCGCTCCCTCGACACCTTGGGCACCATCGTCACGCCTGGCACCAAACTGATTCTGCGCACCGATGCCGCGCCGTTCCGGGTGTTGGTTGACGGTCCGCCGACGCTCGATAACAAGTCCGGATCGCAGCCATGAGTTTGGTTCCACGTGGAACAATTGAGTTAAGCAGCCCCTGGATTCAGGCCGGGCGATTGGCTTTTCTCGCCCTGTATGCGGTGACAGTCTTGGCCGCGTTGGCGTGGGCATTCTCCAACGTGCGGCAAATCGACCCGCAAAATCGTGCGGTGGTGTTGCACTTTGGCGCGCTGGATCGCATTCAGAATGCCGGTCTGCTGTTGGCGTGGCCGAGGCCGTTCGAGCAAGTGGTTTTGTTGCCGGCGGCAGATCGGGTGATCGAGCGTCGGGTCGATAATCTACTGCGCAGCGATGCCGCGTTGCAGGCCGACCGAGCAGCCACTTTCGCCACGCCGCTCAGTGATGCGCTGGCAGGTTCCGGTTATCTGTTGACGGGTGACGCGGGTGTGGTGCAACTGGATGTGCGGGTGTTTTACAAAGTCACTGAACCGTATGCGTTCGTTGTTCAAGGTGAACACGTGCTGCCGGCACTGGATCGCCTGGTGACTCGCAGCGCCGTGGCACTCACCGCCGCACGAGATCTGGACACCATCCTGGTGGTGCGCCCTGAGTTGATCGGCGCGGATAATCAAGCGGCGGAAAGACGCGAACGCCTGCGCGGGGATTTGGTACAAGGCATCAATCAACGTCTCGCGCAATTGACCGCAACGGGGCAGGGATTGGGGGTCGAAGTGGCGCGCGTGGATGTGCAGTCGAGTCTGCCAGGACCTGCGGTCAATGCTTTCAACGCCGTTCTGACCGCAAGTCAGCAAGCCGATAAAGCCGTGGCCAATGCCCGCACTGAAGCCGAGAAACTCACCCAGGCCGCCAACGAGCAAGCCGACCGTGCGCTGCAAGTCGCCCACGCTCAAGCCAGCGAACGGCTGGCCAAAGCCTCCGCCGACACGGCCACGGTATTGAGCCTGGCCAAGGCGCAACAACAAGGCACCGACCCGCAAATGCTGTTGCGCATTTACCGCGAGCGCTTGCCGAAAATCCTCGGTCAGGCCGGCTCGGTGACCACGGTTAATCCGAAAGACGATTCCCGCCTGATCATTCAGGGAGCTGCACAATGACCGCCCAAACTGCCGCCGCACCGAGCATGTTGTCCTCGGCCGAACAACGCAGCGCTGCACGCCAACTGACCCTGGCCATGCTCGCGCTCGGCTTGCTGGCGCTCGGTTTGATCTGGCGCTGGTGGTCGCCGGAGCAGACGGGCGTCAGTCAATTGCTGCTGGGTTTTGCCTCGTTGCTGGTGGCCGTGCCGGTGATGCGTTCGGCCTGGTACAGCCTGCGTTATCCCAGCTTGCACGGGATCACCGATCAGTTGATTGCGTTGGCGATGTTGGGTGCCTGGGCGACTGGCGATCTGCTGACCGCTGCGTTATTGCCGATCATCATGATCTTCGGCCATGTGTTGGAAGAGCGCAGCGTGATCGGTTCCCAGGAGGCGATTCACGCACTCGGCAAACTGACACGCAGCCATGCGCGCAAGGTTCAGGCGGATGGCTCCATCGTCGAAGTCGACAACGGCACACTCAAGGCTGGCGACCGCGTGGAGGTCCGCGCCGGTGATCGAGTGCCGGCCGATGGTCGTGTGCTCTCCGGTCAGGCGAGTCTCGATACCGCATCGATCACGGGCGAGTCGGTGCCGGTGGAGGCGGGCGTCGGCATGACGGTGTTCGGCGGGGCGATCAACCTTGATGGCTTGCTGCGCATTGAAGTGACCCGTACCGGCAACGAATCGACTCTCGGTAAAGTCATTGCACTGATGCAAAGTGCCGAGCGTTCCAAGCCGCCAATCACCCGCTTGCTGGAGCGCTACGCTGGCAGCTACATGGTGCTGGTGTTGTTGCTGGCCGCAGTGACCTGGTTCATCACCAACGATGCGCAAGCGATGCTCGCGGTGTTGGTGGCAGCCTGTCCGTGTGCGTTGGTGTTGTCGGCACCGGCCACGGCGATTGCCGGTGTCGCGGTTGCTGCACGACACGGGATTCTGATCCGCAGTTCGGCGTTTCTCGAAGAGCTGGCGGATCTGACGTCGCTGGTGGTCGACAAGACCGGGACGCTGACCTTCGGCACCTTGCGCCTGCAATCCATCGACAGTCCGCTGGAAGATCGCAACCACGTGTTGAAACTGGCCGCCAGCCTGGGTTCTGCCAGCAGTCACCCCGTCAGTCGCGCGCTCGCCGGGTTGGTTACTCAGGAACATTTTCTGCTGCTCACGGACATTCACGAACGTCAGGGCCTGGGCGTGGTAGCGATGACCGAACAAGGCGAAGCAGCACTCGGGCGACCGGAGTTGTTCGCGCAATTGGCGATCGCCACTTCAGCCGTTCCTGAACACGATGGCCCGATCGCCGGGTTGGCGCTCAACGGTGAATTCCTGGCCTGGCTGTTGCTCGCGGACAGCGTCAAACCTGAAGCGCGGTTCGCCTTGAGTGAGTTGCGTGAACTCGGGTTGGGCCGGCAATTGTTGCTCACTGGCGATCGCCAAAGCGTCGCGAATACGTTGGCCCTGGATGTCGGGATCAGCGATGTCGAAGCCCAGGCCTTGCCCGAGGACAAACTCAACCGTGTGCTGAAAGAAATCGGCAGCGGCTTCCGGCCGATGGTGGTCGGGGATGGCATCAATGATTCGCTGGCACTCAAGGCCGGTGTGGTGGGCGTCGCCATGGGTGCGGGCGGTGCGGATATTGCCTTGGCTTCAGCCGATATCGTGCTGATCGGCAGCGACCTGCGTCGGCTCGGCACTTGCGTACGTTTGAGTCGCCAATGCCGGCAGACCTTGCAGGTCAACGTGATCATAGGTCTGGGCTGGACACTGGCAATTGTTGCTTTCGCTGCCTTCGGCTGGCTCGGTGCGGCAGGGGCGATGATTGCTGCGCTGCTGCATAACCTGAGTACGTTGCTGGTTTTGGGCAACGCCGGGCGGCTGCTGCGTTTCCAAGAGCCGTTGCTCAAGATGAAGGAAGACGTCTGAGGGATGTGAACATTTCAGAACTGTGCGCGAAATTCGCAGTCATCTAGTGTGAGGGCAATCACTTCTGCGAATTTGCGGCGCTTGATTCAAGCGCTGCAAATCATAGAAGACGGCTATTAAATCGATAGCCTGCTATTTTTCAAGGATGGTCTACCCTCACATCAGACGTCTGAAACAAGGGGGATATTCCATGCTCGCGCAACTTCCACCGGCCTTACAGAATCTGCAGTTACCGCTACGCCTGCGACTCTGGGACGGCCATGAAATTAATCTGGGGCCGACGCCCAGCGTCACGATTGTGGTCAAGGACCCACAAATGGTTACCCAGTTGACTCATCCCAGCCTCGATGCGCTCGGAGCGGCATTCGTTGAGGGCAAACTTGAGCTGGAAGGCTCCATCAGCGAGGTGATCCGCGTCGTTGATGAATGGAGTCAGGCCTTGCTGGGCGACATCGACAGTCAGCCTGTTCGCACTCCCCACGACAAGGAAACCGACGCGAAGGCGATTTCCTATCACTACGACCTTTCCAACGCGTTTTATCAGCTGTGGCTCGACAGTGACATGGCGTATTCCTGCGCCTATTTCGAGACCGGCAGCGAAACGCTTGAGCAGGCCCAGCAAGCCAAGTTCCGCCACCTGTGTCGCAAACTACGCCTGCAACCTGGCGAGTATCTGCTGGATGTCGGGTGTGGCTGGGGCGGTTTGGCGCGCTATGCGGCGCGGGAGTTTGGCGCGAAGGTATTCGGGATCACACTGAGCAAAGCGCAACTGGCCCTGGCCCGTGAGCGGGTGAAGGAGGAAGGCCTCGACGATCTGGTCGAGCTGCAACTGCTGGACTACCGCGATCTGCCCCAGGACGGGCGCTTCGACAAAGTGGTCAGCGTTGGCATGTTCGAACATGTGGGGCACGAGAACCTGGCCGAGTACTGCAAAACCCTGTTCGGCGCGGTGAAAGAGGGCGGCCTGGTGATGAACCACGGCATCACCGCCAAGCACACCGATGGCCGGCCGGTGGGACGTGGCGCGGGTGATTTCATCGAGAAATACGTGTTCCCCAACGGCGAGTTGCCGCACCTGTCGATGATCTCTGCCGAGATCAGCGAAGCGGGGCTGGAGATCGTCGATGTCGAGAGTTTGCGCCTGCACTACGCGCGCACCCTGGACCATTGGAGCGAGCGCCTGGAGGACAACCTGGAAGCGGCCGCCCGGCAGGTGCCGGAGCAGGCCTTGCGAATCTGGCGGCTGTACCTGGCAGGATGTGCTTATGCATTCGCCCGGGGCTGGATCAACCTGCACCAGATCCTTGCAGTGAAAGCCCACCCCGATGGCAGTCATGAACTGCCCTGGACCCGCGACGACATCTACAACCCTTAAAGTATCGGTGAAATAAGCCGGGCGATCCGCATGCCGACCTGTTGCAGGCGGCGGGTCTCCCGGCTTTCTTCTTTGGCGACTTCATGCGCCTGGTCGAAGTCGTCGTTGAGCATCTGTTCCACCTCGCCGGCAAACACTCGGTCGACAGTCAGCAACATCACTTCAAAATTCAGCCGGAACGAACGGTTGTCCATATTGGCGCTGCCGATGGCGCTGATTTCGCTGTCGATCAACACCACTTTCTGATGCAGGAAACCGGGCTGGTAGCGGAATACCCGCACACCGGCGCGCACGGCTTCGAAGGCATACAGGCTGGAGGCGGCGTAGACGATGCGGTGATCCGGTCGTGAAGGCAGCAGCAATCGCACATCCACGCCGCGCAGAACCGCCAGCCTCAAGGCGGCAAACACCGCTTCATCGGGGATGAAGTAGGGGCTGGTGATCCACACCCGCTCGGTCGCCGCGTGAATGGCTTCGACGAAGAATAACGAACAGGTTTCGTAGGAATCTGCCGGTCCGCTGGCAAGCAATTGGCAGAGTACGCCGTTGTCCGGATACGCGTCCGGCAGTATTAACGGCGGCAAGGAGCGCGCTGCCCAAAACCAGTCTTCGGCGAAGGACTCCTGCATGCACGCCACCACCGGCCCGCGCACCCGCACGTGGGTATCGCGCCAAGGGGCGAGGGGTGGTTTCTCGCCCATGTATTCGTCGCCCACGTTATGCCCGCCAACGAAGCCCAACACGCCGTCCACCACGACGATCTTGCGATGGTTGCGGAAGTTGACCTGAAAGCGATTGAGCCAGCCGCTACGCGTCGCGAAGGCTTTGACCTCGACACCGGCATCGCGCAACGGCTGCACATAACTGTGGGGCAGGGAGTGGCTGCCGATGCGGTCGTACAGTAAATAAACGGCGACGCCTTCGGCGGCTTTTTTCAGCAACAAGGTTTGCAGGCGTTGGCCCAGACGGTCGTCGTGGATGATGAAAAACTGGATCAGCACGGCTTCCTTTGCCTGGCTGATGGCCTCGAAGATCGCCTCGAAAGTGGCGTGGCCGTTGATCAGCAGGCTGACTTCATTGTTCGCCAGGCAGGGCATGTTGCCCAGTTTTGGCATCGCCCTCAATGATGCGTAGGCGCTGGAGGCACGGGCGGTCAGTGCTTCTTCGACCCACGGGCGCCAGTTCAAATCGGAGATGGCCTTGCGCATTTCCTCGTTGGCCTGTCGCCGTGCCTTGATGTAGCCATCGAAGGTGCTGCGGCCGAAGACCAGATAGGGAATGAGCGTGAGGTAGGGAATGAACAGCAGCGACAAGGCCCAGGCGATCGAGCCCTGAGCGGTCCGAACGGTCAACACGGCATGAATGGCGGCGATCATGCCTAACGAGTGCAGCAGGGCGATCAGGTAACCGAAAATGTGCGGTCCAAAGTAATCCATGGGGGCAGCCTTGCTCCTGAAGATTCAGTGCTTAACAGACCATGTTCCGTGCAGAATGTCGCTATTTAATTGGCCCATGAACCGAAGCTCGTGGCTGACGTCTAACGGCCACTATCGATCAGGAGTTACTCAATGAACGTTCGTCTGCTGGGTTTGGCCGTAGCTTTAGGTTTAGCACTTCCGGTGGCCGCTCAGGCGCAGATGCTGCAGCCGGGTTTGTGGGAATTGACCTCGAGCAACATGAAAGTCGATGACCAGAACCTGCCGGATCTGCAACTGATCCTCGGCCAGATACAGAGCCAGATGACGCCTGAACAGCGTGCGCAGCTGGAGAAGCAGGGCATCACCATGGGTGGCAAGGGGATCCGGGCTTGCCTGACGCCGGAGCAAGTGAAGACCGACAACATTCCGCTGACGGATCCACAATCGGGCTGCAAGCAGGAAATCACCGAGCGCACCGGTAACCAGTGGAAATTCCGCTTCAGCTGCCCGAAAGCGCAGGGTGCGGGTGTCGCCACATTCCTCAGTGATCGTGAGTTCACCACCAAGGTGAATGGCACGTTCAACGCTACCGGCATTCAGCAGAAGGGTAGCCTTGATACTCGCGCGGTGTGGTTGGGGCAGGATTGCGGGACAGTGAAGCCAAGGGCTTAAAAGCTTCGCGGGCAAGCCTCGCTCCTACAAGATTTATACCGTCCCTGTAGGAGCGAGGCTTGCCCGCGAAGGCGTCCGTTCAGACACCCGCAATCCCCGTTGATCTCAGCCAATCACACACCGCCTCAATGGCCATCCGGCCAAAATCCTCTCCGGTGCGACTGCGCACGCTGACAAACCCGCCTTCTTTTTCCTTCTCCCCGATCACCACCAGATACGGCACTTGCTGGCTGTGTTCGCGAATCTTGTGGCGGACCTTTTCGTTGCGCAGGTCCGCACGGGCGCGTACGCCGCTTCGGCGCAAGGCCTCGGTCACCCACTGTGCGTAATCCGTTTGGCGATCATCCATGCTCACGACCATCACGTGCGGCGGTGCCCGCCAGTCGTCCAGTTCCTCCTGGCAAGACCAGCACGTGCCATAGATCCGCTGTGGCGCAAGGCCGCTGATGTGATCGAGCGCGAATGCCTGCAACACTCTGGTTGCCGGAGCATGCGGGCCCATCGACACACATTCGAAGTCCCCGAGCAGGTAGGTCGCAAGTTTTTCCATGTACTTGGAACGCGGTGACGGCTCGCGCCGGCGGATCGAATGATTGGTCGCCGCCAGGGTCTTCATGCGCGCTTCGATGCCCGCAAGGTCGTCCGGGTTTAACGGTCGTTCAAAGGCAAACTCATAATAGAACCCGTCACCCAGTGCCGATCCGGTCTGCAATTGCGCTTTTGGATAGAGCTGTTTCACGGCCATCGCCAGCATCAATGCGCAGGAGCGGCGCAATATCTCCAGGCCATCGGGCTCTTGGGGCGTGACGATGCTGACCCGGGCATCGGCCTCGATCAAGAACTGACAGTCCACCAATACGCCGTCCACCCGGCCGGCGACAGCTGCTTTGGCAAGCCCGGGACCAATGCTCGCGGCGAACTCGTACACCGACAACGGTTGGTCGTATTCACGCAATGAACCATCGCTCAGAGTGATGTGGATCATGTCGGTGCTCTCGAGTGCTGCACTAGCGTGTAAACCGTAGCGGTAAACCCTGGCAGCTGTCATTAAGACATTTGTCGTGCCACGCCATTTGCCCCGATACCAACGTGGTGCTCACGCTGTGGCGAAAGCGCCGCTGCGCGAAGGGCGTCCAGCCGCATTGAGACAGGATCGGCTGTTGGGAGACGGCAACGCCACCAGGTTCGGGTTTGATCAACACCAGGTCGGCCCAATACCCTTCGCGCAAATAGCCTCGGTCGGGAATCGCAAACAGATCGGCGACACGGTGACTGGTCTTGGCCACAAGGGTGGTGATCGGTAGAACGTCATCCGCCACCAACTCCAGCAGGGCGGGCAGGGCGTGTTGCACCAATGGCAAGCCGGACGGTGCCTGGCAGTAGGGACGTTGCTTTTCGTCCCAGGTGTGAGGCGCGTGATCGCTGCCGATGACGTCCAGTCGATCACTCATCAGGGCCCGGCGCAAGGTGTCTCGGTCGGCCTGGGTTTTGATCGCCGGGTTGCATTTGATCAAGTTGCCGAGCGTTGCGTAGTCGCGATCGTCGAAGAGCAGATGGTGCAGACAGACTTCGGCGGTAATGCGTTTTTGTGTCAGTGGCTTGTCTTCGAACAACGCCAGTTCGCGGGCGGTGGTCAGGTGCAACACATGAAGCCGGGTGCCATGTCGCTTGGCCAGATCCACGGCCATCGAGGACGAACGGAAGCAGGCCTCGGCATTGCGGATCAGCGGATGGGCTGCGGCGGGAATGTGCTCGCCGAACAGCTCTCGCAGGTTCACCGCATTGGCGTCGATGCTGGGCGTGTGTTCGCAGTGGGCCAACAGAATCGTCGGCACTTCAGCGAATAGCCGCTCCAGAACCTTGGGATCATCTACCAGCATATTGCCCGTGGACGCGCCCATGAACACTTTTACGCCGGCCACTTCGCAAGGATTGAGCGCGGCGACGGTGTCGAGATTGTCGTTGCTCACGCCGAAGTGAAAGCCGTAGTTGGCCACCGAATTGATCGCTGCGCGGCGCTTCTTGTCGGCCAATGCTGCCAGCGTCAGGGTCGCCGGATTCGTGTTGGGCATGTCCATGAAACTGGTGATGCCGCCGGCCACCGCTGCTCGCGATTCGGTGTAGAAACTGCCCTTGTCGGGCGAGCCGGGATCGCGGAAGTGCACCTGATCATCGATCATTCCAGGCAACAACCACTGGCCGTCAGCATCGATTTCGACGGCAGCATTTTCCCCTTCGATGCTGCTCGCGATCTTGACGATGCGACCATGGCCGACCAACAGATCACCATCGAACTCACGTCCTTCATTCACCATCCGGGCATTGCGAATCAGCACGTTGTTCATGGTCAGAACTCGTTTTGCAGGGCTTTGTAGCCGCGCACCAGATCGACGTTGGTGCGCGCCACGTCTTCGGAAAACTCCGAGGCGCTGACGCTCACCGGCGGGAATTGCGACAGGTCGGTGTTGGGCCCAATGCGGGTGGTGGAGGGCACGTAGAAGTCGGCAGGCAAGTCGCGACCGTCGACCACCGAGTTGTGCCGCACCACGCAGCCATCACCGACGGCGCAGTTGAATAGCACACTGTTGAATCCGATGAACACCCGGTCGCCCACGGAGCACGGTCCATGAACGATGGAGCGGTGGGCGATCGAGCTGAACTCGCCGATCGTCACCGCCGCACCGGACTTGGAGTGGATCACCACGCCGTCCTGGATGTTCGAGTTGGCGCCAATGGTGATCGGCTCCATCTCGCCCGAGGCGTCGACTTCGTCCGCGCGAATCACCGCGTAGGGGCCGACGAATACGTTCTCGCCGATCACCACTTTGCCGCAGATGATCGCGGTCTTATCGACGTAGGCGGACTCCGCAATCAACGGCAAATCACCTGAGGGGTTCTTGCGGATCATGGCTTGCTCAAAGCCTCGTACAAGGTGTTGAGGTTGTACTCGAACAACCCGGTGAAGGTGCTCGCCGGACCGGTGGCGGCGAGCGCATCGGAGTACAGCGTGCCGCCGATGTGCGCGCCGCTTTCATCGGCAATCTGCTTGAGCAGGCGGGCATCCTTGATGTTCTCCATGAACACCGCTTTGACCTTGGCCTGGCGAATCTGGGTGATCAGCGCAGCGACTTCGGCGGCGGAAGGTTCGCGCTCGGTGGACAGACCTTGTGGCGCCATGAAGTCGATGCCATAGGCCTGACCGAGATAACCGAATGCATCGTGGGACGTCACGATCTTGCGGTTGCCCGGTGGCAGCGAACCGAGCTTGGCTTTGGCTTCGGCGAGCAGCGCGTAGATCTGTTTCAGGTAGGCCTGGCTGTTGCGTACATAGTCGGCTTTGTTCGCCGGGTCGGCGGCGATCAGCGCCTTGGTGATGTTGCTGATGTACAGCTCGGTGTTCGCCAGGTTGTGCCAGGCGTGAGGGTCGGGGACGGTCTCGCCATCTTCATCCAGCGAGCGTGGGATGACGCCGTGGCTCGCGCTGATGACCGGGGCTTTGGTCTCGGTGCTGGTCACCAGGCGGTCCAGCCACGGCTCGAAACCCAAGCCGTTTTTGATGATGAGTCTGGCCTTGAGCAATGCCTTGGCATCGTCCGGAGTCGGCTCATAGGTGTGAGCATCGGCATCGGGGCCGACCATGTTGGTGATCTGGATGTGCTCGCCACCGACCTGATGGGTCATGTCGGCGAGGATGCTGAAGCTGGTGACCACCTGCAGTTTTTCCGCCGCAGACAACGACATCGACAGCATCAAACTGAACAGCACGAGTAAAGCGCGCATCGGGAAACACCTCATTGGGATGTGAGCAAGGGCGGGCGGCGCAGCAAGCCGTGTACCGGTCCGAACACCACGGACAGCAGATACCCGCCGCCAGCCACCAGCACGATCGCGGGGCCGCTGGGCAGCGAGTAATAGAACGACAGCAACAAGCCGAGCCACACCGAGAGGCAGCCGAGCAGCCCGGCGATGGCCATCAACACGGGCAAGCGTCGACTCCAGAAACGCGACGCGGCGGCGGGCAACATCATCAGACCGACGACCATCAACGCACCAATGGCTTGAAATCCGATCACCAGATTCAGCACCACCAATGTCAGGAATACGCCGTGTGCCAGTGGACCGAGACGGCTGACGGTTTGCAGAAAGAGCGGATCGAGGGTGTCCAGCAACAACGGTTTGTAGATGAGCGCCATGGCGACAAGGCTGAGCCCTGAGACCCACAACATGCCGGTCAACGTCGGACCGTCGACTGCCAACGCCGAGCCAAACAGCAAGTGCAGCAGGTCCAGGCGTTTGCCGGCGATGCCGAGGATCAGCACGCCGCTGGCGAGGGAGATTGGGTAGATTGCGGCGAGGCTCGCGTCTTCTCTCAGACCTGTGCGGCGAGTGATCCATGCCGCGAGCCCGGCCATGCTCAGGCCTGCACCGAGGCCGCCGAAGGTCAGTGCCGGAAGGCTCAGCCCGGCGAACCAGAAGCCGAGCGCGGCGCCGGGCAGGATGCCGTGAGCAACCGCGTCGCCGATCAGACTCATGCGTCGCAGAATCAGAAACACCCCGAGCGGTGCCGTGCTGCAGGCCAACACCAATCCACCGAGCAGTGCCCGGCGCATGAACACGAACTCGTGGAACGGTTGCCAAAGATGGGCAGCGGCGAGCATCAGGCCACCTGCGTCTGTGGTTGTTGGCGGATAAGCTCGGTGCTGGAGCCGAGGACGCAGCCGCTGCTTTTGATCAGCAGCGTTTGAGGAATGTGTTGGCGCACGGCGGCGAGGTCATGACACACGACCACCAGGGTTCGACCTTCGGCGTGCCAGGCGTGGATGTTTCTCCACAGCAGTGATTGACCGAGTTCGTCGAGGGCGGCGTGAGGTTCATCGAGCAACAGCAAGGGTGCTTCGGCGAGACTCAATCGGGCGAGCAGGGCGCGCTGCAATTCGCCGCCGGAGAGGGCCATCAATGGGCGCTGCTCCAGACCGGTCAGGCACCAGTTTTCCAGCACGGCTTTAAGGCGTTGGCTTCGGACTTCGGGGGAAAGCTTGCTGCCCCAGAAACCAGCGGCGACCAACTCTTGCAGACTGATCGGGAATTGCCGGTCGAGGTTCTGTTGCTGGGGGAGGAACGAGAGTGAGCCTTTGCGTGGAACACCCAGGATCACTTTGCCGGTCAGTGGTTTTTGCAGGCCGGCGATGACTTTCAGCAGGCTGCTTTTGCCTGAGCCGTTGGCGCCGATCACGGCGGTCAGGCTGCCTTGGTTCAGTTCGAAATCTACCGGCGGCGTGAGCGGTTGCCCCGGCGCACCCCAGCGCAATGCCTCGCAGCGAATCATGCGGCCTCCCAATTCCATCGGCTTTCGGCGACGGCGTCGTGGGCGTGCAGGCTCTCGGCGTGGACGACTTTCAGGTGGAAGGCATTGATGCCGGGGGAGCGCTTCAACGCCAGATTCAAACGGCGAGCGGCGTCTTCGCAGAACATCAGGTTTTGACCATTGGCCAGCGCGAAGGCTTGTTCGTCGGCACGCTTTACCGCGGTTTGCACGGCGGTACCGAGGGCGGCTTCGGCGTCGTTGATCAGCGCAATCAGTGGCAGGTCATCGAGATAATCATCGAGACGCAGCCTCAGCTGTGCATTGCTGCGTTGGCTGTGAGGCGTGGCAACGATGCCTTTTGTGGCGCCGAGCCAAGCCAAAACATCGGCGTGTTGCAGTGGCTGGTTGGCAAAGTCGTCGACGAATTGCTGCTGAATCAACTGCCGCGCCAGTGCAGCTGAACAGGGGCAAGTTGAGGAATAGGGGATGTCGATGTTTAGTTCCACGTGGAACATCGCGTTTTTCAAACGCGCATTGATGCTGACTGGATAGGATTTCCAACCGGACAATGGACTGATCAGCGCTGGCCGTTTGAGCAGCAAATCTGCGTGAATGTTCAGGTAAGCGCTGTTGGATAAACCTTCATGGGTATCAAGAAATCGCTGCAAGACACGCCGCAACAGGGCGGGTGTCAGCCGTTCCTGTTCGAGCATTTCCAGTGCCAGGTACAGCCGCGACATATGAATGCCGCGCGCTTCCCCATCATCGAGGCTCACGCCCGCATCGGCCTTCGCGCTCAATCGTTGGCCATCGAATAAAACTGGAAGAGCAATGCCGCACATGCCCACCCATTCAAGTGGCAGGGCTTGGCGTGAGGCCTGCGCGGCGATATCCGGCAGAGTCAGCGCATTCATGAGCAGGTCCATCGTGGAAGTCGGTTCGACATGTTATGTTATTACATTAAAATCGACTACGCCTTTTTCACGAGCGGCTTTCACCATGCACAGACGTCACTTGCTCAACTTGATCCTGGCCAGCGCGGCCTTCGCATTGCCCTTCGGTGTTGGTGCCACGCAAATTCGCAACGCGCGGCTCTGGCGCTCGGATGACAAGCTGCGCCTGGTGTTCGATCTGAGCGGGCCGGTGCAGTACAAAACCTTTTCACTGAGCGCGCCTGAGCGGCTGATCATTGACCTGAGTGGCGCCAACTTCAGTGGCGACTTCAGTCAGCTGGTGCTTGGTAACACGGTGATTCGCTCGATCCGCTCCGGGCACTTTGGTCAGGGCGATACGCGGATCGTCCTCGACCTCAGCGGCCCGGTGCAGCTCAACAGCTTTTTGTTGCCGCCGCAGGACGGGCAGGGTCATCGGCTGGTGCTCGACCTGAAGACCGCGGCCCCCTTGCAAATCGCTGCAGCGCCCATTGCAGCCATCGACAAGGCTCACCCGAAACGGGACATCATCGTGGTGGTCGACCCCGGCCATGGCGGCAAAGACCCGGGCGCAGTCGGTGCCAAAGGCGAGCGTGAGAAAGACGTGGTGTTGTCCATCGCTCAGCTGTTGGCCAAACGGCTGAAAAGGGAGAAGGGCTTCGACGTGAAACTGGTGCGCAACGACGACTTCTTCGTCCCGCTGCGCAAGCGCGTGGAGATCGCCCGCAAACACAACGCCGATATGTTCATCTCGGTGCATGCCGATGCGGCGCCGCGTCTCACGGCTTCTGGCGCGTCGGTGTATTGCTTGTCTGAGGGCGGAGCGACGTCGGCCACGGCGCGCTTCATGGCGCAGCGAGAGAACGGCGCGGACCTGTTGGGCGCCACCAGCCTGCTCAATCTCAAGGACAAGGACCCGATGCTGGCCGGGGTGATTCTCGACATGTCGATGAACGCCACCCTCGCCGCGAGTTTGCAGTTGGGCAACACGGTGCTCGGCAGTCTGGCGGGCATCACCACGTTGCATCAGAAGCGCGTGGAGCAGGCAGGATTTGCCGTACTGAAATCGCCGGACGTGCCTTCGATCCTGGTGGAAACCGGCTTCATTTCCAACGCTCGCGACAGTCAGCGGCTGGTCACGGCGCGGCATCAGCAGGCCGTGGCTGACGGTTTGTTCGAAGGATTACAGCGCTACTTTCAGAAGAATCCGCCGCTCAACAGTTACATCGCCTGGCAACAAGAACAGCAAAAAGCGCAGGCCTAGCAGCCAGTGATCCGGCTGCAAGTGAACCTGGCACTGCTGCCACCGGAACTGGAAAACCGGTTGATGGTGGTCCAGCCAACCCGACGGTTGTAGCCCACCCAGGCTTCGCCGTCGGAAGCGATCCCGGTGAAGAATGTCAGTTGCCCGTAGCGACTGTTGGTTTGCGCCCAATAGCGCTTGCCCGCCCGTTCGAAGCCTCGCAAGTAGATCGTGCTGCCGACGGTGTTGACGCTGTAAGCGTTGCCGTCGGCATCCACGCAGGCCAGCAGGTTGGCGCTGCGGGTGCAGCTGGCCAGGCTCGGGATTTGCGCCCAGGCGTCTACGGCGAGCAGCAACGAAACGCTCATCAGCGTTAATTTCAAGGCAGTGCGCATGGGATTTCTCTCGGGGCGAACGGGCTTCAGCATCCTGCCCTTTGTCACTGCCGGCAAGAGGGGAGTAGTTTAATTGCATTGTTATACTATAACATTGAATTAAGCCCGACACTGCGACCGGGCATCTCCTGTGAGGACTACCTGATGCCCAATCGTCTCCCCGTGACCGTTCTGTCGGGCTTTCTCGGCGCCGGCAAAAGCACGCTGCTCAACTACGTGCTGCGTAACCGCGACAACCTGCGAGTCGCCGTGATCGTCAACGACATGAGCGAAATCAACATCGATGGCAGCGAAGTTCAGCGTGATGTCACCCTGAACCGCGCCGAAGAAAAACTCGTGGAAATGAGCAACGGCTGCATCTGCTGCACCTTGCGCGAAGACCTGCTCGAAGAAGTCAGCCAACTCGCCAGGGACGGCCGCTTCGATTACTTGCTGATCGAATCCACCGGCATTTCGGAACCCCTTCCCGTGGCGGAAACCTTCACCTTCCGCGACGAAGAAGGGCAAAGCCTGGCCGACATCGCACGTCTCGACACCATGGTCACTGTGGTCGATGGCATGAACTTTTTGCTCGATTATCAGGCCGCCGAAAGCCTCGCCTCGCGTGGCGAAACCCTGGGCGAAGAGGACGAGCGCTCGATCACCGACCTATTGATCGAGCAGATCGAATTCGCCGACGTGATCCTGATCAGCAAGATCGATTTGATCAGCAGCCGCGAGCGTCATGAGCTGATCGCGATCCTCGAGCGATTGAACTCGCAAGCCGAAATCATCCCGATGGTCATGGGCGAAATCCCGCTGAAAAAGATCCTCAACACCGGTCGTTTCGACTTTGAAAAAGCGGCACAGGCACCAGGCTGGTTGCAGGAGCTTCGCGGTGAACACGTGCCGGAAACCGAGGAATACGGCATCGCTTCCACGGCGTATCGAGCACGCAGGCCGTTTCATCCACAGCGTTTTTTCAGCTTCATCGACCGTCCATGGGTGAATGGCAAATTGCTGCGCTCGAAAGGTTTTTTCTGGCTGGCGAGCAAACCCATGGACGCGGGCAGTTGGTCTCAGGCGGGCGGTTTGATGCGCCATGGTTTTGCCGGACGCTGGTGGCGTTTCGTGCCGAAAACCCAGTGGCCGCAGGACGAAGAAAGCACCGCCGGGATCATGGAAAACTGGACCGCCGCCACTGGCGATTGCCGGCAGGAACTGGTGTTCATTGGTCAGAACATCGACTTCAACTTACTCACCACGGAACTCGACGAGTGCCTGCTGAGTGATGAAGAAATGGCGTCTGGCGTCGAGGGCTGGCGATTGTTGCCCGATCCGTTCGGCCCCTGGCATGAAGAGGAAGCCGCGTGATGCTGGCGCCGACCTTGAAGTTACGACCGGTCATTAGTCAGGTTCAGGGCGAGACGCCGCAAGCCCTCGCGCGAATTCTGGACGATGGCGTGAACCTCGCCATTTGGCAGCGCCGACTCCCGGTGCACATCGCCGATTTCGGCCGTTTGTTGCTGTCCCTGAACGAGCCATTGGCCGAGTCGCTGGTTTTGGAAATGCCCGCTGACGACACCGAGCCCAATCTGCAAGGACTGGCCTCGGGCTTCAACGATCTTGAGGGCTATGAGGGCTATGAGGGCTTTATCGCCGACGTTTCCTGGTTGGTCAGCGCATTCGCCTGTCTGTTGGGCGCCAAGCGTATCGGCGTGCGTCTACGGGTTCTGGACAAAGCCATGTGCCCGCGTTTTCACGTCGATCATGTGCCCGTGCGCTTGATCACCACGTACGCCGGAATCGGCAGCGAATGGCTGAAGGAAGGGGCAATGGATCGCCGCCAATTGAGTAAACCCGAAGCTGAACCTACGGATGATTCGCTGATCCAGCACATCGGCAGCGGTTACGTGGCTTTACTCAAGGGCGAGAAATGGCACGGCAACGAAGGCTTTGGCCTGATCCACCGCTCGCCGCAACCCGCGCCGGGCGAGCGCCGCTTGATCCTGACCCTCGACTGGTTGGGATAGCGGATCAAGGCTTGAGCCAGTTGCCCTGGCTCTGGCCTTCGCAAAACGGCTTCAGATACGCCGCGTCGGTGGCCACGCCGTAATAGTGAATATCCTGCCGGTAAGGCATATTGGTGACTTGGGCATTGCTGCACACACCGAATGCGCCGCCGGGGCATTGGTCAACGTATTGCACATCGACTTTCTGGCCTGCAAGGTTGGGCTGGCAGAACCCGTCGGCGAAGAGCTTTTCCGGGATGTTGCGGTTCTGCTGGCAGACTTTTACGTCGAGTCGCTCAGCCGTGCTATGTACTACGCAGGCCTGGGCCAGCGCCTCACCGCAAACCAGCGCCAGAAGCAACGTCCAGCCAATCAACCGCATCCTTTACCTCCTCAGAAAACACCGACCATGTTGCAGAACATTCCAACGCACGTCATTGCCGGCCCCTTGGGCGCAGGCAAGACCAGTTTGATCAAGCATCTGTTGGCGCAGCGGCCGGCGAACGAGCGCTGGGCGGTGCTGATCAACGAGTTCGGCCAGATCGGCCTCGACGCTGCGTTGCTGACCCGGGACGCCGATGGTATCGCACTGGGCGAAGTGGCCGGGGGTTGTTTGTGTTGCGTCAATGGTGCGCCGTTTCAGATCGGCCTCGGACGTTTGCTGCGCAAGGCGCGGCCGGATCGGTTGTTTATCGAGCCGTCCGGGCTGGGCCATCCGGCGCAGTTGCTCAGGCAACTGCAAGAGGCGCCGTGGCTGGGTGTGCTGGCCGTCCAGCCCAGCGTGCTGGTGCTGGATGCCCAAGCGCTGGCAGCCGGCAAACCGCTGCCTGTGACGCAGCAGGAGGCGTTGGGCAGCGCCGGGCTGTTGCTGCTGAACAAGTCGGAAAACCTCGACACAGGCGATCGTCAGCGAGTCGTCGCGCAGTTGTCGGCGCGTCGCGTGTACTGGACACAGCAGGCTGTGTTGCCGTTGAGCGAGTTGCCCGGCCTGGAGGCGAAGGCTGTGGTGGGTGTGGATAACTTCGTCCAACCCAAAGGAATGGCGCAGATGCCGACCGTCTGGACTGATCCCGAGGTGCCGATTTGCTTGAGTCAGGAGCAGGAGGGGGGCTGGAGCATTGGCTGGCGCTGGCATCCGAGCCAGACATTCGATTCCGCGCGCGTTGGCCGATGGCTTGAAAGCCTTGCCTGGCGGCGGGCGAAGCTGGTTATCCACAGCAGCGCCGGCTGGGTTTCAGCGAATGCCCTGGATAACTCGCCATTGGCGTGGCAGCCCAGTGAATGGCGCCGGGATTCGCGGATCGAGCTGATCTTCAGCGAGCCGCAGCAGGTTGATTCATTGCAGAGCGCACTGGCCGACTGTCGGTTGAATTAAGGACGCCATTTTGTGTGTTCTTGCCGCCACTGACTAAGCTCAATCACTTCAGCGCGAGGCTTCGCCACGTCGACCACCGGAGGCGTGTCGTCGAACGGCATCGGGTAGGGCGCCAGTTCGATCTGCGCGCTGTGGGCGCCGAACTGGGTGATGGTGCCGTTATGGCGGGTTTCGCCGGTCACCGTGAATTCGAAGTTATACACGCGGGCCAGGCGTCGCCGCCCGTTGGCATCCTTGATGAAGGCGATTTTTTTCAGCGCCACGTTGCCGTCCAGCAACTCGATCCCGAGCTTGACGCAATGCAGCTTGACCCGCTCCAGCGCGCGCTCGCGCAAGCCATGGTTGTGCCACAGCCACGCGCCGCCAGTGGCGAGCAGCATCAGCACGAAGATATTTCCGAGGGTCAGCATCAACAGGGTGCTCCAACTAGATAGTGTCAGCTTAACTGCGTCGCCGGTCTGTCGTACAGGCTGCGTTTAGTCGCATACTGCGCGGCTTGAATTTCAATCGGTTTACGGAAAACTCACCGCATGAAACGTACGCCCCATCTGCTCGCCATTCAGTCCCACGTGGTGTTCGGCCACGCTGGCAACAGCGCCGCGGTTTTCCCGATGCAGCGGGTCGGGGTGAATGTCTGGCCGCTCAATACCGTGCAGTTCTCCAACCACACCCAATACGGGCAATGGGCGGGCGACGTGCTGGCACCGCAGCAGATTCCCGAATTGGTCGAGGGCATCGCAGCGATTGGCGAGCTGGGCAATTGCGATGCGGTGTTGTCCGGTTACCTCGGCAGTGCAGCCCAGGGCCGGGCGATCCTGACGGGCGTGGCGCGGATCAAGTCGATGAATCCCAAGGCACTGTATCTGTGCGACCCGGTGATGGGCCATCCAGAGAAGGGTTGCAGCGTGCCGGCCGAAGTCAGCGATTTTCTGCTGGAAGAAGCGGCAGCCATGGCGGACTTCATGTGCCCGAACCAACTTGAGCTGGACAGCTTCTCGGGCCGCAAGCCGCAGTCGCTGTTCGATTGCCTGGCCATGGCGAAAGCGTTGCTGGCACGCGGTCCGCAGGCGGTGCTGGTCAAGCATCTGGCCTATCCCGGCAAACCGGAGGATGTGTTCGAAATGTTGCTGGTGACGAGCGAAGGCAGCTGGCACCTGCGACGTCCAATGCTGGCGTTTCCGCGTCAGCCGGTGGGCGTTGGCGACCTGACATCCGGCCTGTTTCTGGCGCGTGTACTGTTGGGCGACAGCCTGGTGGCGGCGTTCGAATTTGCTGCGTCGGCGGTGCATGAAGTGCTGCTGGAGACCCAGGCGTGCGCCAGCTACGAGTTGGAGCTGGTGCGGGCGCAGGACCGTATTGCGCATCCGCGAGTGCGGTTTGAGGCCACCGCGATCAGCCTTTAAAAGCTTCGCGGGCAAGCCTCGCTCCTACAAGTTCAAGCCGTACACAAAACGTGTGAATGACTTTGACTTGTAGGAGCGAGGCTTGCCCGCGAATGCGATTTAACGGTCAAACGTATCAGGCGTCGCCCTTGATCTCCTGATACCGCTTTTCCAGCTCCTGACGAATCTGCCGACGCTGCTGGGCCTGCATGTAGCGGCGTTTGTCTTCGCTGTTCTGTGGTTGCAGCGGCGGTACGGCGGCCGGTTTACGGTCGTCATCCACCGCAACCATGGTGAAGAAGCAGCTGTTGGTGTGGCGCACCGAGCGCTCGCGGATGTTTTCGGTCACCACCTTGATGCCGACCTCCATGGAGGTGTTGCCGGTGTAGTTGACCGACGCCAGGAAGGTCACCAGTTCGCCGACATGGATCGGCTCGCGAAAAATCACCTGATCCACCGACAGGGTCACCACGTAGCGGCCGGCATAGCGGCTGGCGCAGGCGTAGGCCACTTCGTCCAGGTACTTGAGCAAGGTGCCGCCGTGGACATTGCCAGAGAAGTTGGCCATGTCGGGAGTCATCAGTACCGTCATCGACAGCTGGGCGTTTCCGGGTTCCATAACGTTCTCACGGTTCAAGGCAGGTTTCGGAGGAGTGCACCTCTGCGGGTGCCTGTTCGGTTTTTTTCAAACCACAGTTATCGGGACGCCGGGCGGGTGATCGCCGTCACGCCGGATCGATCTGTTTCCATATATTGCACCGCCTTTCTGGCGGAAGTCGCGGTGTTAACCTCCGAAAGTCGACCTTAAGGAGCCCCACGCCATGCATGCCATCAGTTTTATTCAGGATCTGGCAGTGATCATGCTGGTCGCAGGCGTGGTGACCGTACTGTTTCACCGCCTCAAACAACCGGTCGTCCTCGGCTACATCGTCGCCGGGTTCATCATCGGCCCGCACACGCCCCCCTTCGGCCTGATCCACGACGAAGAAACCATCAAGACCCTCGCCGAACTCGGGGTGATTTTCCTGATGTTCTGCCTGGGCCTGGAGTTCAGCCTGCGCAAACTGTTCAAGGTCGGCGCCACGGCGTTTATCGCGGCGTTCCTGGAAATCGTGCTGATGATCTGGATCGGCTACGAAATCGGCCGCTGGTTCGACTGGAACACCATGGACTCGCTGTTCCTTGGCGCGATCCTGGCCATCTCTTCGACCACCATCATCGTCAAGGCACTCAATGACCTGAAGATGAAAAACGAGCGCTTCGCGCAGCTGATTTTCGGCGTACTGATCGTCGAGGACATTCTCGGCATCGGCATCATTGCCTTGCTGTCGAGCATCGCGGTCAGTGGCACGGTCAGTTCCGGCGAAGTGTTTTCCACGGTCGGCAAGCTCTCGCTGTTCATGATCGTCGCGCTGGTGATCGGGATTCTGCTGGTGCCGCGCCTGCTGGCCTACGTGGCCAAATTCGAAAGCAACGAGATGCTGTTGATCACCGTGCTGGGCCTGTGTTTCGGCTTCTGCCTGTTGGTGGTCAAGCTCGAGTACAGCATGGTGCTCGGCGCGTTCCTGATTGGCGCGATCATGGCCGAGTCGCGGCAATTGCTGAAGATCGAGCGACTGATCGAGCCGGTTCGCGACCTGTTCAGTGCAATCTTTTTCGTCGCCATCGGGCTGATGCTCGACCCGATGATCCTGCTGCAATACGCTTGGCCAATCGCAGTCATTACCGTCGCTGTGGTACTCGGCAAGATGCTGTCCTGTGGCCTCGGCGCCTTTATCGCCGGCAATGACGGACGCACCTCACTGCGCGTGGGGATGGGTCTTTCGCAGATTGGCGAATTCTCTTTCATCATCGCGGCACTGGGGATGACCCTGCAGGTCACCAGCAACTTCCTCTACCCGGTCGCCGTGGCGGTGTCGGTGATCACTACGCTGCTGACGCCGTATCTGATCCGCGCGGCTGATCCGCTGTCGATCAAACTGGCTGGCGTGATGCCGCAGCGGTTGGGCCGCGTATTGGGGATGTATGGCGAATGGCTGCGCAGCATCCAGCCTCAAGGCGAGGGCGCGCTATTGGCGTCGATGATCCGGAGGATTCTGTTGCAGGTGGGGGTCAATCTGGCGCTGGTGATTGCGATCTTTTTCTCGGGCGCTTTTTTTGCCGAGCGGATGTCGCCTTATTTGCAGGACTGGATCAGCGACCCGAGCTGGCAGAAGGCGTTGATTTGGGGAGGGGCATTGCTGTTGTCGCTGCCGTTCCTGATCGCCGCCTATCGCAAGCTCAAGGCGCTGTCGATGTTGTTGGCGGAGATGGGCGTGAAACCGGAGATGGCCGGCCGTCACACGCAGCGAGTGCGTCGGGTGATCGCCGAGGTGATCCCGATCCTTTCGCTGTTGGTGATCTTCCTGCTGTTGGCAGCCTTGTCGGCCAGTATTCTGCCGACCAACAAGTTGCTGGTGTTGATTGTCGTGGTCGCGGCCGCCGTGGCGGCGCTGCTCTGGCGCTGGTTCATCCGCGTGCACACGCGGATGCAGGTGGCCTTGCTGGAAACCCTGGACAATCACAAGGAATCTTCGGGGCATTGACCACGCGGCGCGTCAGACGGCTCAGCTCTCCAGCCAGACGTCTCGTGCCCAGTGCCACACCGATTCCCAGGTTTCTTCGGCGATCAGCTCTTCTTCAGCTTGCCACAGCACTACAGTGCCGTCTTCTTCGACGCAGTAGTAGTCGTCACCGTCCTGGCAGATCGGGATCAGGCTGCGATCGACACCGGCGTCCCAGGCGTTGGCGGCAACGTCCGGCAGGTAGGTGTGGGATTGCGGGTCGGTGACGGTCACCGGCTCCAGGCTGCCGTAGACCACGTCGCTGACGGTCAGCAAAAATTCTCTGAAAACAAATGGGATGTCGATGAACAGTTGTTCTTCGATTTCGACCAGCAGATCTTCGTCGGGCAGCTCCAAGGGGACCGGTACCGGTTCGTTGGCTTCACGCAGTTGTTCGATGATTTCTTCCACGTCCGGGATCCTCTTGCTTGTATGGCGCGGTTTAGTTGGGGCGGTTTATACAGTAGCTCGCTATAGATGCAACCGTGAAATAGAAAACCCCGGCCGAGGCCGGGGTTTTTGTTGCGACACATTTAACGCAGGTCGGTTCAGCCGTTCTGGCGGATACCGGCAACCAGCCAAGGCTGGTTTTCGCCCTGTGGACGTTCCATGTTCCAGCTTTCACTGAACACTTCGCCCTGGTCGAAACGCGAGGTTTTCGACACGCCGCTGAAGGTCAGGGTGGCGATGGTCTTGTCGGCGCGATCATCGACGCCATCCAGTTGAACATTGAGGTTATCAATGTAGGTGGACTGGAAACCCTCACCCAGATCGGCACGTTCGCGCTTGAGGAACTCAAGCAGCTGCGGGGTCACGAACTCGGCGATCTTGTCCATTTCGTTGGCGTCCCAGTGTTGCTGCAGGGACTGGAAGTGGTTGCGGGCCGCTTCAATGAAGTTCTTTTCATTGAACCAGGCTGGCGCGTTGATGACCGGACGGGCGGCAGCCGGAGCGGCCGAACCACCGAAGATCGAGCCCATGGCGCTTGGCTTCTGCTCGAACACTTCACGCTGCATCGGTGCGCCAGCCGGAGCCAGGTGCTCCTGTTGCTTGCGACGACGAGCGGCGATGAAACGGAAGACCAGGAAGGCAATGACGGCCATGATCAGGATGTCGAAGAACTGCATGCCCTCGAAGCCGCCGCCCATGAACATGGAAGCCAGCAGGCCACCGGCCGCGATACCGGCCAGAGGGCCGAGCCAGCGCGAAGCACCGCCGGCCTTGGTGGCAGCGCCAGCGGCACCGGCCGCGCCCGCAGTGGCAGCAGCGCCACCTGCAGCAGAAGAAGGAGCCATTTGGCTGGTCTGGTGAGTCGGCGCAGCGCCGGAGCTCTTGCCGCCACCAAAGCGCTTGGCGTTGGCATCGAGGCTCATCGTCAGGCCGATGCACAACGCCATGGCGATGCTAAGAAAACGTTTCATAAAGGGAATTCCCATTTGTGGATGGCACGCGCGCCATGTTGCACAGCTGAAGTGTTACTGGCTAGCGGCAGAGTGTTTCGGGCTTTTGCCTGACAGGTCGTGTTCAGCTTCAGTCAGGGCAATAAGGCCTGTTAACTTCGGTCCGTAGGACGAGTGGATAGGTTCTGTAGGAAGGGGCCTAGCGTCGTAGCGCAAGCATGACCACACCGGCCGTGATCAGGCCGATTCCGCCCCATTGGCGCAGGTCGAGTTTTTCACCCAGCAGGATCACGCCGAGCACCGCCACCAGTACCACACTGAGTTTGTCCACCGGAGCGACCAGCGAGGCCGGCCCCAGTTTCAATGCGCGGAAGTAGCAGATCCACGAGGCGCCGGTGGCCAGTCCCGACAGCAGCAGGAACAGGTAGCTCCTGGCCGAGATCGATCCTAATGATTGATATTGGCCCGTGGCGTACAAAATCAAGGCCAGGCTGACCAACACCACCACGGTGCGCAGCAACGTGGCGAAGTCGGAGTTGACGTTTTCGATGCCGATTTTGGCAAAGATCGCGGTCATGGCGGCAAAAGCTGCCGACATCAGGGCCCAGAATGTCCAGGAAGAAAAGAAGCCTGAGCCCATGGTTCGCGCCTTTATAAGATCAACCAGCCGAAGTGGATTAAACACAAACCCCTGTGGGAGCGAGCCTGCTCGCGAAAGTTGCACCTCGGTTTATCAGGTATACCGCGGTGCCCTCAATCGCGAGCAGGCTCGCTCCCACAGAAAAGCCGATAGCCCTTAGACCGCTTCCAGTTTGGCGTAACCCAACATCAGCCACTTGCTGCCTTCGCTGAAGTTCACCTGCACCCGGGCCTGCGCGCCGGCACCTTCGAAGTTCAGGATCACGCCGTCGCCAAACACCGAATGCCGTACGGTCTGACCGAGGCTGAACCCGGTGTCGGGAATCTCGCTGCCGCCAAACAGGCTGCTGGAACTCTGCTGCTGGCCGCCGCCAAACGGGCGACTGACACTGTTGGACAGGCGCACTTCCTGAATCAGGCCTTTCGGCACTTCACGTACGAAACGCGACACCTTGTTGTAGGTTTCGCTGCCATACAGGCGTCGGGTTTCAGCATAGGTCATCACCAGGTTCTGCATCGCCCGGGTAATGCCGACGTAGGCCAAACGGCGCTCTTCCTCAAGACGACCCGGCTCTTCCAGGCTCATCTTGTGCGGGAACAGGCCTTCTTCCATGCCCACCAGGAACACGTAAGGGAATTCCAGGCCTTTGGCGCTGTGCAACGTCATCAGCTGAATGCTGTCTTCGTGCTCATCGGCCTGAGTGTCACCCGCCTCCAGCGACGCATGACCGAGGAACGCCGCCAGTGGGGTCAGGTCCTCGTCTTCTTCAGCGTTCTCGAAGTTGCGCGCTGCGCTGACCAGCTCCTCAAGGTTTTCTACCCGAGCCTGGCCTTTTTCGCCTTTTTCCGCTTCGTGATAGGCAATCAGTCCGGACTGCTCGATGACGGTCTGGGTCATCAGGTGCAGCGGCATTTCCATGCACTTGGCGGCGAGGTTCTCGATCAGCTCGATAAACGCGCCAAGCGCACCTGCTGCGCGACCGGTCAGGCCTTTATTGGCAACCAGCAAGCGCATGGCTTCCCACATCGACACATCACTGTGGCGCGCATGGTCGCGAATCGCTTCAACGGTTTTCTCGCCGATGCCGCGCGCCGGAACGTTGATCACCCGCTCCAGTGCTGCATCGTTGCCACGACCTTCCAGCAAGCGCAGGTAAGCCATGGCGTTTTTGATTTCAGCCCGCTCGAAGAAGCGCTGACCGCCATAGATGCGGTACGGGATGCGCTCGCGCAGCAAGGCTTCTTCCAAAACGCGGGATTGGGCGTTGGAACGGTACAAAATCGCGATATCGCTGCGAGCCAAGCCGGTTTTCAGCGCGCTTTCGATGGTTTCCACCACGTAGCGCGCTTCATCGTGTTCGTTGAACGCCGCGTACAGATTGATCGCTTCGCCTTCGCCGCCGTCGGTCCACAGCTCTTTGCCCATGCGCCCGGTGTTGTTGGCGATCAGGGCGTTGGCTGCCTTGAGGATACCGGCAGTGGAGCGGTAGTTCTGCTCCAGACGAATGGTTTCGGCGTCCGGGAAATCGTCGGAGTACTGATAGATGTTCTCGATTTTCGCGCCGCGCCAGCCGTAGATCGACTGATCGTCGTCGCCTACCACCATCAGGCTGTCGCCGCCCTTGGCCAACAGTCGCAGCCAGGCGTACTGCACGGCGTTGGTGTCCTGGAATTCGTCCACCAGAATGTGCCGGAAGCGCTTCTGATAGTGCGCCAGCAAACCCGGGTGATCGCGCCACAGGTCGAGGGCACGCAGCAGCAATTCGGAGAAATCGATCACGCCAGCGCGCAGGCACGCGGCCTCGTAGGCCTCATAAATGCTGCGCATGGTCGCCAGGAACAGGTCGCCGCTGGCTTGAATGTGTTGCGGACGCAGACCTTCGTCTTTCTGCCCGTTGATGAACCACTGGGCCTGACGGGCCGGCCAGCGTTGCTCGTCCAGACCCAATTCGCGAATAACGCGTTTGACCAGGCGTTGCTGGTCGTCGCTGTCGAGAATCTGGAAGGTCTGGCTCAGGCCGGCTTCCTGCCAGTGCGCCCGCAGCAAGCGGTGCGCCAGGCCGTGGAAAGTGCCGACCCACATGCCGGCCGGGTTAATACCCATCAACTGCTCGATGCGATGGCGCATCTCGGCAGCGGCCTTGTTGGTGAAGGTCACCGACAGGATTGAGTGGGGCGAGGCGTTTTCGACCTGGATCAACCAGGCGATACGGTGCACCAGCACTCGGGTTTTACCGGAACCAGCACCGGCCAGGACCAACTGACGACCCACGGAGGCAGCTACGGCCTGGCGTTGGGCATCGTTGAGGGAGTTCAGCAGAAGGGAGAGATCATCGCGCATCGGGGCATTCTAGGGGGCGGCGCCACACCGGGCAAACCCCGCTTTGCTTTAGCTGATGAAAGATACGCGAAGGACGACTGGTCGGTCACTGGCTGCAGGCGTTGACGGGGCTCGCTTCCAGCGTTTTCAGGGGGTAAAAGGGTTCCGGGCTTTTGCAGAAATTATGATCTGGAGCAGTTTGGTAAGGGCATTGGCTTGTGTATGCTCCGTCCACGTTTCGGGCTCATGCTCATCATTATAAGAACAAGAACATTGCCTATGACCCTCAGCTCCGACCTGTCGGGCCCCACTGTGGAGCCCCGGGTTATCCGCAAACAGTACGCCATGGAAATGGCGGTCGAGCGCACGCGCCTGCTTTATCAAGGCTCGCTGCTGCCGACGCTGTTCATGCTGATCAATGGCCTGGTGTGTGCGGGATTGCTCTGGAGTCCGCAGCGCTACTTCCTGGTCAGCGTCTGGCTGGTGTGGCTGTTGTCGCTGGTGGCGCTGCGGGTGATTCAGGTCGCCGCTTTCGATTCGGCCATTCCCAACCGACAGGCCCATCCGGTCTGGCGTCGCATGTTTTTGCTCGGTTCGGCCATGACCGGCCTGACCCTGGCCGGCGCCGGCATTGCCCTGGTGCCCGCCGACAATTTCATCCAGCAAGCCTGGGTGTTCGGCCTGATCGGCGCCGCAGCCCTCTCGGCCAGCGTCGCTTACGCCGTCAGCCTGCCAGCATTCCTGTCCTTCACCTTGCCGTGTCTGTTACCGGCCATCGCCTACCTGTTCTGGGGCGGTGACGAGCAGGAGCAGGGCTGGGGCTGGTTCGGCCTGATTTTGCTGGGGGCGTTGAGCGTGGTCGCCTGGCAGGTCAATCGGCTGATTGATCGCGGGTTGTTGCGCCGCTTCCAGAATCAGGCATTGATCGAGCACTTGCAGCAGGCCCAGAGCCGTAGCGACCAGTTGAACCATGATCTTGCCAAAGAAATCGATCAGCGCCGTCGTGCCGAAGACGAGTTGCGAGAAATTCAGATTGGTCTGGAAAGCCGCGTCGCCCAGCGCAGCCTGGAGCTGGATGCTGCCAACCAGGCCCTGAGCAAAAGCGAGGCGCGCCTGGCGCTGGCCTTGAAGGCCAGTGAACTGGGGCTGTGGGACTGGAACCTGCAAACCGACGAAGTCCATCACACCCATATTCAAGAGTTGTTTGGCCTGGAGCCGGAATTCGTGACGGCCATGCTGCGTCACCTCAAGCCGCGCCTGCATCCCGAGGACTTGCCGTCGCTGAGGCGTGCACTGGTCGAGCATCTGAAGGGCCGCAGCGAGGACTATCAGATCGAATACCGCGTGCGCCATGGCGATGGTCATTGGGTCTGGATCGAGGACCGCGGTCGAGCGGTGGAGCGCAGTGACGGCGGTCGGGTGATCCGCATGGTCGGCACCCGCCGCGACATCAGTGCCAGCAAGATGCTGGAAGCGCAGCAGCAACTGGCGGCGACGGTGTTCGAGGCCGCCAGCGAAGGCATCATGATTTTCGATCCGAATTACGCACTTATCGCGGTAAACCAGGCGTTCAGCCGCTTAACGGGCTACGACATCGACGACATGCTCGGGCGCAGCGTCGTGGAACTGCCGTGCAGTCGCGATGCCCGTCGCCACTACGGGGCGATTCATCAGGCGCTGGAGCAACACGGCAGTTGGCAGGGCGAGCTGGTGGAAACGCGCAAGAACGGCGAGCTGTATCCGCAATGGCTGCAATTGAACGCCGTGCGCGATACGCGGGGAAATGTCAGCCATATCGTCGGCTTCTTCGCCGATCTCTCGGCGCGTCGCGAATCCGAAGAGCGCATGCGTTACCTGACTCACTACGATGAACTGACTGGCCTGGCCAACCGTTCGTTGTTCCGCGAAAGGTTGCGTGAAGCCCATCAGCGCGTGCGCCAGGGCGGGCGCAGTCTGGCGTTGTTGCACATCAACCTTGATCGCTTCAAGTTGCTCAACGACAGCCTTGGCCATGAAATCGCCGATCAGCTGTTGCAGAAAATGGCCCGGCGGCTGGTCAACGCACTGCCGGAAGCAGACACCATCGCCCGATTGTCCGGCGATGAGTTCGCCGTGCTGTTCGACGCTTACGGCAACCTTTCGAGCCTGGCGCGGGTGGCGACTCGCCTGTCGGCCAAGCTGCGTTTGCCGGTGACGGTTGAGGGGCATGAGCTGGTGGTCAGCGCGTCCATGGGCATCAGCATGTTGCCGGACAACGCACGGGAAATCTCCGCGCTGGTGAGTCAGTCGAACATGGCCATGCAACACGCCAAACACTTGGGCGGCAACAATTTCCAGTTCTACACCGACAGTCTGCAAGCCAGCACGCTTGAGCGCTTGCAGCTGGAAAACCATCTGCGTAAAGCCATCGAAGAAAAACAACTGAAAGTGTTTTACCAACCCAAGCTTTGCCTCGCCACAGGCCGGCTGAATGCCGCCGAGGCATTGGTGCGCTGGGACCACCCGACCATGGGCCGCGTGCCGCCGTCGGACTTCATCGGTCTGGCCGAGGAAACCGGGCTGATCGGCCCGATCGGTGAGTTCGTGTTGCGTCAGGCGTGCTGGCAAGCCTGCGAATGGCAACGTCAGGGGCTGGAACCGATTCGGGTGTCGGTCAATTTGTCGGTGCATCAATTGCGCCAGGGCAAGCTGGTCAGTCTGGTGCGTCAGGTATTGGAAGAAACCGGCCTGGCACCGCACTACCTCGAACTGGAGCTTACCGAAAGCCAGTTGCTGGACAGCGTTGAGCACATCATCGCGACGTTCCAGCAGCTGCGTGATCTTGGGGTGAAGCTGGCCATCGACGATTTCGGCACCGGCTATTCGTCCCTGAGCTACCTCAAGCGCATCCCGGTGGATTACGTGAAGATCGATCAGGCATTCATTCGCGGCCTGGGGGAGGGGAGCGTGGATGCGGCGATCACCCGGGCGATCATTGCGATGGCCCACGGGTTGTCGTTGAAGGTGGTGGCTGAAGGCGTGGAGCGGTCGGAGCAGCTTGAGTTTTTGCAGGCTGAGCGCTGCGATGAAGTGCAGGGGTATTTGATCAGTCGCCCGATAGAAGCGGGTGGGTTGGCGGACCTTCTGCGAGCGCAATCCGCCTACTGAAGGTGTGTCGCACAATCACACCTTCCCGCCACTAAAGTGATGGGAAGGTGTTTATAGACTTAGTTTGTAATCAGAACTTTATCGATGTGGTGAATTTTTTCACCTTTATAGAAAATGCTCACGCCGGAAACATTGGAGTTGCCCAGCGATTTATATTCGACAACTTTGTCTGTTTCAACTTGCAGCGAAATTTCGTTGGAGTTTTCAAGAATCAACTCCAGTCGCAGATCAAAGGATTTATCCTGAAGATCGGTCAATACCAGCTTAGGGGTAATGCCTGTGTGTGCAACGGTTACGGTGCCGAAGGCGCGAAAAGAAGCGGCGCCAGGCATACGGTCAATTTGTGCGGTCCAGTCTTTGGTTTTAATGCTCATAGTGTGTGACTCCTTTAATTAAGTTTGATTGCTTCCTGCACGATCAAGGTAACTAGGCGAAGTTGTTTTTGGAAGAGGGTTGTTATTTGTATTTGTAAGTTTGAGTGTTTTGTTTTTTTGCTCTTATAGCAACTAAGGCCCTGCTACTTTGAGTGAGTCGATCAGGGAGGGTTGTTAGCCTAAGGGTGTGCTTCGGTTGCGTTGCCGCTCTGATAATGAGTGCTACATGAAGCGCGCACGCCTGAAAACGAGGGATTCGGTTGCGCATTGAGCAGGCAAAAAGCCGATTCATGTAGTATAACTACAAGCTTGCTACATCCCCGGCGCCTGCCAATAACAAAGAGTCCAGCCCCTTGAATCTGCTGCAACACATCGCCCAGTCACGCCACCTGTTACGCAAGTCGGAGCTCAAGGTCGCCGACCACGTGCTGCTTGACCCGGCGGCGGTGATGCACAGCTCCATGGCCGACCTGGCCCACAGCGTGGGCATCAGCGAGCCGACCATCGTTCGGTTCTGCCGCGCCATCGGTTGTTCCGGGTTTCAGGATCTGAAACTGAAGCTGGCGCAAAGCCTGGCCGCCGGTGCGAGCTTCGGCCAGTTCGCGATCCATGAAGACGATTCGGTCGCCGACTACAGCCTGAAGATTTTCGACACCACACTGCACACCCTGATGGAGGTTCGCGAGAAGCTCGACCCGGTGGAGTTGCAGCGAGCGGTATCGCTGATGTCCCAGGCCCAGCGTGTCGAGTTTTATGGCTTTGGCGCGTCAGGTGCGGTGGCGGCGGATGCCCAGCACAAATTCTTCCGTTTGCTGCTGACGGCAGCCGCGTATTCCGACCCGCACATGCAGGCGATGTCGGCGGTCACCTTGAAGCCGACTGACGTGGCGATCTGCATTTCCCAGTCCGGGCGTTCCAAGGATCTGTTGATTACCGCGAATCTGGTGCGTGAAAGCGGCGCCTCGTTGATCACCTTGTGCCCGAGCCAGACACCGTTGGCCGAGCTGTCGACCGTCAACCTGGCCATCGACGTGCATGAAGACACCGAAATCTATACACCGCTGACCTCGCGCATCGCTCATTTGGTGGTTATCGATGTGTTGGCGATGGGCGTGGCCATGGCGCGCGGGCCGAGCCTGGTCAACCACCTCAAGAGCGTCAAGCGCAGCCTGCGCAGCTTGCGGTTGTCGCCCAAATCGGTGAAAGCCCTGGACGACTGATTCGTCTTGAGGGCGTCTTCGCGGGCAAGCCTCGCTCCTACAAATTACACATACCCTGTAGGAGCGAGGCTTGCCCGCGAAGGCGTCCTCAAACATGACAACTTTCATCTGCCTGTAACGCACAAGCCGCCAAACCGTCATCCCTCGCGCCCATCCTGTAACTCCCGTAATCGCCTTGGGAGACTCGAAATGGCCCAGCCCTACGAAGAACGCAACAGCGCCGTCAAAACCCGTCGTCAGCAAGAAGACCAGCGCCGCATGGAATTTCGCCGCGCTATCGAAGATCGCTGCGAACGCCGTCAGTTGCTGGCCGAGATCGGTGATTTTCCCGAGCTGGAACTCAACTACTGGCAGGCAGCTCCCGCAACTTCCCGTCGAAACGCTCAACCAGGGCGCTGATCTGCACCCGTTCGCTGCGGATAAACGCAAGGAATGCGTGGGCCACCGGCGACAGCCGTTTGGCCTTGGCCTGCACCAGGCACCAGCTGCGAAACAGTGGCAGTTCTTCGACCGGTAACTCGATCAGTCCGCCGGTCGCCAACTCCAGGTTCAGGGCGTGGCGCGTCAACAGCGCGACGCCCAGACCCGCCAGCACGCATTCACGCTGGGCTTCAGCCGATGAGACCTCTTGGGTCTGGTTGAAATGCACGCGCTTCTCTTTGAAATACTCTTCGCACGCCAGTCGCGTACCCGAGCCGGGCTCGCGCAATAGCAGCGTGTAGGGTTCGAGGTCCTGCAAGCGCAACGGTCCCATATGGCACAGCGGATGATCCGGCGGCGCCACGGCCACGATTGGATTGTTGAGGAACGGCAGGAACTCCAGCCCCATGTCCTGCGGCACCATGGACATGATCACCAGGTCGTCGCGGTTGTCGGAGAGACGGCGGATCACTTGCCCACGGTTGACCACCGTCAGTTGCAGGTTCACTTCCGGATGCTGGCGCTTGAACGCGGCAAACAGGTGCGGCACGAAATACTTGGCGCTGGATTCCACCGCCAGTTTCAGTTGCCCCTGCAGTGATCCCTGCATGTCCGACAGCTGCATGTCGAGGTTTTCCAGGCGCCCGAAAATATCCCGGCTGGCCCGCTGAAGCGCTTCAGCCGCTTCGGTCATGTAGAGTTTTTTGCCGACGTAATCGAACAAAGGCTGACCAATCAGCTCCTCAAGTTGACGAATCTGCAGGCTCACGGCAGGTTGTGTGAGCGACATTTCGTCCGCCGCACGGCTGTAAGACCGTAAATCACAGACCTCATTGAAGATCTGCAATTGACGCAATGTCATACGCATCAATGACTTACGCATTATCTGAAAGCTCCCGCCGCAGGCTGATGCATCAACTATAAGTCTTTACTTATGCCTGACCCAATAATTAATCATTTTTGTTAATCCCTTGCGGGGGATAGTGTGGGTCTGCGACTGAATTGAAACATTTGGTCACGCGTCGACCTGGTCTAGCAGGTCGTGGGTACCACCGGCTCAAGGGAAACTCCAAGTGATAACAAAGATCCTGATCGCCAACCGTGGTGAGATTGCCGTACGAATCGTGCGAGCCTGCGCCGAGATGGGCATTCGCTCGGTTGCGATCTATTCCGACGCCGACCGCCATGCCTTGCATGTGAAGCGTGCGGATGAAGCCCACAGCATCGGTGCCGAGCCACTGGCCGGTTACCTGAATGCGCGCAAGCTGGTGAATCTGGCAGTAGAAACCGGTTGTGATGCGTTGCATCCCGGCTACGGTTTCCTTTCGGAAAACGCTGAGCTGGCAGACATCTGCGCAGAACGCGGCATCAAGTTCATCGGTCCATCGGCTGAAGTGATTCGCCGCATGGGCGACAAGACTGAAGCCCGTCGCAGCATGATCAAGGCTGGTGTACCCGTCACCCCGGGTACCGAGGGCAACGTCGCGGACATCGCCGAAGCCTTGGTCGAAGGCGACCGCATCGGATATCCGGTGATGCTCAAGGCGACTTCCGGTGGTGGTGGCCGTGGTATCCGTCGCTGCGACAGCCGAGAAGAACTTGAGCAAGCATTCCCTCGAGTCATTTCCGAAGCCACCAAGGCCTTCGGTTCGGCGGAAGTGTTCCTGGAAAAATGCATCGTCAACCCGAAACACATCGAAGCGCAGATCCTCGGCGACAGCTTTGGCAATGTGGTGCACCTGTTCGAGCGTGACTGCTCGATCCAGCGTCGCAACCAGAAGCTCATCGAAATCGCCCCGAGCCCGCAACTGACCCCGGAACAGCGCGCCTACATCGGCGATCTGTCGGTGCGCGCAGCCAAGGCAGTGGGTTACGAGAACGCCGGCACCGTGGAGTTCCTGCTCGCCGAGGGCGAGGTGTACTTCATGGAGATGAACACCCGGGTGCAGGTGGAACACACCATCACCGAAGAAATCACCGGCATCGACATCGTGCGTGAGCAGATCCGCATCGCGTCCGGCCTGCCGCTTTCGGTGAAACAGGAAGACATCCAGCACCGCGGTTTCGCGCTGCAATTCCGGATCAACGCCGAAGACCCGAAAAACAACTTCCTGCCGAGCTTCGGCAAGATCACCCGTTACTACGCCCCCGGCGGTCCAGGCGTGCGTACCGATACGGCGATCTACACCGGCTACACCATTCCGCCGTTCTACGACTCCATGTGTCTGAAACTGGTGGTGTGGGCGCTGACCTGGGAAGAGGCAATGGACCGTGGCTTGCGCGCCCTCGACGACATGCGTCTGCAAGGGGTCAAGACCACCGCCGCGTACTACCAGGAAATCCTGCGTAACCCGGAATTCCGTAGCGGCCAGTTCAATACCAGCTTCGTTGAAAGCCACCCTGAACTGACCAATTACTCGATCAAGCGCAAACCCGAAGAGCTGGCCCTGGCCATCGCCGCCGCCATCGCCGCCCACGCAGGCCTGTGAGGAATAGAACAATGAGCAAGCAAATCCACGTTACCGACACAATCCTGCGCGACGCCCACCAATCGCTGCTCGCCACCCGCATGCGCACCGAAGACATGCTGCCGATCTGCGACAAGCTCGACAAAGTCGGCTACTGGTCGCTGGAATGCTGGGGCGGCGCGACGTTCGACGCCTGCGTACGCTTCCTCAAAGAAGACCCGTGGGAGCGTCTGCGCCAATTGCGCGCGGCGTTGCCTAACACCCGTTTGCAAATGCTGCTGCGTGGCCAGAACCTGCTGGGCTACCGCCATTACAGTGACGACGTGGTCAAAGCCTTCGTCGCCAAGGCGGCGGTCAACGGCATCGACGTGTTCCGTATCTTCGACGCCATGAACGACGTGCGTAACCTGCGCGTGGCCATCGAAGCGGTGAAAGCCGCCGGCAAACACGCCCAGGGCACCATCGCCTACACCACCAGCCCGGTGCACACCATCGAGGCATTCGTGAACCAGGCCAAGCAAATGGAAGCCATGGGTTGCGATTCGGTGGCAATCAAGGACATGGCCGGCCTGCTGACCCCATATGCCACAGGCGAACTGGTCAAGGCACTGAAAGCCGAGCAGTCGCTGCCAGTGTTCATTCACTCGCACGACACCGCTGGCCTGGCTGCGATGTGCCAGATGAAGGCCATCGAAAACGGTGCCGACCACATCGACACCGCGATCTCCAGCTTCGCTTGGGGCACCAGCCACCCTGGCACCGAGTCGATGGTCGCCGCCCTTAAAGGCAGCGAATTCGACACCGGCCTGAACCTGGAATTGCTGCAAGAGATCGGTCTGTACTTCTACGCCGTGCGCAAGAAGTACCACCAGTTCGAAAGCGAATTCACCGCCGTCGACACCCGCGTGCAAGTCAACCAGGTGCCGGGCGGCATGATCTCCAACCTCGCCAACCAGCTCAAAGAGCAGGGCGCTCTGAACCGCATGAGCGAAGTGCTGGCCGAAATCCCGCGCGTTCGTGAAGACCTCGGTTTCCCGCCGCTGGTAACCCCGACCTCGCAGATCGTTGGCACCCAGGCATTCTTCAACGTGCTGGCCGGTGAGCGCTACAAGACCATCACCAACGAAGTGAAGCTCTACCTGCAAGGCGGCTACGGCAAGGCGCCAGGCACCGTAAACGAAAAACTGCGTCGCCAGGCCATCGGCAGCGAAGAAGTGATCGACGTTCGTCCGGCTGACCTGCTCAAGCCGGAAATGACCAAGCTGCGTGCCGAAATCGGCGCCGTGGCCAAGTCTGAAGAAGACGTGCTGACCTACGCGATGTTCCCGGACATCGGCCGCAAATTCCTCGAGGAACGCGCTGCCGGCACCCTCACTCCGGAAGTGCTGTTGCCGATTCCGGAAGCGGGCGGCGTAGCCTCTGTCGGCGGCGAAGGCGTGCCTACCGAGTTCGTCATCGACGTCCACGGCGAAACCTACCGCGTCGACATCACGGGTGTCGGCGTCAAGGCTGAAGGCAAGCGTCACTTCTACCTGTCCATCGACGGCATGCCGGAAGAAGTGGTGTTCGAACCACTCAACGAATTCGTCAGCGGCGGCAGCAGCAAGCGCAAACAAGCCACTGCGCCGGGCCACGTCAGCACCACCATGCCGGGCAACATCGTCGACGTGCTGGTCAAGGAAGGCGACGTTGTTAAAGCCGGCCAGGCCGTGCTGATCACCGAAGCGATGAAGATGGAAACCGAAGTGCAGGCGGCCATCGCCGGCAAAGTCACCGCCATCCACGTGGCCAAGGGCGACCGGGTCAACCCGGGCGAAATCCTGATCGAGATCGAAGGCTGAGTTAACAGCCTCGATACAACGCTTTAAACCTCGGGGGGGCATGTGCTCCCCTTTTTTTTCGCCCGGGATTTGTGGGGGGTTAGAAGGTCATTCGCCATTGGCCCGTGACGCCATGATTTCGGCTGTCGGTGCCGATCTCCCCGGTGACGCCAACGCCCAGCGTATGCCGCGCCGAAAGCGACAGGTCGAGCCCGGCATCGAGCTTCACGCTGTTGCGATCCAGCGGCGCACCTTCCACGGTGAAACGCGTGCCTCCGGTCGCCAGTTTTTGCCGGGTGTGGCTTAAGACCTCTCCATAGGTATGTTTCCAGCCAGCGCTCAAATGTGGGGTCAACTTGATTCCGTTGTTCAGCGTGTTGAGCTTCGCCACGCGCAGGCCGAAGGTACTGTTGACGTTGTTCCGCGTTTGTCCCAAGACTTTCAGGGTCGCGTCCCCACCTTTTTCCGTATAGCTGTCGCGTTGATAGCGTTGATAGCCGAGGCTGGCGAACGGCTCGATGGTATAGACGTCGCGACCCACGTTGTAACCCACTTCCGCAAAGGCTTGCTGCGTATTGGCGTCGTACTGACCTTTGGGGTTGTCGCTGAATCCATTGAAGGCTACTCGACGTTTAGTGCTGCCATCGTGGCTGCTATGGGAGAGCCCCATACGAAGCGACATCGGTCCATTCTGGCGCAGTGCATAGGCCCCCAAATGCCAGCTATCGAGGCGACCATCGAGTGTGCGGCTATCCAGGCGAGTGTCGGATTTGCCGCCGATCACACCCAGGTGCCATTCCTCATCAATTCTCCAATCTGCGCCTATTACCAGACCCTTGGTGGAATGTTGCAGAGCGTCATAATCACGATCCACTTTTCCACCGTGCCCCAGCGCTTGCAGCCAGACTCTGCCTTCGTTTTCGCTACCGGCAGCCAGACGAGGTGAGCTGCTTCGCCTGCCGGGTTTGCTATAGGCGTTATCCAACTGACGCATGGCCGAAAGCATGCTGGCGCTCACCGGAGCGTCGCTGTTCAGCGTTGTCTTGGCGAGATTGGCGGTGCTGTAACCAGAGAGTTGATCGAGGGCATTGGCCGCAGTATCCACGGTCGAACCGAGCAGGGCGGCAATGGCGGTATTTGCCGAGGCGGCAGGCTCCACAACACTCAGGGCAAAGTTCTCGCTGTTGTTGTCGAGGGCGAAGTAATCCAGTGGCAATTCATTGCGAGCGTATTGCAGCATCACTTCTGTTTCGGACTGGAATAGTTTTGGAGTCAGGTATGCCAGATTGCTGGTGACATGATCGAACTTGCCGTCCACTTTGCTGGCTTGGAGCAGGGTGTATACGTTGCTGGTGGAATAGCTGCCCGGCAGGGCGACGAGATTCAGAGAGGCGTTCTGAAGCTCTGCTACATCGTCGACAACAATGGTCGGCATTTTACCGACGGCAGTTACCCTGTAGGACAGTGTGGCGTCTTCCGTGAGGGTCAGTTCTCCTTTGACGTGGGGCGCCCCCAGCGCCTCAGTGACCATTAACGTGCCCTCTACGAACAGGTCGCGAACTTCACCGTGCCCACCGTAGGTGCCGCCCTCGGAAACGTCGACATCCCCCGCGATACTGCCCATGTTGAACAGCTTCGCACCGTTCAACACTTCTGCTCCTACGTCAAAGTCACCTGTGCCGGTCAAAGACCAGGCACCCTGTGCAACTCGCAACCCAAGGAAGTTACGGGTCTGGCCTAGTATGCCGCCTGCGGGTGAGTCCAGGAGTATGACGTTGTCCCCGCCACCGCCTTGTATTTCCCCTGAAAAACTGGCGCTCTTGTTGAGTATCAACAGGTCATCTTCACCCCCCAGCTCCAGCGAGACGCCGTCAATGCTTGCGTACTGTCCTGACGCAGTAGTGTGCTTGGTAGTGTTGGCTTTTGAAAAATCCTCGAATGTTGGGAAGTAGTCTTCGTCCACGGTTTCGGAGGGGGAGTCAGGTCTCTCGTGCGCCTGATCATGCTGATCCATAACAGGGATCAATTCTCCGATCGCTAACAGGTCATTGATGACCGGCTCAGCGGCGATGCGCTCTGCGACTTTTTCGGGCAGGTTTGGTAAGCGTGAATCGTTGGGAGTTTCGGGAAACTCGTAGAGGTCTGCGTAAAGATCCACAGGTTCTGGAGCCGGTGGTGCGGATACCACCGGAATGGACGATTCTATCGGCTCAGGCGCAGCGGCGTTGACGGCATGCGACATAGGGCCAATGAAATTCTTGATCGCCAGAAGGTCATCTCTTTTAGGCCAAGGCGTTGCACGAGCCTTCTTGGTGGGGGCTTCGATAACGGTATCGAGCTCCGCTTGCTGAGCCATGGACAACTCGATGCTGCCGAGTGTGAGGGCGACCGCCAACGCGATTCGGTGCGGGCGATGAGGGTAAGGCTTGGGCATTGAGTACGACCTCGTTTTTCAGGAGGTCGAACTTTAGGAGGCGGGCCCTGGCCTTGAATGCCGGGCGTTTCCGGCATTTTTGCAGGGTCTTGGACTTTCGGTTGTAGCTAAAATTTAACCTTGAAGTCTAATCGCGCAGTGGCCTTCATGAGTCAGCGTTTTTGCCTACAGCATTTCAGGACTGGTCTGTTTGTTACGGTCTGGAAACTCGTCTACCCACAGCTCATCACGTTGAGCCAAAGGCTATGACGCCCCCGATTCATTGCTCTGGAGGTACTTGTAGGAGCCGGCTTGCCGGCGATGGCGTCCTTGAGATAGCCATCGCCGGCAAGCCG